>PAND01000002.1 GCA_002707525.1 Flavobacteriales bacterium
TCATTCAATGAATAAAAGATTTTAAAGGTGTAACAAAAGCAGCTTTAAGTGCTTGTAGTCTTGTAAGTTGTTTTACATAGCACAATTTTATAAAGAAGGCTTAGTACATCTTGATCAAAATCAATCGATTTTTTACCATTGTGCTTTTCAACTAAAGTGTCTTGCGTTATCTTGAGCATAGACATGTTTTGGGCGCTTATTGGTTCTCCTTGATAAATCAGAAAATGAAAACAGAAATAATCAAATTCTACGACGCCCTTGCGGACACCTACGATACCGATCGGTTTTCCAATTCGTATGGCGATTATATTCATCATCAAGAGTTAAGGGTCTTACATAAATACCTGTCTAAGGATGCCATTGAGAAAAACCTTGATGTTGCCTGCGGTACCGGTCGTTTTCTTGATTTTGCGAATTACGGAATGGATATTAGCCCAGAAATGGTGCGTGTTTCCCAGAAAAAATTCCCAAACAAAAACATTAATGTGGGAGATGCTGAAGGGTCGAGTTTTGAAGATGACTACTTTGAAAATGTGATTTCCTTTCACCTGTTCATGCATTTGGATTTAAAGGCTTTCAAGAATATTCAGAAAGAAGTCTCACGAATTTCTATACCCAGTGCCCAATTCATTTTTGATATTCCTTCTGAAAGGCGTAGACGATTATTTGGCTATAAAGCGCCTTCTTGGCACGGGGGCAATCAAATAAGTTATCGGAAACTTAAAAAAGCAGTAAAAGAAGATTGGGAAATAGTCAACTTTCACGGTATTGCATTTTTCCCCATTCACAGAATACCAAAAAGAATCAGGAAATACGTTGTTCCTTTAGACAGCTTTTTGTGCAATTCTATCTTTAAAGAGTTCAGTTCTCATTTAGTCTTCATCTTAAAGAAAAAATGATCAAAAAGTATATTCCATACGGCGTGAAAATCAGATTGCATCTTTTAAAAAATGCTGTTAGGGATTTTTCCAACGGGTATATGTTCTCCTTTGCTAAGATAAAGCCGCAACATCTAGATGAATCCATTGTTTTTGCTCTTACGCAAGACCTCAAATCCAATGAGTTCAAAAAGCAGAATATTCTCAAAGCAAAATCCTTCATTGACCATGTAACTATTTGGCCTGACCAAATATTTTCATTTTGGAAAATTGTGGGAAATCCGTCTGGAAAAAGAGGTTTTGTTCAAAGTCGTTCTTTGGTGAATGGGGAGACTATAGATTCATTTGGTGGCGGTCTTTGCCAATTATCTGGTTTATTGTATTTAGTAAGTATTCACTGTGGATTGATAGTACTTGAAAGACATAATCACTCTGTTGATATTTATGATGATGATAGCAGATACATGCCGTTAGGAGGTGATGCAACAGTTGCATATGGACATAAGGACTTGAAAATTCGAAATAACCTAAGGCAGCCTATACGTTTTGCTATTAGTACTAATGATGATACAGTTTCAGTAGGTATTCGCTGTGCAGATGAGATAACTGTGCGTAAAGTAGATTTTGCCATTACGCATCAGGATGCAGATATTAAAGTGGTGGAAACGATTATTAATGATGAAACCGCACTTAGATCGACCTATAAGAACTTAGTAACCAATTAAATGCATCTCATGAATAAGTATACTCTTTTAATTAGTATTCTCCCTTTTGCATTATTTTCTCAAAACGCGAATTCTTATAAGCCTACTAAGATTATCATTCAAGATAATGTAGAACGGTACTTATGGGATTATACGCAGACGGACAATGTGGGGTTAAATGAAATGCATGCTCCCGTGGGATGGACGGAACCAATAATTGAGGCAGAGTTTGATATTCGTGGAATAGTGCTGTAAGGATCTTTGGGGCTCCAATTTAAAGACAGTACCATGGTTATTGTCAAGAATAACGGGTTTTATATTCCAAATGGAGAGAGAGTAAGAATATTCAACAGTGGAGAAGAGGAGCTTATATTAATTGAAGTATTGACTCCTGCCTACAAGCAACAAAGAGTTCATCAATTTGATCATTTCCACTAGATGGGCTGCAAGGGCCGTTGAACTTTAAGATTTTTTTCTGTCTCATTATGAACCATTTAGTATTTTTTAATCTAAATCGAACCTTTATTCGTGTAAAGTGTTGAATAATAACACTATTTAACGTTAAAATAAAGTTCCATAAGGACATTTGTTTTTAAATTTGCACAAAACCTCTAATCCATGGCATTAAAATTTGACGCAGCACTAGGTACCTCTGTAGTAGTGTTTGCATTTGACGGACAACATTTAAGATCGCTCGTTGGGGCTAAATCATTAGAGCCCTACAAAGGAGCACCAATGCTTCCTACCAATTGGGTAAAAGCCAACGACAGTGTGGAAGATGTTGCGAAACGTATGATGAACAGAGTTCTCGGTATGGATCAAATCTACCTGGAGCAATTAAACGCCTTTGCGCGAGTCTATAGAAACCCTATGGGAAGAGTAGTCAATATAGCCTACTACGCGCTCTTGAATTGGGATGAAGTAAAAGATATCAAACTTCAAGAAGGATACCGTTGGGTAAATTATAATGACGAGCCAGAAATGATATTCGATCACAACGAAATATATGAGATGGCAAAGGAACGTTTAAAGCGCCGCGTGAAAAGACGACCTATTGGTTTCGTGCTGCTTCCTCAACGATTTACTTTTAATAATATCCATTCCCTCTATGAAGCCTGCTTGGGTAAGGAATTAGACAAACGAAATTTCCGCAAGAAGTTTATGCGCAGCGAACTTCTTATAGATACGGAGGAAACTGTATTTGAAGCACCAGGTAATAAAAAGCCCTCACGTTTGTATGAATTTAATCAACAGAAATACGAGAAATTAACTCTTAAAGGGTATGACTTTAAGTTTTAACAAAAAAACCTGCGAATAGCGCAGGTTTTTTTATGTTATCAAATCCCAATCTGATCAATTTGAATATTCATTCCAATCTGTATTCTTGTAAGCGTTGCTTCCAAAAAAGTTTGCAACCTTCATGAATTGCTTTGGCTCTTGATATCCGGGAACTGGGCTAAGCATTTCAAATGTATGATTCATAAAAATCACAGTAGGATAGGACATTTTTCCATTTAGTAATGCAGCTGCTAATTCATGATAACCCCGTTTTCCTTGGGCAACAAATTTAAAAGTGTTGTTTAAAATTGAAATATCCTCTTGCTGCTCCGCATTGAACTTCACGTTGTAATAATACTCATTCATGTACGCTGCAACCTCAGGATTTTGAAAAGTAGCTTTATCCATCCGCTTGCACCAACCGCACCAATCAGTATATACATCTATAAATATCTTTTTTGGATTTTCTTCAGTTAAGCTTAATTCATATGCCTTTTCAATTGTCATCCATTGAATCTTCTCTTGAGCCAATCCAGCCAATCCAGATAATACTGCTAGAGTTAGTAAAGTGTTCCTCATAAACATGAAAATAATGAACCCCGCGCACAAGGCGCAGGGTTCATATGATAAAACTATGCTAAATGTTATTTAACACCGTGCATTAATTTATTCAATGGTTTACGCAGTAAGGCAATCAATAATGCAAAACCTATCAATACAAAGCCAAGCGTAGAAAAGGTATCTACATAACTAGTAAGGCCTTGCTCTGCTGAAAGTTCTACAGATTCTCCTCCATGACCTTCGCCGCCTGTTAACGTAGCTATTGCTCCGGCTAAATAGTTAGCCATTGCGAATGATAAAAACCATCCACCCATGGCGGTTCCTGCAATATTTTTAGGAGCAAGTTTGGTCACCATGGATAAACCAATCGGACTCAAGAATAACTCACCCGTAGTATGGAGCATGTACAAGAATACTAGAGTTAATAGAGGTACTTGAAATGCGTCATTTGCAAATTCTAAACCAATCAACGTGACCAAGAATCCCGCACCTAGTTGTAAGATTCCGTAGCTAAATTTCATTGGAATAGAAGGGTTTTTCCCTATAGTATCTAGTTTAATCCACATCCAAGAGAATAAGGACCCAAAGGTTATAATGAAGAATGGGTTGAAGAACTGCGTCATTGCAGGAGGCATTTCCCATCCACCAATCATTCTATTCACATTACCATCAGCAAATAGGGTTAGAGACGTTCCTGCTTGCTCAAAAGCTGCCCAGAAGATGATATTGATCACCATCATGATAGTTAAGGCAATCATACGGTCCCTCCACATTTTACCCTCTTTAGCACCGGCTGAAATGAGTTGGTAAACAACGAAAACGAAAATCGCAATGAGTAAATAAATTAAAATGGAATTTTTCAGAATGAGTACGTAACACAATGGTATCAAAAAGAGTGAAAGTACTGTTATGGCCTTGTAGCGAGGCATAAAAAGCATTCGCTCATGACCAGCAGGTGTAATATTGATGTTTGGAACGTGCTCGTATTTCTTACGTCCGCTCCAAAAGATGAATAGACCGGCAAGCATACCAAGTCCGGCTAATCCAAAGCCGTATTCAAAGCCGTATTTCTGACCAACAACAGCAACCACTGTAGTGGCCAATAAGGCCCCAATATTAATTCCAATGTAAAAGATGGTAAATCCTGAATCGCGACGTGGGTCGTCATCTTCGTAGAGTTTACCAACAATAGTTGAGATGTTTGCCTTAAAATAACCATTCCCAATAATCAAACCGCCCATACCAATGTACATTAGGGAGTCTCTGAGTACTCTGTCTAAATCTAACAGGTCAGTACTAGCAACAATCAAAAATTCTCCGATTGACATTAAAACGGCACCAAGCATAATTGCGTATTGGTACCCTAGATACTTATCTGCCAAACGCCCCCCTAGGATAGGAGCTGCATATACTAAAGCGGTATATGCACCATAAATTAAAAAGGCTTCTGAATTCCCTTTCATCATAGATTCTATGAGGAAAAGAGTAAGAAGGGTACGCATTCCATAGTAACAGAAACGTTCCCACATTTCTGCCATAAATAGCGTCCACAGCGCTGGTGGGTGCTTTAAAGATTGATCACTCATGTTTAGGTGTTTTTGTATTCAACAAGTATACATTATATTTCTAAGAGCAGATAGAGGCTAATTCTTATAAATTTTCTTGGATGAAATTAGTCATCATACGGTAAAGATGCATACGCGAATTACCTCCAGAAATTCCATGATTCTTGTCAGGATAGGCAAACCATTTAAAATCTTTGTCTGCTTGGACCAAGGCCTCTACCATGCGCATAGAATTCTGTACATGCACATTGTCATCTCCAGTTCCGTGAATTAACATGTATTTGCCGTTAGGACTCATGCCGTTGACATGAGATAGCGGACTATCTGCATCATATCCAGCGCTGTTTTCAGAGGGTAAACCCATGTAACGTTCGGTATAAATATTATCATAAAACCTCCAATTAGTTACAGGAGCAACAGCAATAGCCATTTTAAAAACTTCCGGACTTTGGAATAGGCAGTTGGAAGCCATGTAGCCGCCATAGCTCCAGCCAAAAATTCCAATTCGATTCCCATCAATATACCCACGCTTAGATAATTCAAGGGCGGCTTCTGTTTGATCCCGAGTCTCTAGTTTACCCATCTGACCGTAGGTACTCTTTTTAAATGCTTCGCTACGTCCATCTGTCCCGTGGTTATCAACGCTTACCACAATCATGTCGTATTCATTGGCCAACATTTGAAACCACATGCCGTTCAAAGGGTCGTATTGATTCTGAACCGTTTGTCTTCCCGGTCCCCCATATACATACATAAACATGGGATATTCCTTTGTATCATCAAAGTCTGTGGGTTTAATCATCCAAGCATTCAATTCTCCGCCAGAAGGCGTAGGAAGAGAAAAGAATTCTTTCGGGGTATAGGTGTACTTGGAAAGAGCCTTTTCTGCTCGTTCATTTCGTTTAAGCATGCGTACAAGAGTACCAGTATTATCGCGTAAACTGACTTGGGCTGGTATTCCTTCTGCACTGTACGTGTTGACAAACAAACTAAAGTCATTGGTGAATGTTCCCCTATGGGTGCCTTTTTCCGCGGTAAGCATTGCTTTACTGCGTCCATTAATTTTAATGCTATAGATGTTTCGTTCCGTTGGATGTGCCTCAGAACTCTGATAATAAAGGCGCTGACTATCATCGATTCCATAAAAAGACGTCACATTGAACGCCCCTTTTGTTATTTGGCGCTTAACATTACCTCTTTTAGTAATATGGTATAAGTGGTTCCAACCGTTTCGATCGCTTAGCATGATAAACGAACCGTCTTCAAGAAAATATAATTCGTCATTGATTTCTAAATACTTTTCATCCGTCTCATGATAGAGCAGGGAAGATGCACCGGTAGAAGCATCAACAGTATAGAGTTTCAAGTCATTTTGCAGACGATTCATGGTAGAAATGATCCAAGTGCCGTTCGCAGACCATTTTGCTCTAGGTAAGTATTCGTAAGAAGTACCGTCTAAAACTTGTTTCACTGTACCATATTCACTGTCCCATACATGGGCTGTTACTAAACTATTGTCCTCTCCAGCTTTTGGGTATTTAAAGGTGTAAGGGAAAGGATAAAGTTCATTGCCATATACATCCATATTAAAACTGCGGACATCACTTTCATCAAAACGAAAGAATCCTATATATCTAGAATCGGGCGACCACCAAAAGGCGTTTACTAATGCAAACTCTTCCTCATACACCCAATCCGTAGCTCCGTTGATTACGGAGTTGAATGTTCCATCTTGAGTGATTTGAGTATGCGTTTGTTCAAGTATACTGTAGACGAAAAGATTATTACCTAAAACATAAGCGACGCGTTTTCCATTGGGAGAATAGGTTGCATAACGGACTTTTTCATTTCGAAGCTTTTGAGCCGTGCCTAAACTGAAATCTGCCAACCAAATTACGCTCCTAGAACTGTACCTATAAATAGATTCGCTTTCAGTCTGAAGAATAGCCCCTGTTTCGTTAGCATTGAATGCATACCCTCCAAAACCATCTATCTCTTCAATAGAGGTAACATCTAATAAAGTCGCCACTTTTTCGCCTGTTTGATAACTGTATTTATCAATGGTTTTCCTTGTAGAAGCAGAGTAGTGCTTTCCATCATTCATACTGCGAAGACCGCCAATTCCCCCTGCATAAAAGGAATATTTCTGCCATAAATCACTTAGCGTAATGGATTGTTGCGCAAACGAAGAAATGGAGAGCACAAGGCATACCCCAAGAGTAATAAGTTTTTTCATGTCAATCATTCTGTGATAAGCGAAGATAATTCAAGAATGGTCACATTTCAGCAAGGAATCAGTCAGATTCTGGAGCCAATGTAACTAGAAGACCTTCTAAATCACTACTCATGAATATTTGACATCCGAGTCGACTTTTATTTTCAACGAAAAATGCTTGGTCAAGCATATCCTCCTCATCCTCAGAAGGATTTTTTAAAACATGTGCACTCTCAATATAACAGTGGCATGAAGCGCACATGGCCATTCCGCCGCAAGTACCTTTTACAGGAAGTTCGTGAGATTTGCATACTTCCATAAGATTCATATTCATATCTGTTGGAGCAATTAGATTGTGTTGTTGCCCTTCTCTATCAATTACAGTGATGTTGATATCTGCACTCATCCTATTCTAAACTTCCTACACCGCCCATAACCGTGGTATATTTAAAAGATAATTTTTTATCAGGATAGGCTCTTTTAAATGCACTTTGAACCATGATGGTTCCTTCATGAAAACCACATAGAATTAATTTCAATTTACCGGGATAGGTATTCACATCACCGATTGCATAGATCCCTTCAATATTGGTTTGATAATCCAAGGAATTATCAACGACTATCGAATTTTTCTCAATAGTTAAGCCCCAATCCCCAATAGGTCCAAGGGTGGGCGTGAGCCCGAAAAGAGGCAGCCAATGATCACACTCAATCTTTTGGGTTGAACCGTCTTTGCTATGCACAGTGACGGATTCTAAAAAATTGCTACCGCTAACTTCTTTTACTTCTGCATTGGTAATAAGGTTCACCTTACCAGCATTAGCAAGTGCCATCACTTTATCCACACTATCTAAATGGCCTCTGAAAGAAGTGCGTCTATGGACAAGACTAACTTCTGTTGCTATATCGGCGAGATAAATAGTCCAGTCTAAAGCACTATCGCCCCCACCGGAGATTACAACCTTTTTATCTCTGTACATATCAGGGTCTCTGATGATATATTCTACTCCTTTTTGTTCAAAATTTGTTAGGTTTTCTATTGGCGGTCTTCTAGGAGTAAATACACCCAGTCCTCCTGCTATTGCGACAGAGGGAGCACGGTGTGTCGTGCCTTTATCTGTGGTTACTATGAATTGACCATGATTATCCTTATGGATAGTTGTAGCGCTCTCCCCTAAGGTGAATCCAGGGTTAAATGGTTTAATCTGTTCCATCAAATTATCTACCAATTCTCCAGCATTGACTATGGGAAAACCAGGGATATCATAGATGGGTTTTTTTGGGTAAATTTCAGTCAATTGTCCACCCGGTTGAGGTAGCGAATCAATAAGGTGACATCTCATCTTTAGGAGTCCCGCTTCAAAGACAGAAAAAAGCCCTGTAGGTCCTGCGCCTATGATAAGAAGATCTGTTTGGATCATGTTCAATTGGTTGATGAATTCAGATACAAAAATAAGGTGGAGAATCTAAAGCATACATTGAGTGGTATCATTGTTTCAAACATAAAAAAGCCGCAAGAAGTGCTTGCGGCTTTCTGTCTTTAGAATAATTTTCTATAAACCAAATGCATTTTTAAACGTATCCACGAAATCCAATTTTTCCCAAGTAAATAGTTCTACTTGTGCTGTAGCCTTAGTTTGTCCATCTGCCGAATAAAAGGACTTCTCCACAATTTCATTTTTTCGCCCCATATGACCGTAAGCTGCGGTTTCACTATACATGGGTTGACGAAGCTTTAATTTCCGTTCTATAAGCCCTGGACGCAAATCGTAAAGTGCTTTTACCTTACTAGCTATTTCACCATCTGTGAAATCTACCTTTGCTGTTCCATAGGTATCCACGAAGACACCCATGGGTTCTACTACGCCAATAGCGTAAGAAACTTGAACGAGCACTTGGTCGCAGATACCAGCTGCTACTAAATTTTTTGCAACGTGTCGCGTGGCATAGGCTGCAGAGCGGTCTACTTTTGATGGGTCTTTTCCTGAAAATGCGCCACCTCCGTGAGCACCCTTGCCGCCATAGGTATCAACAATAATTTTACGACCCGTCAAACCAGTATCTCCATGCGGACCGCCAATTACAAACTTACCTGTGGGGTTAATGTGGTATTTTATGTCGTCACCAAATAAAGCTTGAGTTGCAGCGGGCAAGGCTGCTTTTACTCTAGGAATTACAATTTCTACAATATCTTTTTTGATTTTCGCCAGCATAACTTCATCGTCACTGTTAAAATCATCGTGTTGGGTACTTACTACAATAGCCTCTATGCGTTCTGGCACATTCTTATCACTATATTGAATTGTAACCTGAGATTTTGCATCTGGTCGCAAATATGGAATATCTGTAGACTCCCGTCTTATTTCTGCGAGAACTTGCAGAATTCTATGGCTTAAATCTAACGCGAGCGGCATATAGTTTTCCGTCTCGTTTGACGCATAACCAAACATCATACCTTGATCGCCTGCACCTTGATCTTCTGGGTTTCCTCTGTCAACACCGCGGTTTATATCGTCACTTTGTTCGTGAATAGCACTTAGGATTCCACAGGAATTCGCATCAAACATATATTCACTTTTCGTGTAACCTATTTTCTCTATGACACCCCGAGTAATACGCTGAACATCCAAATAGGCGTTAGATTTCACTTCACCGGCCAAGACTACCTGTCCTGTTGTTACCAGTGTTTCACAAGCTACTTTAGAGTTTGGATCAAATGCTAAAAAATGATCAATGATTGAATCGGATATTTGATCCGCTACTTTGTCTGGGTGCCCTTCGGACACACTTTCAGAAGTGAAGAAATACGACATCTCTTACAGTTTTTATTGGGGTTATTTTCAATTCTTTTGGAGAGGCCACTTGTTTGCTTGCATGCTAAGAGCGCTGAAGTGCTGTATTTAGCATTTTTTTTTAGTGGTTGCAAGCAGTCAAATCCTTCCACACAATCAAAAGTAGAAAAGAAAATTACTTTTAAGTGTCAATTGACAGATTTTTCAAATTATTGGCATTAATTTTACAGCGCTATCAAGAAAGACAGAGGGAATGGGCCCTACGAAGTCTTGGCAACCCGGAAGTGCCGGGTGCCACAACCCACCTCAAAGAGGAATGATGCAAGTCACAGTTTCATCTCCACCTTTCTTTTTAGCCACCTAACATTAAGGAGATGAGCATTAGAAAAGCTTTACAAGAGAAAATATTGGTTTTGGATGGAGCCATGGGCACCATGATACAAGACTATAAGTTCGAAGAAAACGATTACCGTGGCGAGCGATTCAAAGAGTATTCGTACCCTTTAAAAGGGAACAACGATCTGCTGGTTTTAACGCAGCCCAAAGCCATAGAGGATATTCATCTAGCCTATTTGGAGGCTGGTGCAGACATTTTAGAGACCAATACTTTTAATTCAAATTCCATATCCATGGAGGATTATCATATGTGTGATTTGGTGGAAGAACTTAATTTGGCTGCAGTTGAATGTGCACAACGAGCAATTGATCGCTACAGGAAAAATGGGGGTACGGAACCGAAGTTCATCGCAGGATCTGTAGGTCCCACAAATAAGACTGCTTCCTTGAGTCCTGATGTCAATGATCCTGGATATCGAGCAGTGACTTTTGATGATTTAAAAGTCACTTACTATGAGCAATGTGTATCGTTAATCAAAGCGGGGGTGGATATCGTACTGATAGAAACAGTTTTTGACACATTAAATGCAAAGGCCGCATTGTTCGCGGCACAAGATGCCATTGAAAATCTTGAAGCGGAAGTTGAAATTATGCTCAGTGGAACAATAACGGATGCCTCAGGGCGAACACTTAGCGGTCAAACAACGGAGGCCTTCTTAATTTCCGTAAGCCATTCACCATTATTAAGTGTAGGGTTGAATTGTGCACTCGGCGCAAAGCAATTAATGCCATACCTCCAAACATTGGATGCAAAGTCTCCCTTTGCCGTGAGCGCACACCCAAATGCAGGATTACCGAATGCCTTTGGTGAATACGATGAGACACCAGAGCAAATGGCCTCGCAGATTAAAGACTACTTAGAGTTAAATCTTGTAAATATCATAGGAGGTTGTTGCGGTACATCTCCAGCTCATATTAAAGCAATTGCAGATTTATCCAAAAACTATGAGCCAAGAAACTATGATTGTTAACAGGCCATCACGTCCAATGCGGCTCAGCGGGTTGGAGCCGCTCGTATTAACGGAGAACACGAATTTTGTGAATATTGGTGAACGTACAAATGTGACAGGATCACGTAAGTTCTTGAGGCTCATCAAAGAACGTCAGTTTGATAAGGCGCTGGATATTGCGCGCGATCAAGTTGAAGGCGGCGCTCAAATTCTAGATGTCAATATGGATGAAGGCATGATAGATGGGGTAGAGGCAATGACAACATTTCTAAATCTAATTGCGACTGAACCGGATATAGCAAGGATCCCCATAATGATAGATTCTTCCAAATGGGAGATTATTGAGGCTGGACTTAAATGTGTTCAAGGAAAAAGTGTGGTAAATTCCATTTCACTTAAAGGTGGAGAAGAAGAATTCATTCATCAAGCTAAAACAATCAAGCGATTTGGCGCAGCAGTCATAGTAATGGCTTTTGATGAAGACGGCCAGGCAGATAATTATGAGCGTCGAATTGAAATTTGTAAACGATCCTACGATGTATTGACTAATACAGTGGATTTCCCTCCTGAAGACATCATCTTTGATCCTAATATTTTTCCTGTAGCCACCGGTATGGAGGAGCACAGATTGAACGCACTGGACTTCTTTCGTGCTACAAAGTGGATTAAAGAAAACCTTCCTTATGCCAAGGTGAGTGGTGGTATATCTAATGTCAGCTTCAGTTTTAGAGGTAATAATACGGTTCGTGAGGCCATGCATGCTTCATTCCTTTATCACGCAATCCAAAATGGAATGGACATGGGTATTGTGAACCCTACCATGCTGGAAGTTTATGAGGAAGTGGACAAGGAATTGATGACGCGTATAGAAGATGTCTTACTTGACCGCAAGGAGGACTCAACAGAAGCACTTTTAGAATTTGCTCAAACGGTTGCGGGGACCGTAAAGGATGAAGCAAGAGTGCTAGAATGGCGTAATCAAGCAGTTGAAAAACGTCTTGAACACTCTCTTATAAAGGGTGTCACGGAATTTATTGAACAGGACGTAGAAGAGGCGCGTACTCAATTTTCACGCCCACTTGAGGTCATTGAGGGACCTTTGATGGACGGAATGAACATTGTTGGTGATCTTTTTGGAGAAGGAAAAATGTTTCTGCCTCAAGTGGTCAAGAGTGCTCGAGTTATGAAGAAGGCCGTAGCCTATTTACTACCTTATTTAGAGGATGAGAAGTCCCAAGGCGGCAGGTCCAGTGCTGGTAAAGTGCTGCTCGCAACTGTAAAGGGCGATGTACATGACATAGGCAAGAATATTGTTGGCGTGGTGCTCGCGTGTAATAATTTTGAAATTATTGACTTAGGTGTAATGGTGCCCCCAGAAAAAATTCTACAAGCAGCACAAGAGCATCAAGTCGATATGATTGGTTTAAGCGGCCTAATTACGCCTTCCTTAGATGAGATGATTCACATAGCCAAGGAAATGGAGCGCATGGAAATGCGAATGCCCCTTCTCATTGGTGGTGCGACCACTTCCCGTGCACATACTGCTGTAAAGATTGATCCGGAATATAGTGGAGGTGTTATGCATGTTAACGACGCTAGTCGCGCCGTTGGAGTAAGTTCTAAATTACTTTCTGAAAATGGGCCTTTGTACATTCTTCAAGAAAAAGCATCGCTTGAAAAGGTTAGGGATGGCTATGCAAAGCATCGGGAGCGAAAAGCATTAGTTTCCATGGAGTTTGCCCAAAAGAATAAACCCAAATTAGAATTTAATAAATCGACTGTTCCTACGCCAAAATTCATTGGGAGTAGGCAAATACATGACATTTCTATTTCAGAGGTTATACCCTATATAGATTGGACACCTTTTTTTCAAACGTGGCAACTCTTTGGGAAATATCCTAAAATCCTACAAGATAAAATAGTAGGAGATGAAGCAAAGAAAGTCTTTAATGACGCCCAATCTATGTTGCGGGAAATAAAGAAGGACGGTTGGCTTACTTTAAAAGCTGCCTATGGAATCTTCCCAGCCAGCCGCGTAGGTGAAGAAATAAAACTAGGAATAGACGGTGAATTGGGCAGCTTTTATGCCTTGCGTCAATCTGGAGAGAAATCCAAGTTTCAATGCCTATCGGACTTTATAGCGCCTAAGGGAGATATTCAAGACTACATAGGTTGCTTTGCGGTAACAGCAGGTTTAGATATTGAGGGACCACTTAAAAAGTTTGAGGCTGAAATGGATGACTACAAAGCACTTATGTTAAAGGCTCTTGCAGACCGTTTAGCAGAGGCCTTAGCTGAGTTTTTACATTTGAGAATACGCCGCGAATTTTGGGGTTACGCGCCTGATGAGCAATTGACAAATGACGAACTGATTTCTGAAAAATATAAAGGAATTCGTCCCGCACCGGGTTATCCTGCGTGTCCTGATCATATGGATAAACAAACTATTTTCACTTTGTTAAAGGCAGAAGAAATAGGTATGTCTCTTACAGAGAGTTTGGCAATGTATCCAGCCTCAAGTGTGAGCGGTTATTACTTTGCTCATCCTGAAAGTAAATATTTTGCAGTAGGTAAAATCTCAAAAGACCAAGTAGAAGCTTATGCAGCGTCACGCGGAATCTCCGTAGATCTGGCTGAAAAATGGTTAGCCCCAAACTTAAACTATTGATATGAAGATTACAGATATTTTATCCAACGCGAAAGGATGTGAATTTACTTTTGAAATCCTGCCACCCTTGAAAGGACAAAAGGCACAGGAAATATTTGATCACATAGATCCACTGATGGAGTTTAAGCCACCGTTTATAGACGTTACCTACCACCGGGAGGAAACCGTTTATAAACGATTAGCAAATGGACTTCTCCAAGAAAAGGTGGTTCGCAAACGTCCGGGCACAGTGGGGATATGTGCTGCATTAATGCACCGTTACCAAACGGAAGCGGTACCCCATGTTTTATGCGGTGGGTTCACAAAAGAGGATACTGAAAATGTATTGATAGATTTAAACTTCTTGGGTATTGAAAATATCGTGGCTTTGCGAGGCGACCAAGCAAAAGGAGAGAGTTATTTCACCCCTAAACCGGATGGTAACAAATACGCCATAGACTTAGTTAAGCAGATTTTTGATTTGAATCAGGGTAATTATCTTGATGAAGAACTGGAAAACACAATGAAGACGGATTTTTGTATTGGCGTAGCAGGCTATCCTGAGAAGCATTTCCAGGCTCCTTCCTTGAATATTGATATTGAAAATTTAAAAGACAAGGTCAATGCAGGTGCAGATTACATTGTTACACAACTCTTTTTTGACAATAGCAAGTTTTTTGCTTTTGTAGATAAATGCAGGGAAGCAGGGATTACTGTGCCTATTGTACCGGGACTCAAACCATTAGTAACTAAACGCCAACTAAGTATTCTTCCTCAAATATTTCATGTAGATATTCCAGATACTTTAGCTATGGAAGTATTGAAGTGCAAGGATAATACTCAGGTACGCCGTGTTGGTATTGATTGGTGTATACAGCAAAGTAAAGAACTCATGGCGGCGGGCGTCCCTGTATTACATTATTACAGCATGGGAAAAAGTAAAAATATCTACGAGATCGCTCGGGAGATTTTCTAAAGGTATTTAGCTGCCCAGCTATCTTTAAGTGCTATTTTTCCTGTACCACTTTCCCTAAGGGTAGTGGCAGTGGTGTTCAGGATATTAGACAAGGGATGCACTTCACCGTTGGCAATGGCCTCCTTTAATTGACTAATGGAATACGTGTCATGCGCATCACCGTGTTCAATATGAACCAATAATCGGTTAAAGAAATCTAAATTGTGTTTCATTCCAAATTCCTGAAGTAAGTGCACACTTTTGTCTATACTGCATCCAGTCGCCGTCTGTTGATTTTCATCTACGGTGATAATTAGAAATTGATTTGAGAAGAGTCTAAAGGCAGCGGCAAGTTCCGAGCCATGTGCCTTCCATTCGTTCACGAATTCGCTCATTAAAGCAGAGAGTTCTTTGGCTTGTAAAACACTCATGGGGGAATCAAGACCATAAAACCAAAGGCGTGATTCGGGATTCATATGCTGCGTCTCCATCAATTATAAATCTTCTGCAAGAGCTATCATTTCTGCAAGATCAAGTACCTGAACTTCTTCTTCCTTCTCTCTGATTTTTATACCGTCCGTGAGCATTGTGTTACAGAATGGACAGCCCGCAACCACAATCTCAGCTTTAGACTCAAGTGCTTCATCGGCGCGAACGTGATTAATTTCCGCTTCACCTTTTTCGGCATCTTTAAACATTTGAGCACCACCAGCTCCGCAGCAAAGACCGTTTTGCTTGCATCGCTTCATTTCAGTCAACTCAATATCCAGCTTTTGTAGTAGGGCACGCGGTGCCTCGTATTCATCATTCGCTCTACCTAAATAACAGGGGTCATGAAAAGTGATTTTCTTGCCTTTGAATTGTCCACCTTCAACCTTCAGTCGACCCTGCTTCATTAAATTATTCAAGAATTGACTGTGGTGTTCTACCTTGTAATTTCCCCCTAATTCTGGGTACTCATTTTTTAAGGTATTAAAGCAGTGCGGACAGGTGGTGACAATATTTTTCACCCCATAACCATTGAGTACTTCAATATTCATTAGAGCCTGCATTTGAAATAGAAATTCATTCCCCGCCCGTTTAGCAGGGTCACCCGTGCAGCCTTCTTCTGTGCCAAGAACGGCAAAGCTCACGCCACTATGGTGTAAGATCTTTGCCATTGCTTTGGTGATTTTTTTAGCCCTATCGTCAAAACTACCCGCGCAACCTACCCAAAACAAGATTTCAGGCGCTTCACCAGAAGCATTCATTTGAGCGAGAGTAGGTACTGAAAATGTGGTCATAATATTGCTTTAGAGTCTTAAGTTATGTAATCCTAGTCTTCAAAAACCTGAATGGTACTTTCTTTCTCAATCAGGTCAGTAAATTTTCCAGTGTAGCGCGTAGCGCGCACAATGTGATTATCGACCCAATGATAGTTGCCGCCGCGCGGCTTACCCATAAGCATGCCGTGCCATTTGAAACCGTTCTCTTTGAGCCATTTCTCTGTGACTTCCCTGTGGTCCTCTGTTCTAGAAGTAAAGAACGTAATCACGTGTCCTTCGGCATACCATTTATTAAGCGTCTCAAGTGCATCCGGGTATACCGTAGCAGTAGCCATCCGTTCTGGTTCCTCGTTGGGGATGTCGTCACAAATGGTGCCGTCAATGTCAATCAGGTAATTTTTAATTTCTTCTGGTAGAACGGGACTAATCAGTTGACCGTCTTCTGAAGCTTCATGTAAAAGTTTGTTAATGTGAGCATTAGCGCTTTTTTCCATGTGTTAGTTTTAAAGCGTTAGAGAAATTTCTGTTTGTATTTGGGTTGTTTGAGTTTTATTCGTTTATCCAATTGGCTCTGTCCATTTGAGAGAACGGCCAAGGCGCACCGTTATTTTCCACATTAGTCATCATGGCATTAAGTTCAGCGGGAGCGCTACTTTCTTCCATGGTTGCAAAGTTTCGCAGTTGCATAATAATATTCAACGGATCAATATCCACAGGACACGCCTGTACGCAGGCATTACAGGAGGTGCACGCCCATAACTCTTCTTTACTGATATAATCTCCTAAAAGCGATTTGTTATCCTCAATGAATTGCCCGTTATGTTCAATGTTTTTTCCGATTTCATCAATTCGATCGCGGGTGTCCATCATTATTTTTCGCGGACTCAATTTCTTTCCTGTCAAATTCGCAGGGCATTCGCTCGTACAACGGCCACATTCTGTGCAGGTGTATGCATTCAGCAGGTTTATCCAGCTAAGATCATTTGCATCTTTCGCACCAAATTTTTCTGGAGCAGTTTCGGTTTCAGGAGCGGGTGCTGCAAATGGGTCTGCCGAAGGATCCATCATCAACTTCACCTCTTTTGTGACAGTAGCATTATTGGTAAATTTGCCCTTCGCTTCAAGATTGGCATAATAG
Organism: Flavobacteriales bacterium; assembly: GCA_002707525.1. GTDB lineage: Bacteria > Bacteroidota > Bacteroidia > Flavobacteriales > Schleiferiaceae > UBA10364. The sequence goes on from PAND01000002.1 coordinate 17,345, forward strand.
GTGTTTGGAAAAGCCAAAATGATATGAAAATGCTTGGAAAACGGGAGGTAATTGAGGAATGCTAAAATTCCGGTGATGTGAATCCACCAGAAAAGTCGTTCTACTATATGTAAACTTTGAACTGATAGTCCTGACCATATTGGTGCAATCAAATGACTTACGAGAAAGCTATGTTCGTTCGAAGAAAAATTTTCCTCAACGGCATTCATGTTCAATAAGGCAATCATCAGGCCCACCTCAATGTATAAAATGATATTTGCATCCTTGAAGGGCCAACCCTTCATTTCAGGCTTATGAAATCGATCCAACTTACCTATGTTACGGCGCCACCAGAAGATAATTGCAGTAATAATTGTAGCGACTGCTAAAATTTCAAAAAAGGAAATAAGTGTATCGTATGCCCTTCCTAGAAAAGAAGCAAAAAAGCGATGCGTCCCAAAAATGCCATCGATGACAATTTCGAGTACCTCAATATTGATAATCAAGAAACTCACATAAATAATAAAATGTAGAATGCCAGCTATTGGACGAGCCTGCATCTTACTTTGTCCAAAAGCAACACGGAACATGTTAGCTCTGCGTTTAGAAGCCTTGTCTGAGCGATCAATGTCTCGTCCTAAAAGTATGTTCCGGCGTATTCTCCCAACATTCTTAGAAAACCAAAAAGCGGCACCTCCTAATAAGACAACGAAAAGTATGTTTGGCAGTACGTGCATGAATTAATTACTTGGTTTTTCATCCAATTTCTGCTCTATGGCTTGGATTTCTTGTTCTGTATATCTGGCTCTAGTTCCAAAAACACTTACATGAAGGTATTTGTTTGGATTGTATTTTATGTCTAAAAGCAATCGATTCAGATTATTGGTTGCTTCAATTAAGTTCGTGTATACTTCATCATCTGTAATGAGCTTTGAAGCAGAATTCTCTCCACTCTGAAGTTCCGCCAATAATTCATCAAATCGAGATGTGATGCTTTCTACATTGTTCACCGTTTCAGTAAGCCGAGCATTTGATAGAGAATCACTGATGGCCTCTACATTGGAAATGGTTTTACTGATATCCTCACCACTTGCCGCCAATTCATCGCTCAACGATCGGAAATTCCCGCTGATCACATCAAAATTGACCTTATTGTCAGCGAGGTAATTACTAATTTCCTCTGCACTTTGTTGCACGCTCTCAAAAGTTTTCTCAATACTTTCAAAGGTGGACTTGAAATTTTCTGAAGTTCCTTCGTCCAAAAAGCCTGAAGCCAAGCCAATAACTGTATCTAAAGTACCTAAAAGTTCTTCTGTCCTTGCCTTGATAGGGGCTAATTGCATATTGACTTCTTCTGTGAGATCACGTTCTGTATCACCTGCAAGGGTATCGCCACTCATGGCAAGTGGCTCTCCTTGTTTGGTGAACAGCGAAATACTTTTTTCGCCCATGATGCTTGAAGAGTAGATTTTGGCAATGGTACCCTTGGTGACAGGAAAGTTATCTGTGATTTTTAGTTCTACAATTAAATCTTCGCTACCGTCTGGTAAAAACTTGATATTGCTCACTTGACCCACTTTGAATCCATTTACCGTTACAGGGTAGGTGGGTAACAACCCTTGTGTATTTTCGTAAATGACATAGAACTTATCTTGCTTGGAGAAAACATCCTCACCTTTCATGTAATTGATTCCCCAATAGAGCAGTAACGTGCTCAATACTAGTGCAATTCCTATTTTAAATTCTGTTTTCAACGATGTTATCTTTTAAATCTAAGTTACGTTATGGAGCAACCTTTTTAGCCTCTTGCACCTTAATTTTCTGTGTTCCTTCAAACGCTACGATATACGCATCAGGATAATGTTGTTGAGCTACTGTTTTCAGTTCAATAGCCTTTTGGTATGAATGAACTTTTCCAAAATAATATTTATACAAACCGTAAACATCTTTCTTATAAACGTTAGAAAGTCCCATAAAATTCTCCGGTTTTAGAGGAAGGTCATTTCTGCTTACCGCAATTTGAACACTGTAAGATATACCATTTATAAAGGTTGGTAGCGAGTTTAGGCCACGAGCGTTTGTTTCTGCTTGTTCATCTGCACTATTTTTCGAATCAATCTTTTCTTCTTGGGAACTCAATAGAGGTTCTTCCTCGCTGGTGTTNGCCAATTCCGAATCAATAATATCTTCTAGGATACTTTCTTCATTCATTAAGGCATCCCTGCTTTCCCTTTTGTATTTGTAGGATTTAATTGCCCTGAAAATGGCACTTGCCAATAATTCTTTACCTCTAGCACCTTGTAAAAAATCTTCTTCTCCTGGATTTGTCAAAAAACCTAATTCTACTAATACGGCGGGCATAGTAGAACCGCGCAAGACCGCGAGAGGTTGTTGTTTTACCCCTCTATTGCGTCTCTTAACTCTTGTTTGAAATTGATTTTGAATTTCGTCGGCGATACTTATACTTTGTTCTAAATAGGCATCTTGATAAGCGCGTAATGCTATGATTGCTGCTGGATTTGAAGCATCTAGGCTTTCGTAATTACTTTCCCAATTATCCTCTAAAAGCCGAGCTGAATTTTCCAATTGAGCAGTTTTATTAAGGCGTTGATCACGTTCACCCATGCCTAAAACGAAACTTTCAGTGCCGTAAGCAGACCTTGCGTCGTTTGCATTACAATGAATGGAGATAAATAAATCAGCATTCGCTCTATTGGCAATGACTGCTCGCTGATAGAGTTCTATAAATTCATTGTCATTTCTTGTGAGAATAGCTTTCGTATCTGGCAGGTACTGTTCTATGTATTGCTTCACTAAAACACTTACGTCATAGCTAACGTCCTTTTCCTTGTCCTTGTATCTGCCGGTTCCAAGATTTCCCGGATCTTTTCCCCCATGACCAGGGTCAATAACTATGATGTTGACACCTTCATTCTCTTCAGTAAAAGGAGTCGGATTAAAGGCAGCCGTAACGGTCATCACTAACGCAATTGAAATGATTCGCAAACCTTTATAACTTCCTTCNTTCATACCAACTGGGCCGATTGTTCGTTTTACCTTTGAATCTTAACAATGCAAATTACATACCCTCGTGGTTAAGAGGTTTACGATTCTNCTTTTTTTGCTCACATGTTGTGCACCGTATTATGGTGGCGCTCAAGAACGTCCTATAGATTATACGTGGGAAGATTCTATTGTAAGTTCCGTTGAAGAGGGTACGGTAGAATTGTACAATAATGTATTCATCACTTTTGGGGAAACCAAGCTTCAAGCCGGATATGCAAAAATTTATTTAAAGGATCATATTGTTGAAGCATCAGGTTATAAAGATACTTTAGGTAATGTNACTCAACTTCCTGTTTTTGAAGATGATGGNAGAACATTTTACCTCAGTGAAATTAAATATAATTGGGCTACTGAAAAGGCAAAAATCAAAGGGGTTTTTACTCAAGAAGGAACNAATTTTTTAAACGGTGATGCCGTAAAAAAAGTAGATTCTAATATCCTATTTATGGAAGGGACGGGTTTTACCACTTGCTCGCATGAAGAACCGCACTTCCAAATTAAAACTGGTAAGAGTAAGATTGTCATGGGCGAAAGGATAATAACTGGTCCTGCTCATTTCGAATTTTTTGGCATTCCTACTCCTTTGGTGATTCCCTACGGTTATTTTCCAACGAATATTGAAAAGCCAAATATTGCTGGATTACTTATGCCAAGTTTTCAAAATTCTCCAACGCAAGGGTTGGGGTTGGTAAACGGCGGATGGTATTTTCCTATTAATGAGTTCATGAACTTGGAGCTTAGGGGCGATATCTTTTTACGAGGTTCTTGGGCGCTAAACGCAACAACGAATTATAAAAAACGCTACAAATACACTGGTAATTTTTCCTACAGCTATAGAAATGTGCGTCGGGGTCTAAAAATATACGAACCCTTTGGAAGATATTCTCAGACCAAAAACTTCAACATTAGGTGGACACACAATCAGGATCCAAAGGCGCATCCTACCAGAAAATTTAATGCGCGCATAGATCTTCAGAATCCGAATTTTTTTAGAAACGCAGCGAATGCAGAGGATTTGATGAACGGTACCATGACCACCACCAATAACACCATGAACTCAAGCATAACCTACAACCAAAAATTAGGTCGGGCAAGCCTTACTGTGAGCGGTAACCACAGTCAGAACAACGGGACCCAAAATTTTACTACGAATTTACCTAAAGCCTCTTTTAATGTCCCCCGCTTTTTTCCTTTAAAGACAAATGATGGCAAGAGTCAGTGGTATGATAAAATAGGAATGAACTATAGTTCTGTAGCGGAAGCAAGAGTTAAGGGTAATCTTGGAACAATCTCGCAAGATTTGGATAGTACTGCAGGGTATGATTTCAATGATGTATTGTCAGAATACGGTCAATATGGAGTCAAGCACACCTCTAGCCTGAGTACTAATGCTAAGTTACTTAAGTATATTACTTTTAATCCCAGTGCAAATTTCACAGAACGTTGGTATTTTCAACAATACGACTATGCGTTTGACAGTCTGCAGAATAAAGCAGCTGTAATAGATACAGTCAATGGATTTAAGTCAGTGCGCGATTTTGGATTTAACGCATCCATGAACACCAAAATTTATGGGACCTTCCTGTTTTCTAAAGGGCCTATTAAGGCGGTTCGTCACATGGTAACCCCAAGGGCAAGTTTTAATTACAGACCAGACTTTGGTAACGATTTCTGGGGATACTATCAGAACTTTACAGATACTTTGGGCAATGAACTCTACTACAATCGGTACAACGGATTTATTTACGGGTCACCAGGTAGAGGTTCTAATGGATCTATTTCTCTAAATCTGGATAACAATTTAGAAGCGAAAATTACGGCGAGAGGAGATACAACAGGGAAAGTGAATAAGGTGAAAATTCTTGAACGTTTTAATTTTAGCACGAACTACAACCTTGCCGCTCAAGACGGATACAATTGGAATATTATTCGCTTAACAGCCCAAAGTGCTCTTTTTAAGAAGAAATTAAGACTGAGTTATCAGGGTCAGTTTGATCCCTATAGCTATGATGTTGAAGGAGAGCGTCAGGCTATTTTTGCTTGGCGTCAAGGACAGGGTTTAGCGGTGCACAGGTCATCTCAATTCTCCGCAAGCACCTCATTAAAGAGCAATAGGCAAAAAAGTAGAGAAGCGATTACTTTAGAGCAGATAGGGGGTAATTTCACCAAAGGNGATATTGATTATTATCAATATGACGGTTTAGTATCAATGCGTCAAGATTGGGANATTCGGCTCAATTATGACCTTCGTTTTCTAACAAAAGTGGAACCTGGGGGAGATACGAGTAATATGCCATTATTTGTAAATGAATTTGCCGCACATTCCGTTAGCCTTACGGGCAGCTTTAGACCAACAGACAACTGGAGTTTGAATTACAAGACGGGCGTGGATTTGGCTGAACGTAGTATTGCCTTTACAAATATTAATGCAGTACGCGATTTACATTGCTGGGAAATGAAATTTACTTGGGTGCCTTTTGGGTCAACCAGATCTTATTTAGTTGGAATCAATTTAAAGAGTCAACAATTCAGGCAAGTAAAGGCGCAGCGCCGCAGGACTGCAGTGGATTTTTAATTGATTATTCNTACCCAGTTTTCCANGATCCTAAAGCCGTCTGTTGTTAAGATGCTTTCAGGATGAAATTGCACTGCAAAAGCCTTTTTTTTGTGATTTTCAATTACCATAGGAGCACAGTCATCCATTGCTGTGGCACAAATGCACCAATCTTTAGGCAAAGAAGGCGCGTTTATCGCCCAGCTATGATACAGGCCAACCGTTTTGTTTGTAAGACCATTTAATAGTATGCTAGGTTTAATGTCTTGTAGTTGTGTGGTACGTCCGTGCATAACGCCATTTCTGTTATAGAGTGTAGCTCCGGAATATTCCGCCAAGGCTTGCATACCTAAGCAGATTCCTAAGATTGGGATATGGCCAAAAGCCAGGTTGATGATANACATCAATTGTCCACTTTCTGCAGGCAGACCCGGACCCGGACTCAGAACTAGTCCATCAAATAAGTCTAGTGACGGAAGGGGCTTATCGTTCCGAACAACCGTAACCTCTGCATGCAATTTTTCAAGGTAGTGAACGAGGTTGTAGGTAAAACTGTCGTAATTATCTAGTAGGAGTACCTTCATCATACAAATATGAGCTAAATTGATAGTTAAATCGAATACAATAAAATGATTTGAGAATGAAAAAAGCTATTGAAGGTAAGGGCCTTGCGCCAGCTATTGGTCCGTATAGTGCGGGTATAGAGGCGGGAAATATGATATTTACTTCAGGACAAATTGCTATGGACCCTCATACAGGTGCCTTAGAGTTGGGGAGTATTGAAAGTGAAACGGAACGAGTGATGCGTAATCTTCAAGCCGTTCTTCTTGCTGCCGGGTCTGACTTTAATAACGTGGTGAAAACATCTATTTTCCTGAGTAATATGGATTATTTTCCTCAAGTCAATGAGATCTATGCACAACATTTTAACGAGCCGTATCCGGCCAGAGAAACCGTAGCGGTAAAAACCTTACCAAAAAATGTAAATNTTGAGATATCCTGCATTGCAGTGCGTAAGAGTTAACCATTTGGGTATTAAATTGCACCCTCATTTTAAATATATCAGAAATGGATTTTGACGTAATTGTAGTAGGCTCGGGACCGGGTGGTTATGTAACCGCTATTCGTGCTTCTCAGCTGGGATTGAAGACAGCTGTGGTAGAAAAAGAGAGTCTCGGAGGCGTATGCCTGAACTGGGGTTGTATACCAACAAAGGCGTTGCTTAAAAGTGCGCAGGTATTTGAATACGTAAAGCATGCTGAAGATTTTGGTATAAAAGTGAGTAAATATGACAAAGACTTTAATGCAGTTGTGAATCGTTCCAGAGAGGTTGCCAACGGGATGAGCGGCGGTGTACAGTTTTTGATGAAAAAAAATAAAATTACGGTCCTTAATGGTTTTGGGTCCGTTCAGGCCGGCAAGAAAGTGGGAGTAACAGATGATAGCGGTAAGGAGACCGTCTATACCGCAAATCATATAATTATTGCGACTGGAGCCCGTTCGAGAGAATTACCTTCTCTTCCGCAGGATGGAAAGAAAATCATAGGATACAGAAAGGCNATGACTCTTGAAAAGCAGCCTAAGAAATTAGTAGTAGTGGGCTCTGGTGCTATTGGGATAGAATTCGCTTATTTCTATAATAGCATGGGTACAGAAGTGACCGTTGTTGAATACCTACCCAATATTGTTCCCTTAGAGGACGAAGAAGTAAGTAAGCAACTTGAACGTACATTCAAGAAGAGTGGTATAAAAATCATGACCAATTCAGAGGTCACCTCTGTAGATACATCTGGAGCTGGTTGTAAAGTCTCTGTCAAGACAAAAAAGGGAGAAGAAGTCTTGGAAGCAGATGTTGTATTGTCCGCCGTAGGAATTGCTCCAAACATTGAAGGAATTGGTTTAGAGGATGTAGGTATTGCAACAGATCGTGGTAGAATTATGGTAAACGATTACTACCAAACTACAGTTCCAGGTTATTACGCAATTGGTGATATTGTTAAAGGTCCAGCTCTGGCGCATGTTGCTTCAGCAGAGGGAATTCTTTGTGTAGAGAAAATTGCTGGGCATAATGTTGAGCCTTTGGATTACGGGAATATTCCCGGTTGCACGTACTGTTTCCCTGAGATTGCTTCTGTAGGAATGACAGAGAAGGCAGCTAAAGAAGCTGGGCATGAATTGAAAGTAGGTAAGTTTCCATTCTCTGCATCTGGAAAAGCCTCTGCTTCAGGTCATAAAGACGGATTTATTAAAGTTATTTTTGATGCGAAATACGGCGAATTATTAGGCGCTCATATGATTGGATCAAATGTTACTGAAATGGTAGCCGAAGCGGTTCTGGCAAGAAAACTTGAAACTACTGGACACGAAATTTTAAAAGCTGTACATCCACACCCAACACTCAGTGAAGCGTTTATGGAAGCTACAGCGGCCGCTTATGATGAGGTTATTCATTTATAGACTAAGCATTTAATTATGAGAACCGTTCCAACTTTGGGGCGGTTTTTTTGTTTTTACACATGATGAGTCCACGTTTAGAATTCAAAGATTTAAATTTCTCATACGACTNTGATGAATTCTCCTTTGGCAGCGCATCTGTTGCCGCTGGTGAGATTGTGGTAATTGTTGGTCCTTCTGGTGCAGGCAAGAGCACCTTGATGCGATTATTACGGGGGGAACTGGAGGCTAATAGGGGTGAAGTAATTATTGGAGGCGCCGTAGTTGAGACAAGAAAAAAACGTCTTGTATTAGATGAAACTAAAGCTGGCTGGGTGCCCCAACTAGATGAACTTCAGAATATGTTGAGTTTAGAAGAAAACATAGGTCATCATATTCTACGAATGAATCCGCAGGAGAGAGAGCAACGTATAGATGCTTTAAAGTCTGCTATGTATTTAGGACAGTTCTCTGGTCAAAAAGTAAGAACATTGAGTGGCGGTCAGCGTCAACGAGTNAGTATTGCTAAAGCGATGGCCGGTAGCCCTCCCGTTTTGCTCATGGATGAAAGTTTAGCTCAATTAGACNTGAGGACAAAATCCTTAATCTTGATAGATTTTAAAACGATGATTAAGCGTGAAGGATGTGCAGCATTATTGGTCTTGCACGACCCAGCAGACGCTTTATTTGTTGCCGATACCCTTTGGGTAGTTCAAGGAGGGAAATTAATGCAAAAGGGCAAGCCTAACGAGATTATAGCGGAACCCATACACCATGAAATAGCAGGTTTATTTGACTACATAAATGTATTGCCTGTAGATGTTGAGATTCCTGGAATATGGCGTNAGAATGGCAACGAAAAATGGTGCTATGCACATGAACTTCCCAAGTTAGATGCTCTATTAATTGAAACGATCAGACTCCCAAAGGGTGAGATGCACATNTATAATTACCAAGGGTTCCGATTGATTTCGAAATAGTCTCCAAATAAAAAGCCCCGCTCTAAAAGAACGGGGCTTTTTTTAAGTACTCCAAAAGATTATTACTTCACCTTATTAACGATCGCTTTGAACGCTTCCGGGTGGTTCATGGCTAAATCTGCCAAAACTTTACGGTTCAATTCAATGTTCGCCTTTTTTACCTTACCCATAAATTGTGAGTAAGACATACCGTGCATACGTGCACCAGCGTTGATACGCTGAATCCACAATGCGCGGAAAGTGCGTTTTTTGTTCTTTCGATCGCGGTAAGCATACTGAAGACCTTTCTCAACAGCATTCTTTGCAACGGTCCAAACATTTTTGCGACGACCAAAGTATCCTTTGGCGTGCTTCATCAATTTTTTTCTGCGCTCTCTTGAAGCAACAGCATTTACTGAACGTGGCATAATTGTTTAATTTTTTTGTGGGCGGTACTTCTACTATTTCAAAAAGGTTTATTCACCGGACACAGGGTTATTAACTAACTCTGGGAATTACTTCATTCCCAATTGATTCTTGATGTTTGCAACATCAGAATCGTGAACTAAACCAGATTTTGTCAAACGACGCTTCTGGTCAGTAGCTTTCTTAGTCAAGATGTGTGACTTGAAAGCATGCTTCCTTTTAATTTTACCAGAACCTGTNAGCTTAAAACGCTTTTTTGCACTGGATTTAGTTTTCATCTTCGGCATGATTCAACTGTATTTATTTGGAGTAACTTTTATTTTTTTGGAGCAATAGTAATGTTCATCTTTTTACCGTCCATGGACGGCATATGCTCAACTTTTCCGTACTCTTCCAAGTCTTGAGCAAGACGCAACAATAAAATTTCTCCCTTGTCTTTAAAAACAATGGAACGACCACGAAAGAAGACAAACGCTTTTACTTTAGCTCCGCTTTGGAGAAATTCAATCGCGTGTTTCTTCTTGAATTCATAATCATGATCAGAGGTATTGGGACCAAAACGAATTTCTTTGATTACGACCTTAACAGCTTTGGCAGCAAGTTCTTTTTGCTTTTTACGCTGATCATACATGAATTTGCTGTAATCAATGATTTTACAAACTGGTGGATCAGCTTTTGGTGAAATTTCTACCAAATCTAAATCTAGGTCTTCAGCCATTCTCAAGGCATTACGAGTGTCATAAACCCCAGGTTCAACGTTCTCTCCTACCAAGCGAATTTTTGGAACGCGAATGCGTTCATTCGTTCTGTGATTTGCAGCTAATTTTTCTTTTGGCTGCTTTCTTTTTCCTCTTCTCAGTGTTCCGTTATTTTTAGTTAAACTGTTATTAATTAATTAATTGAGATATTTCGTTCTCAATATTTTTTACAAAATTTTCACGGGTCATTGTTCCCAAATCTCCTTCACCATGACGACGTACACTTAGCTCCCCGCTGGTCGCTTCTTTTTCTCCTACGATTAACATGTAGGGAATCTTCGTCACTTCTGCATCTCTTATCTTCCTGCCAATCTTTTCGTTACGCTCGTCTACGAGGGCGCGAATATCGGAAATTTCTAGGAATTCTGCTATTTCTTTAGCATAGTCATTGTATTTCTCACTAACAGGTAAAATCTTAACCTGNTCTGGTGTTAACCACAACGGGAAATTACCTCCACAATGTTCTAATAACACAGCCACGAAACGCTCTATGGAACCAAATGGTGCTCGGTGAATCATTACCGGACGATGACTTTCATTATCTGATCCTTTGTATTCTAATTCAAATCGTTCAGGAAGATTGTAGTCTACTTGAATGGTTCCTAGTTGCCAACTTCTACCTAGTGCATCTTTAACCATGAAATCTAGCTTAGGACCATAAAAGGCTGCCTCTCCGTATTCAACAATAGTGTTTAGTTGTTTCTCCTCTGCAGCCTCTATAATCGCACTTTCTGCTTTATCCCAGTTATCATCTGAACCTATATATTTTTCTGGCTTGTTTGGGTCCCTTAAGCTAACCTGCGCTGTGTATTCAGTGAAATCTAGTGTTTTAAAAATGTATAGAACTAAGTCTATAACGTTCTTAAATTCATCTTTTAATTGATTCGGCGTACAAAAGATATGCGCATCATCTTGTGTAAAACCCCTAACTCGGGTAAGACCGTGAAGCTCGCCGCTTTGCTCATAACGATATACCGTACCAAATTCTGCGAAGCGTACAGGAAGATCTTTGTATGATTTTGGTGTAGCCTTATACAATTCGCAGTGGTGGGGGCAGTTCATGGGTTTAAGGAGGTATTCCTCACCATCTTCTGGAGTATGAATAGGCTGGAAACTGTCTTTACCGTATTTTTCATAATGGCCCGAACAAACATAAAGTTCTTTATTACCAATGTGTGGTGTAATCACACCACTATAACCTGCCTTCTTTTGAGCGCGTTTTAGAAAGTTCTCAAGACGCTCACGAAGAGCTGCACCTTTGGGTAACCAAAGAGGTAGGCCTTGACCTACTCGTTGAGAGAACGTAAAGAGCTCTAATTCTTTACCCAATTTTCTATGATCTCTTTTTTTAGCTTCTTCTAATAATTCTAAGTATTCTTTTAACTGACCAGCTTTTTGAAAAGAAATTCCATAAACGCGAGTGAGTTGAGGATTATTCTCGTCACCACGCCAGTAGGCTCCGGCGACATTCATTATTTTCACAGCTTTGATATATCCTGTATGCGGTAGGTGCCCGCCTCTGCACAAATCTGTGAAATCTGCATGATCACAAAAGGTTATCGTTCCATCTTCTAGATTAGAAATCAACTCTGTTTTATATGGATTGTCACTATAAGCCTCTAAAGCTTGAGCTTTTGTAACAGCACGCAGTTTAAATTCAGATTTTGCACGAGCGAATTCCAACATTTGCTGCTCAATCTTGGCAAAATCTGCTTCGCCAATATTCTTATCTCCAAAATCAACATCATAATAGAATCCCTTGTCAATGGCGGGACCAATGGTAAGTTTTGCATCCGGAAAGAAATGAAGAATGGCTTGAGCCAAAATATGCGCAGAACTATGCCAAAAGGCTTCTTTTCCTTTTGAATCATTCCAGGTATAAAATTGTAGCGTACCGTCTTGCGTCAATTCATCATTTAACTCAATGGTTCGACCATCGTAACTGCCTGATAAAATATTTCTTGCAAGACCGTGAGAGATACTTATCGCAACGTCCATGGCCGTTGTGCCTGGTTCGTAAGCTCTCTGATTTCCGTCTGGGAAGGTTACAGTAATCATTTTCGTCTTTTTTCTGTTATACCTGAGAGCGCAAATTTAAGTGTTCGTTGGCATTTGATGTTTTTTTAATACCGATTTTATCCAACCATATTTGATAGTAATTTAGCAATGATGAAAAAATCTCCTTCTAAACAAGAAGTATTGACGCAAATGAACGGCCTTTGCAAGGATACCCTGATGGAAACACTTTGTATAAAGTACGTTGATGTTGATGTGGCTAAAGGTATACTTGTAGCCACTATGCCGGTTGATTCTAGAGTCTACCAGCCCATGAGAATATTGCACGGTGGAGCAACAGTAGCACTTGCAGAAAGCGTAGGTTCTGCAGCATCACAATTGCTCATAGACCCGTCTAAGGAGATGGCAGTAGGCGCTGAAATTTCTGCGAATCATTTAAAAAGTGCTCGTACAGGAATGTTGATTGCTACAGCCGAATGTGTTCACCATGGGATGAGTTCTCACCTTTTTCAGATAAAAGTAGAAAATGAACAAGGAGAGTTGATTTCAATGGTTAAGCTGCTCAATTTCATCAAACAGCGCAAATAATGCTCGAATTACTTCTGCGAATTCCGAATGAATCATTGCGTTTACTCAAATGTGAGCGAACCAATAAAAATAATGCCAATGTTGCTTTAAGAGGTTTCTCTGGTGAGGTTGAATATTACTTATCTGAAGAATCTAAACTTACGGATAGTTTTTGGGTTGATTTTACCTCAGGCGGAGAGTATGAGACCAAAAATCAAAAAGATGCCTCTTCGTATCAGCAGATGGTGAAAAGTGCCATAGAAAACATTGAAAATCACGAATTAAACAAAGTCGTGCTGAGCAGAAAGTTTTATTGGGATTGTCCAAGGGCTAATCCAAGATGTACTTTTGAAGCGTTGTCCAAGAATTACCCGGATTGTACCGTTTTTGCTATCAAGGAAGCATCAATTGGTGCATGGATGGGGGCTAGTCCTGAAATTTTATTAGAAAGTACACAAGAAGGATTTAGAAGTATGTCACTTGCAGGTACTAGACTAGAGGGGGCTAATCACTGGGGAAGCAAAGAGNTTGCGGAACAAAAATTTGTAACAAAAGAGGTTCATAAAAGTCTTAAGTCCTTTGGAGGAAGAATTACGCGTGACAAACAAGAAACATTTCATGCTGGACCTGTGGAGCATTTATTGACTTGGGTAAATACGGACAATAGTGTATTGAATCCTAAAGAACTTGTTGAAGAGTTGCATCCGACGCCAGCCATTTGTGGAACGCCTGTTGCAAATGCNAGCTTGCTCATTCAACAATTGGAGGGGTATGATCGTTCACTCTATACGGGCTACTTGGCTCTTTTTGAAGATCAAGTTCATGCTGCAGTATTACTCCGAACCATGGAATGGTTTGATAGTGGCGTTCAATTTTATGCAGGAGGAGGCATTACCAAAGACAGCGTACCTTTGGATGAATGGATGGAGACAGAATACAAAATCTCCGCTTTAAAAGAACTCATACATATTGATGACCTCAGATAAGGCGATTGCACAATGGATTATTGAAGCTCTTGAGCAGATGGGCGTTCAAACTCTTGTATTTTCTCCAGGTTCCCGGAACGCCCCATTGATAATAGCAGGAACTGCACATAGCAGTATGTCTCATTATACCGTTCTAGATGANCGTAGCGCCGCTTTTCAAGCCATAGGAGAGGCCTTGATTACACAAAAGCCAGTTGCCATTTGCTGTACTTCAGGAAGTGCCGTTGCCAATTACTATCCCGCTGTTTTAGAGGCCTTCTACAGTAAGGTTCCCATAATTATTATTACTGCGGATAGACCCGCTAGCAGAATAGGGAAAGGGGAAGGACAGAGCTGCGTTCAATCCAATTTTTTTGATCCTCATATTGGAGCAAGTTATTATTTATCTGAACAAAGCAGTAAGGCTGAAGTGCAAGATGCAATGAACGCCGCTGCAAAAAATATAAAGGATAAAAGTGAGCCAGTCCATTTCAATGTGAGTTTTGAAGAACCACTTTATGGACAAATTACCAAACATGAACCCATCGTGATTGATGCTATAGAAGCAAAGAATTNGCAGCAAGTAGATTTTGAATTTTTCCAACCATCATTGAACGTAGCCATTGTTTGTGGACAATTAAATCCTCACGAGTCGGAATACCTCAAAGAGCATAAAGTACTACATCAGTCTAATTCTACATGGTTTGTTGATCCGCTCAGTGGTTTGCTTGGTGAACCTAATACGGTTCATATAGAAAGAATTAAAGAATATAATTTTGACGGATTACTTTCTCTAGGAGGGCAATGGATGAGTAAATTTCCAAAATTTCATGTCCGTGACTTAAAAATTAAAAAGCACCTGCACATTGATTTATATCAGGGATGGGATGTGTCAGATACGCGAGAGTTTAAATGGATTAAATCCACTGTGGTAAACGCTGCGAAAATATTATTAGGTTCAACCGCGTTGAAGGTGGATAGCGTATCTGTGACCCCTGCAGATTTAGAATGGTCTGATGCTCTCGCATTTAAGACCATTTTGAATGGGTTAAAACCAACATCTGTATTACACTTAGGGAATAGTTCCATTCCTCGTTACCTATCATACTTCAGTCACAAGGGTAAGGTTTTTAGTAATAGAGGCGTTTCGGGTATTGATGGATGTTTGAGCACAGCCGTAGGTGCTGCTAGAGCAGACGCACAGAAAGAACATACCTTAATAATTGGTGATCAGAGTGTACTCTATGATAGTAATGCGCTGAAGGAACTTGCTGAACTGAAGAATCTTCGGGTTTTCGTTTTAAACAACAGGTTGGGCGCTATCTTCAATTGGTTGCCAGGATCAGCGCAAAATTCCTACCAAGCCAAGGCGGTTTATTCTAATTATCAAGAAGTTCAAATAGATACACTCGCAATAGCCTATAATTGTAAAGTTGCTAAGGTTCAAGACGTAGATGGCCTTCTAAATGTGGGTAAGGTTCATCTTGTTGAGGTGCGCACCTTTGGCTCGCCCAACGTAGAGCAATTTAGAAAATTGAACAATAACTAAGATGTTAAGCAGCAATAGAACGCCCTTTAAATATTGGATTCAAGCGGCACGGCTGAGAACTCTACCGTTGGCCTTTGCTGTGATTATTTTAGGCAGTGGTTTAGCCTATTTACACAGTAATAGGTTTTCACCATATCTTTTTCTGCTGGCCTTAATGGTGAGTTTTACGTATCAAGTACTTTCTAATTATGCGAATGACTTAGGTGATGGTATAAAGGGCACAGATAAGAACAAAAAAGGTGAGCAACGCGCAGTAGCATCGGGACTAATTTCCATTGACCAAATGAAAAGGGCTACTATGTTGTTTACCCTNTTGGCATTAAGTTCAGGTGCACTTTTAACTTATGTAAGCTTTTGGGGCAGCACGCTCTTTTGGGTGTTTCAGCTGCTTAATATTTTGGCGGTATGGGCAGCTAGATCATATACATTAGGAGATACGCCTTATGCATACTGGGGTGGAGGAGACCTTTTTGTTTTTCTGTTTTTTGGTTTTGTAGGAGTTATGGGTTCTTCTNCACTACAGACNGGAACAATTATGCTTTTAGATGTACTGCCGTCAATTATTGCAGGATCTTTAAGTGCGTCTGTACTAACGTTAAATAACCTTAGAGATAGGGAGGGAGATGCGTTACACAATAAGAAGACTTTAGTGGTCCGATACGGAACAGATTGGGGAAGAAAGTATTTTAAGATATTACTCATCACATCCATGATTATTAGTCTTTTTTTTGCATTGATAGCGAGTATTTTATCTCAAAATTATTTTCCTTTAGTGGCACATTTGATTTTTCAATTTCTATTGCGCGGTCAATTCAAAAAATTTAGCGCATCCTCAACCCCTGAGGAATATGATGCTCTACTTAAACCCATGGCGTTGGTCACTTTAATGTATTGTTTACTCACCTCAATAAGTCTCTTTGTGCAATGAAGGCTAGCTTCTGCTCTTATGATTTAAACTTTAAGACTCCGGGTGGTACGTCAAGGGGCATCTTAAAAATTAAAGAAAGTTATTTTATTTGCATTAAGGAAGGTAGAAACTTTGGTATTGGAGAAGTTGGGCTATTACGAGGATTGTCCATGGATGACGTGCCCCATTTCGAAGATCAAATTAAGTGGACATGCAACCATATTCATCTCGGATTGGATGAGTTATATCTAGCAAACAAACAATTTCCAAGTATTCAATTTGCGCTTGAGCAGGCATTTAGTCATTTAGTCCATGGATTCAATCACTTTCCCAGTTCTTTTACTGCAGGCAGAGACTGTTTAAAGATAAACGGCCTTATTTGGATGGGGAATGTAGATTTCATGAGAGAGCAGGTTGCCAAGAGATTGTCTGAAGGTTTTAAAACGCTCAAAATGAAGGTGGGTTCAGTAGCATGGGAGGAAGAAAAATCTATTCTTTGCGCATTGCGAGAACAGTTTGGGCCGGAGGATCTAGAATTACGCGTTGACGCAAATGGTGCATTTTCTCTGAAACAAGCCGTGGAGATTAGCAGGTATCTAGAAGAGATTCAGGTGCACAGTATAGAACAACCTCTGAAGGCAGGAGAAAATTTAGACTTGGCAAAAGCTGCCAAGCAGATGCATATCCCTATAGCTCTTGATGAAAGCTTGATTGGTGTGGTTAATTCAGTTGATAAAGAGAAACTGCTAGATGTTGTGGAACCGCAGTATATCATTTTAAAACCAAGCTTTGTGGGAGGTTGGAAAGGTTCGGATGAGTGGGTAAAGCTTGCGGAAGAAAGAAATATTGGATGGTGGGCCACCTCTGCATTAGAGAGTACCGTAGGATTAAACGCGATTGCTCAATGGGCTTTTTCAAAAAATAACAACGTACCCCAGGGTTTGGGCACTGGCAGCCTGTATAACAATAATATCGCAGGTCCATTTAAAGTAGAAAACGGGCAGTTAAACGTAAACGGCGATATACAAGAAGGTTGGGACCTAAGCCCAATTAAATCGATCCTCTAAGCCCTATAAAAATGGCTCTTCCCGGTGCTACTATTCCTGATGAATATGGACGGTATTGAACGTCAGTAATATTTTCTATTCCCACACGCAGTAATATGTTCTTGTTGAACTCATAATTTGTCATGATACCTGCCGTGTACCACCGAGGAGAGTAGGGGTTACCGTTTTCATCTGCAGCATAAATATGCGTTTTGCTTCTTTCGCTAAAGCTTAATTCGTCATAACTCATTTCACCGTTATATCTTCCTGTTAGAGTAGCAGACCATTTCTTTTTACGGAATACTAACTGTGTTGTCGCATTGAAAGGATTCGCGTGACGCAAGGAATTACCNTCACTATCTTTTCCAAAAGGGTGAGACCAATGTACTGTCCAGAATAGCGTCTTGCTTAGTTCGGTTCTAATACCAAATTGATACCCCCAGATAACTGCATAATCAAGGTTTTGTACCGCTAATATTTGCGAGACTTCACCATCATAGAGCATACTGTCTGTGCCATTAAAATTAANCGGAGCCCGGATCATGGCATCGTCCAGATAACTATAATATAAACTTGCATCAAGCACCAGTATCTTGCTTAATAGTTGTTTCATTCCTATTTCGGCACTATACAAACGCTCCTCTTTGAGATTTTCATTGGGAATGACTATTGAGCCTGGCTGAGAATCAAAAACTTTTGATGCATCATCCACATTCGGAGCCCGGAATCCAGTNCTGAGATTAAGAAAGTATTTAAAATTCTCCTTGGAATAAGTTGCGCCAATTGCCGCACTCGGCGCAATAAAACTCCAAACTGCATCTTCTTCGTATGCATTGAAGCGAATAGGTGCAAACATATAAATGTGATTCAAACGAGTTCCAGCCGAAAGTGAAAAGTCTGGAGTAATATTGTATAAAGCGTTTGCAAAAGCAGCAGTACTTATCCACCTGGAACCGTCTGCATATCTTGTTTGAGCATTCCANGTACTATCCCTATTGTTAGCAGCATAATGTAAGGCCTGGCTTGAAATCAGGTTTATGTTCCAATCTGCTCCATAACTTATGCTTAACTTATTGTTGATTTTTTTAGTAGCATCCACATTTGCTTGGAACATTTTCACGAGTTCCGTCTGCAGCCTTCCCGCCGGATTTCTGTATTTTCTAGAATCTCGACTTTCTTGGTACCCTTGTATTGCTCCCGACCACTTGATTCTATCGTATACCTTGGTGATTNTTCTATCTTCATAAGCTACCGTAGCCATGGACCATAGTTGCGGCCCATAATTCCAATAGGCATAACGTGGTGCCCCATTTTTTGTCTCTATATATCGATCGTATCTATTTACTTCGGACAATTGACTTGCATACAGTCCTAGTTTAATTTCGCTGGTTTCTGAAACTCTAAATTTTAATTTTTGAGTCAAATTTCGCTGATCGTAAGCGGTTCTTGGCTGAATTAGAGGATTACTAGGTTTTCTTAATGTGTCAAGATTTCCAAAAGTCATTGGCTCACACAATGCGAGGTAATTTTCTATGGAGCTAAACGAGCGTTGAGATACATTCGCACCCATGCGCACGTTGCTAAATTGACTGTAGGTAATGTTGGTCATAGCGGCCCAATTGGATCCTCCATAATTAATTCTGAAATTCGGTCTTCTTGTGAGTTGTGCATTGTTTGTTCCAAAATCGTAAATCAAACTCTGCAATGCTTCCGAACTATCTCCATAGTGGGCATCAAAAGTATTGATATGCATTGTTCCACCTAAAGCATCGGATCCATGCAATACCGAACCAGGGCCTAGGCTGATTTCCATATCGGATATACTGAGCGGATCCAAGCTGATTACGTTGTGAACATTGCCTGAGCGAAAAATAGCATTGTTCAATCGCATACCATCCACTAGAATTAAAACTCGCGACGAACTCATTCCTCTAATCATTGGGGAGCCGCCGCCACTTTGACTTTTTTGAACGAATACATTGGGGTCAATACTCAAAACGTCTGCGCTAGAGCCAATGAATTGATCATTCATTCGTTTTGCGCTAATTGTTCTAACTTCCTGCGGATTATGCTTAAAATCGGACTCTATTCTATTGGCTTTAATGACAACCTCCTGAATATTTAAGATACTTTCATAGAGGCTGATTACGAATTCGGTACGTTCTAATTGCTTGTAATTGAAATGTCTAGGAGCGTAAGAAGTATGATAGAATGAAATAATATCCTCCTCGGTTAATNCAATTATTCTGATTTTGCCCAATGCTCCAGTTGTTCCCACAAATTGATTGTTTACAGTGATACTAACACCTTCTATGGGTAAATTACTTGCTTTACTTTTCACAGTTATCCACTGAGGTCCTGAAGAACTAGAGCCCGCAAATAAAGTCGTTGAGCACAAGATCAAAATGGTTAATAAGAATGTTCTAATTTTGGACATTGCGAGCACAAATAACAAAAACTATACCTAATTGTACACGAACCCGCACACAAAATTTGTATATCTCGGAAAGGAATATTCTGTGCATGAATTAGTAAAGATTCCGAATGTTCCGAATTGGCTGCGGTGCATTCAATTGCAGCTTCAAAATATTTTAAACAAAGAAGATCAAATTGGTTTTCAAACGAGCGGTAGTACAGGTGATCCAAAAAAGATTTGGTTGAAAAAAAAGGTAATTGTCGCATCGGCGCAAAAGACTTTAGCCTTTTTTCAATTGACACAAGGTCATTCAGCGGCATTGATTTTACCGGCTCAATTTATTGGTGGGGCAATGCTTTTGGTTCGCTCGCTTATAGGCGGTTTGAGCGTGCACCTGCATGAGCCAATTCTATGCCCTAAGGGAGTAGAGTCTGTGGATTTCATCTCCTGTACACCAGCCCAATTAATGGCCCTTTACAAAGCCGGTCAACTTGATGCATTCAAAGGAACTATTTTATTGGGCGGGTCATCACTTCCGGAAGGAATACATATGGATTCATTGAACGTATATATTGGGTATGGTATGACAGAAACTGCTTCTCATGTGGCTTTAAGGTCTATCAATTCGGCTCATTACACGGCTCTTGAAGGCGTTACTTTTTCCGCAAAAAAAGGGGCTTTAGTAATTCATGCGCCTCATCTTGAGATATCGGAATTGATTACAAATGATGAGGTAGAGTTGTTAGACAATAAGTCGTTCAAATTTATTGGAAGATTGGATNATACGATCAATTCGGGCGGATTAAAAATTCATCCGTTGGAAATTGAACAATATTTTTCGAGTAAAGGGTTTGAAGTATATATATCTGCCGTTCCGCACAAGGATTTTGGCGAGGCCGCTGTCCTCATTACTCAATTTAAAATTAGTAAACATAGGCTCAAAAAAATCTTAGACGTCTTGCCAAAGAATAAAAGACCAAAATTTCAATTAAACATTCTTGAGTTTCCGCGTGTTGCCTCAGGTAAAATTGATAGAAAATCTATTCGGATCATGGTTAAAGAATCTCAACATCTCCTTTCCCCGCTCTGATTAATGTTGGAATAGACCTAGTCAAATCGATTACCGTTGAAGGCGTATTGTCCCCCCATCCGCCATTAATGGTGAAATCTGCTTTATGAGCATAGTTGGTGATAATATCCTCAGGGTCCGTAGGGTATTGAAGCAATTCATCGTCATGATGCAATGAGGCTGATGCTAAAGGCCTACCAAGTTCCTCGGTAAGAGCTCGTACAATTGGGTTATCTGGTAAACGAATTCCTATAGTTTTTCGCTTTTGACCGAGTCTTCTTGCAAGGGTTATGTTTGATTCTAGCACTAGAGTATAGGGACCTGGTAAACATTGTTTCATAAACTTGAAAGTAGCACCTCCTACACTTTGTGTGTATTCCGACACTTGACTTAGATTGGTAAAGAGAAAGGAAAATTCAGCTTCTTTGATGGTTTCCTTTTTGATTTCGGCGAGCTTCTTCAAAGCCTTGGGATTCATGAAATCGCCAGCAACTGCGTATACGCTATCCGTAGGAATTATAGCTATTTCCCCAGCAATGAGCCTTTTTGCACATTCTTTTATGAGCTGCTGGTTTACGCTATCCGGGTAAATGGTATAAATCATAACAATTGAATTCGTCTAAAAATAAACAAAGCCCCGCTTTTGACGGGGCTTTGTGAGAACTAAAAATATATGTAATTAGCTATTTGCTTTTGCATGATCTGCCAAGAACTTGGCTAGACCTATATCCGTCAGCGGATGTTTCAATAAGGCTTCTATAGCACTTAGAGGTCCTGTCATGACGTCTGCTCCAATTTGAGCACATTCTATGATGTGCATGGGGTGTCTAACAGAAGCAGCTAAAATTTCTGTTTCAAAACCGTAATTATCATATATCACACGGATATTTTCAATTAGGCCTAAACCATCGGTTGAAATGTCATCAAGACGACCTATGAATGGACTTACATATGTTGCACCAGCTTTTGCTGCAAGAAGGGCTTGACCTGCAGAGAAGATTAGGGTACAGTTGGTTTTGATTCCTTTATCAGAGAAATACTTGAGTGCTTTTACCCCGTCCTTGACCATGGGGATTTTGACAACTATTTTTTCATCTAGTTCTGCTAGCGCCTCGCCTTCGCGAACCATGCCTTTAAAGTCTGTTGAAATAACTTCAGCACTTACATCGCCTTCTACAATATCGCAGATTGCTTTATAATGTGCAATTACGTTAGTATCCCCGCTGATGCCTTCTTTGGCCATTAAGGATGGATTTGTGGTTACGCCGTCCAAAACGCCAAGGTCTTGAGCTTCTTTAATTTGGGCTAAGTTGGCCGTGTCAATGAAAAATTTCATGTTGAAAAATTGAGTTGTGTTAACGGTGGTAAAAGTACATCAAACTCGAAACATTCGGGCATAAAAAATGGGCAAGCGACTTACATCACACCGCTACAACTAATTACC
Organism: Flavobacteriales bacterium; assembly: GCA_002707525.1. Classification (GTDB taxonomy): domain Bacteria; phylum Bacteroidota; class Bacteroidia; order Flavobacteriales; family Schleiferiaceae; genus UBA10364. The sequence goes on from PAND01000002.1 coordinate 39,499, forward strand.
CTTGCTGCGTTCCCACCCTGGGGGATTCATCAGGAGCTGGTTGTGTAAGACTTGCCCACTGCAAAGTTAACGCTACAATAGTTGAGAAAGCAATATAATCACTAAAATAATTGGCATGTTCGGTTATCTTTGCTTTTCATACACAAAGAAAAACCGCCCATGAATAATACAATGAAACAAACTGCAATCAAATACGGGGCCTACTTAGCGCTGGTAAACTTGTCTTACCTGCTCTATGCTTATCTGGTTGATCAATCTATATTTACATTAACATGGCCGGGTATTATATTATTTTTCTGTGGTATAGGCTTCGGAATTTTTTCTGTGGCTAAATTCAAGCAGACAAACGGGGGATATGCTTCTTTTAAAGAAGCATTCTCAACTTACATGTTGACTAGTATTGTGGCTGTACTCATTGGGACAGTGTTTACGATTGTACTCTTTTCGGTAATTGATCCTGAATTTGCCGCTGGGGTTATGGATATGATATTAGAATCAACGTTAGAGAAATTCGAATCNTCAGGTATGAATGATGAACAAATCGATTCGATTATTTNGCGCATTGAAAAATCTAACCCATTTGGCGCAATAGGTCAAATAAAAAGTGCCGCATTCTCAATTATGTTTAATGCCATTATTGCGTTAATCGCAGCGGCTGCAATGAAAAAGAAGAACCCGGAATTTTAGTCTTGACATTATAGCCTCATGAACACATTGAACCTAAGTATAGTAATTCCACTTTTTAATGAGGACGAGAGTCTTCCTGAATTGACAGCTTGGATAGCCAAAGTGATGGATAGAGAATCATATTCCTATGAAATCATTTTTGTGAATGACGGTTCAACGGATGATAGCTGGAAGGTCATAGAGGAACTCCACGGCAAAAACAGTAATGTCAAAGCCATTTCTTTTCGTAAAAATCAAGGAAAAAGTGCAGGGTTGAATCAAGGGTTCAAGGCTGCATCAGGAGAAGTGGTAATCACCATGGACGCTGATCTTCAAGATAGCCCTGAAGAGATTCCCGAATTGTATCGTATGATTACAGAGGACGGATTTCATTTAGTTTCGGGATGGAAACAAAAGCGCTACGACCCCCTTACTAAAACCATTCCTACTAAATTGTTCAATGCCGCAACTCGAAGAATATCTAAAATTCAATTGAATGATTTCAATTGTGGATTGAAGGCATATCAGCTAGAGGTTGTTCGCAATATAGAGGTGTATGGTGAAATGCATAGATACATTCCCTTCTTGGCAAAGAATAAAGGTTTTGACAAAATAGGAGAGAAGGTAGTCCAGCATCAGGCACGTAAATACGGAACAACCAAGTTTGGACTGAATCGTTTTATTAATGGCTTCTTGGATTTAGCTACGCTTGCCGTTATTGGTAAATTTGGCCGCAGACCCATGCATTTCTTTGGAGCGGCAGGTACCTTAATGTTTGTCCTTTCCGCTTTCTTGTTAGCTTACCTAGGAGGGTACAAATTATGGGCAATGTCCTCAGGAGTGCGTGTAGGACTAATAACGGATAATCCTTTATTCTACATCCTCTTAGCCTTGAATGTTATGGGTGTCCAATTGTTTGGTGTAGGTTTTATAGCTGAATTACTGTTAAGAGAAAGCAATAAAAAGCACGACTATACCATAAATAAAAAAGTCGGCCTCTAATGGCTAAGGTCAAGTACGCGCTCATTTCACCAACTTTTAAACGACCTGAAGAGGTCACTGAGTTTCTTTCAAGTTTGGAGTCTCTCGATTATTCCAAAGAAGAATTTCAGATTATTCTAGGTGACGGTACGCCGAATGATGAATTACGTCCCTTGCTGCAATCGTTTTATAAAACTCTGCCCTTGCAGATTTATTATGAGGAATTTTTGCCTGTAAGCGATGCTCGCAATCGCGCTGCCGAGCTAGCTGATGCAGAATATTTTATCTTTTTAGATTCTGATTGTATTATCCCTAGTGGCTATTTAAAAGGAATTGACACTTTTCTGTCCGAACATTCAGATACCACCCTTTTTGGGGGACCTGATGCAGCTTCGGCTGATTTCACAAACCTTCAAAAGGCTATAAATTTCTCAATGACCTCGTTTCTCACCACAGGAGGAATTCGCGGCGGGCAATCTTCGGTGACTTCATACCAACCTCGTGGATTTAATATGGGAATGTCTTCAACTCTTTTTAAACAGGTGGGCGGCTATGATCAAGATTTTGTTTGCGGGGAAGATGTAGAGTTGAGTTTACGCCTCCAAAAGGCGGGCGCAACAAGTCGTTTTATTGCTGAAGCGCATGTTTTTCACAAGCGCCGGGCTACGCTCAAGCAATTCCGTCGTCAAGTATTTCGTTTTGGAGCGGCACGTCCTTTATTGGCAAAAGCGCATCCAGGCAATCTGAAAATCACGCATTTATTCCCCACGATTTTCACGCTGTATAGATACACGACTATGTTATTATTTGTATTCAGTTTAGCATGTGGTAATGTGTTTTTCGCTCTTCCTTATTTGGCCTATATAGGTTATTTAACCGCTGTTTTTAGCGAGGCATGGCGCGGTGAGAATTTTGAAGTTGCTCGACTAGTGATTCGCACGACCACAACTATGAATGAAGGCTATGGAATGGGGTTCCTGAGAAATTATATTGAAGTTTACCTTAAAGGAAATTCAAGGGGAATTAAGCTCTAAAGACTCTTTTAGTTCAAGAAGAAGTTTTTCTTCGTCCAATTCTTGCAATGCAATCAATACTGGATCTCCGCTTTTTCTTCCGATCCACAACACTTTGTCAAAAGGTTTGTCAATGAGAAGTAGATAATCACCTACAGGACCCTTATACCTGCCCTTAGCAACACTTCCCGTAGAGAAGCCATGCCTTCGTGCATTTATCTCGGGTAGCGTTAATAAAATCCCTAAAGAGTCTATCTTTTCGAGAGGAAGGTCTATTCCATAGGGGCCGGAAATCTTTAATGTATGGTCATTTAATTTGACGAGAGATGGACGATCCGACCAATAAAACATACCAATGACAAAAACAAGGGCGGCAATGAGAACAGCTAAACCAAGTTTCAATCCTTTAGTTTGAGAGGGCAGATGTTGGCTGAATTTTTTAGTCTGAATAAAAAAATAGATATAAGCTAGTATAGGGGTGATTCCAGCATGATAGCCTACGTAATCAGGATTAATTATTGCCAAGGCTACCCCCGACAGCGCAAATAAGATTCCAAAACGTAAATGAAATTGTTTAAAAACAACTAGATATTCTTTCAAGGGGAATTGTGCTTTTTCTTCTTTACTCATGGTATTATAACCATTTAGTAGCATGTCTGCGTTACGCTCTGTGATTATATAACCAATCACAACGAATAATAACCCCAGACCTAAAGCAACATAAATCATGATTCCTAACTATCTTTTTTCGCGTTTTCCTTCAAGTTCAATCAACATATCTCGCAATTTTGCGGCTTCAATGAAATCAAGCGTCTTGGAGGCCTTCTCCATTTCCTTACGAACCCGGCGAATACTACTTTCAAGGTCTTCTGAATTGATATAGTTCATGGCTTTTTCAGCCGCCTTTAAGTTTTCCTTACTGACTTCGTATTCAGTATTTCTGCCAACCGCACTGGATTTACTCAAGATTTCTTCACGACTGCGCTGGAGTGCCTGAGGTACCAATCCATTGGCCTTATTAAACTCATCTTGTTTTTGTCTTCTTCGTTCGGTCTCGTCTATGGTCCGTTGCATACTGTCAGTAACTTTGTCAGCATAGAGTATGGCAAGCCCATTGACATTGCGCGCTGCACGGCCAATGGTTTGAACCAAACTTCGTTCACTCCTTAGAAATCCTTCTTTATCTGCATCCATGATAGCTACTAAACTCACTTCTGGGAAATCTAATCCCTCTCTAAGTAAGTTGACTCCAATGAGCACATCAAATACTCCCAAGCGTAAATCACGCATAATTTCTACACGCTCCAGAGTATCAACGTCGCTATGTATGTAACGGCAGCGAATATCATAACGGGTAAAGTACTTCGTTAATTCTTCCGCCATTCGTTTTGTTAGGGTAGTAACTAAAACACGTTCGTCTATATCAACGCGCTTGTGGATTTCAACCATCAAGTCATCTACTTGATTTTTACTTGGACGAACACTTATGTTTGGATCAAGGAGTCCAGTTGGACGAATGACTTGCTCTGCAAGTACACCTCCACAAAGCTGTAATTCGTATTCGGCAGGCGTTGCGCTTACAAATAATGCTTGACCACGTAAATGCTCAAATTCTTCAAATTTTAGCGGGCGATTATCCATTGCAGCTGGNAAGCGAAAGCCATATTCCACTAAATTTTCTTTTCTAGATCGATCCCCTCCATACATTGCCTTAACTTGAGGAAGGGTGACGTGGCTTTCATCAATCACTAGGAGGAAATCTTCTGGAAAATAGTCTAAAAGACAGAAGGGTCGCACACCGGGTTCCCTGCCGTCTAAGTAGCGGCTGTAATTTTCAATGCCTGAACAATAACCCAACTCCCTAATCATTTCAAGGTCAAAATTGGTTCTCTCCTCCAATCTTTTCGCCTCTAAGGGACGTGCAACATTTCTAAAATGATCAACTTGAGACATCAAATCATCCTGTATGTGATGAATGGCCTGTTGAAGTTGGTTTTTCTCTGTGACAAATAGATTCGCTGGAAAGAGACGCATTTCTTTCATTTGCTCAATTCGGCTGCCACTAACAGGATCAATATGTTCAATGCTTTCAACTTCATCGCCCCAAAAACTGATTCGGAAATAAGTTTCTGCGTAGGCAGGGAAAACATCTACCGTATCTCCTTTTACTCGGAATGAACCTCTTTTAAAATCAGCTGTGGTGCGCGCATAAAGTGCATTGACGAATTTATGCAGAAGCCCCTGTCTACTTATGGTTTCACCAACTTTTAAGTCTACTACGCTCGAATTGAAGGCTTCAGGATTCCCCATTCCATATAGGCATGATACAGAAGCCACCACGATTACATCACGACGCCCGGAAAGTAATGAAGACGTTGTACTTAGTCTTAGTTTTTCAATCTCATCATTTATGCTTAGATCCTTCTCAATGTACAATCCAGAGGATGGAACATACGCTTCAGGTTGATAGTAATCGTAATAACTCACAAAGTATTCTACCGCATTTTCAGGAAAGAATTCTTTCATCTCACCATACAACTGGGCAGCAAGTGTTTTGTTATGGCAGAGAATTAAGCTCGGACGTTGCGTCCTTTCTATGACATTAGCTACGGTAAACGTTTTACCAGAGCCGGTAACACCGAGCAAGACTTGATTTCGCTCCCCACTGGTCAAACCTTCTACTAAATCATCTATAGCCGTGGGTTGATCACCCATTGGCTTAAATGGGGCTTTCAGTTTGAAATTCATGTGCTTATTTCAATAAGCTATTGAACAATTTGCGCAATTTCACTAGTTCTTCTACTCGTTCTTTCTGAGCGGAAATGTTATTTTGAGCGGCCTCTAGTAGCGGATTCCCTTTGGAATTGCCAAAGAAAGAGATGTTATTTTCTAATTGGTTTAATTCTTTTTTAGTCTTGTCTGTTTCATCTCTTATCCAAGAGCGTTGCTGCAACAAACCTTGCTGGTCATCAGCTTCAACGAGCGCCTTTACTTTTGCTTCAAACAGAGTACGCTCTAAAACGGATTTTTCAATACCCAACCCAGACAGTTTTTCTTCTAAAAGAAGGTTAAATTGAGCGTCAAGCTTGCGGTTAGACATTCCCAAGGAGCTCCATTCTTCGCTTAACGCAACAGAGTCCTCAATAGACTTAATCTTAACTTTTTTTAGTGCGGCAAGCTTTTCTTCTTTGGCCTTATTACCCTCACTAATTTCTTTTTCTCTTGCTTTACGACTTCCGTTCATGCGATCGAAAAATTGATTGCAAGCGCTACGAAATTCTTCCCAAAGCTTATCGCCTTCCTTTTTAGGTACGTAGCCTGTTTTCTTCCAATCTGCTTGAGCTTTCTTCAAAGCATTAGCGGTAGTGCCAAAATCGTCACTATCCTTTAAGCTATTGGCCAAATCTATTAAAGCTCTCTTTTTTTCAACGCTATCGCGTTGAGACTTTTTTTCTTCTTTGTAGAAGGCATTTTTGAGTTTGTTAAATTCACGCTGCGCTTTCTTGTATTCCTCCCAAACAACATCGTTTTCTTCACTCTTTACAAACCCTATTTTTTTAAATTCTTCTCTTAACNTATTTAAGGATTGACTCGCTTTTTGCCAGCCGTTATGTTTAGTAGGTAAATCAGCGGTCAAAGCATTTATACCCTCAACAACGGCTTTTTTCGCGGCAATTTTAGCATCGTTCTCCACCTTCATAGACTCATTGAAATGTTCACGAAGCTCATGAACTTTAGCAGTAATGGCCTTGAATTTATCCCAAATAATATCTTTTTGCTCTCTTGGTACTGGCCCAATTTTCTTCCATCTGCTGTGCGCCTTCTGCAACGTTCTGAACAATTGAGCCGATGCGCCTTCTTCAACCATACCCTCTAGCGCTTCAATCATTTTAATCTTTTCGTCTAGATTATTTTGGTATTCTTTATCAATGAGATCGTATGCGAGTCTCAAGAAGTTAAAGAAGTTGTCCACGTGGTGGTTGAAATTCGCCCAAACATCTTTTGCTTCCATTTTGGGGACTAAACCTGTATTATTCCAAAGTTCCCTTAACGCTTTAAATGCTTCGTACTTTTCCTTGGCACTTCCCTCTAAAGTTGGAAGCTCCTTAATTTTTTCAATGATGTCACGTTTCACCTTTAAATTAGAGGCTAATTGCGCTTCAAGATCTGCATAGAATTTACGTAAGGCATCTCTGTATCCACCGTAGATGGCGCCCAGTTCTTTTCTTAAAGGTTGATCGTATCTAAAGTCAATTATATTACCGCCTTCCTCTAAATACTTTTCTTTTACTTCGGCTTGTTGTGCATTGAGTTCACGCAACATGCGGGAGCGTCCACTTTCAACTATTCCTTTAATCCTTTGAGCAGGGTATTTACCTATATGCTCTTGAATTACAGCAAGGCTTTGTTCAAGGTCAATACTGTCAAAGTCCGGTATGAGGAGTTTTTGTTCCTTAGCCTCTTCGTGATCTTCTTCCGCCTCTATGGTGCGTACCTGTTCTTCCTTTGAGTCTGCCTGCACCGGTTTGGAATCTTCATGGACGATTTCAGTCGTTTCTTCAACAGAAGTAGTTTCTTCAACACTTTGAGTTTCTTCTGCCCCAGCTTCTTGCTCAACTCCCTTAGGGTCCAATTCTTCTTGATTCATCATCTACAATTTATTGTAGTAAGCGTCACGGAATAATTTCCATGATTTACTCGCTTGCTCATTTAACATTTTATTACCTCCTATCACTTTGGCTCCGCGCTTTCGGCCTTCGACCATAAGTGGTGTTGGGTTCGGTTTATAAACAAGGTCAAATATGGCGAATTCCTCGTTTAAAACATCATATGGTAAAGGTAAAAGATTGTCTTCAATTCCTTGAGAACCTACTGGTGTGCAATTCACCCAAAGCTTATGCTGCGCGTATTCTACAGACGATAAATCCCGATAAGTTAAATTTTTACTCGATCTACTAACAAACTGTGTGTCAAAACCTCTCGCATGCAACACATGCTGAACGGCGCGTGCTGCTCCTCCTGTTCCGAAAATTAGCGCTTTCTTTTCTCTACTCAAAAGACTATTCAAACTCTGTTCTATGCCGTAAGCGTCAGTATTGTAGCCAATAAGTCTATTGTTTATTCTCACTACGGTATTTACTGCATTCAGTTCAATGGCTAGTTTATCAACTTCATCTAAATGTTCGATCACAGCTTTTTTAAAAGGAATGGTCACATTCAATCCAATGAGTTCATTTGATTGCATAAATGTTTTCAATCCTTCAGCGGGCAGCTCTTCAAATTCATAGAGTTCATAAGAGCCTTCTAGCTTTTCATTCCGAATGAATCCGTTATGAATGCTCGGACTTTGGCTATGAGAAATGGGGTTTCCTATGAGCCCGAGTCGTATCATTTTAGCTTTCTTCCTGCGTATTCTATGCCGAGAACAGTAAAGGAGCCTATGAGCGCAAAAAGTAGTGCCATAAGCCAATCTGATTCGGGTGGGAGGTTTTGAACAGAAAGAGTAACCACCTCTTCTTTAGGCGTACCCTCGTGCTTGATAAAGGTCTCTAAAGGTTCTTTCCAGGGCCAAAGTTTATTGAGTGACCCCAAAAGGAACCCACTTAGCAGGGCAATGGTGGTGTTGTAATAGCGCTCAAAAATGAACTTGAGCCCCTTGGAGAATAATAGCAAACCACTGATCGCCCCAATGCCAACTAAAGCAATTGTGGTAATATCTCGATTAGCCACAGCTTCTAAAACAGTTGAATATGCACCTAAAAGTAATAAGATGAAACTGCCACTAATACCAGGTAATATCATGGCACAAACTGCCAGCGCCCCTGAGAGGACTAAATACCATGGGGCGTCTATCCCATTGACGGCATTCATTTCTGTTATAAAGTAGGCAACAACAGAACCTATTAAAAAAGCCACAATCCCCAGGGCATTCCACTTTTCAATCGTCTTACCAACCATCCAAACGGATGCGCTAACCAGACCAAAGAAGAAACTCCAAGTGAATATTTCATAATATTCCAATAAATAGGTGAAAACCGAGGCTAATGAGAAAATACTTGTGAAAATTCCGGCAAAGAGCACAAGGAGGAAATTCCCATTAATCTTCGCCCAAAGTTTTCCAATCTGGCCTTTGAACAATAAAGAAAAGGATTCTTTATCTATGGCGCTTATTGATCCAATAAGTTCCTCATATATTCCTGTGATAAAGGCAATAGTTCCACCACTCACACCTGGTACAACATCTGCAGCGCCCATGGCCATGCCTTTCAAGAAAAGTCTTAGATTTTTAAGCATTATGTGCCGATTGAATTTCGGCTAAAATACCGGTTATCTCAGGTATTTTTCCAAAAGCCGGGAAGTATTGATGGAATAAATCAATTGAGGTAGATTCTAAGTCCAAACATTCGTTCATGATTACCCGCGCTTCTTCGTAGGAGGCAGTTGCAAATAAGTAACCGGCGAGTATGAGTCGCAGTTGAGCGTTGTCCTCAAATTGACCGCACCCGTCATAGAGTATTTGAATTGCATCATCAAGAAGGTCTAATTCAACGAGTGCTTCCACATAATCAATGACATCTTCATCACCATAATTTCCAAATACCCAAACCTTTTTATAATCTTGAATTGCCTCTTTATGTCGGTCTAATTCACATAGGGTATTGGCTCGTTCTAGATAGGCGTCCTCTAATTCAGGCTCAACCTCTATTGCTTTATCAAAAGCATCCAAAGCTTGGCCCAAACTGCCGAGCTCTTGCTCAATCATACCGATTCTTAAATAAATATACCCAGACGGAACTTCTTCGCTGAAGCTCTGTTTGTAAGCATTCATGGCTTCGATTAAACGGTCATTTCGTTCATGGATTCTCCCAATTTCAAAATNGGCAGCATGGAACGAATCATCTGCCGTTATGGCCCAGTTGAAATATTCTAAAGCCTTCTCTTCATGATTTAGCCGCATTGAAAATGCCGCTTTTTGATACCACAAAAGACCATTATAAGGTTCACGTTCAATAAACTCATCAAAACAATTCACAGCGCGCTCGTATTGGTGCATAAAATCAAAACAAAGGGCCAATTGATAAATAGTTCCGTCGTCCAAATTAGAGTCTAGCTTACACAACCTTAAAATTGATTCTGTAGCGTGTTCGTAGGCTCCTTGGGTTAAATGTGCATCAATAATTTGATTTAATATTTCTTCCTCATCCTCGGCCCTCTCCAAGGCACTATCCAATATTGCTAGGGCCTTTTCTGTTTTACCTTGATGCATAAAAAGCGTAGCTCTTGCTATAAGCAATTCCACGTGGTGGTCGCTGAACCCCTCTATTTGCTGAAGTTTAGCCTGAGCGCGAGTNAAATTCTTAGTTGCGAGATCAAGCTGGATTTCTTTAATTTTAAAAATGAGCGAATGTGGATGAAGAAGAATAGCGAATTGAANCGCATCAGACATTTGTTCAAAAGAACCTGTATCATAGTAGTAGTTTACAATCGTCTCTAAGTCTTCTACATCATAGTAGGGCTGGCGATCATTCTCTGTCGCTCGCTCATACGACTGAACTAGACTATGTACTTCTCTGTCGTCAAATCTCATAGTTTGAAGTTAAGTGCATTTTGAATTGATTGAAATTTGAACTTCAGCAAAAACGACCATATATCAACACTGTTATTAACAAACGTCAAAATTGATGGTGGGTTTTTGCTGCTGCCATTGAGGGCGATTATCTTCGCCTAAATTCTACTTGGATTATGACATTAATTAAGAGTATATCGGGCATTAGAGGAACTATAGGTGGACAAGCAGGTGAAAACCTTACTCCAATGGATGCCGTTAAATTTGCTTCAGGCTACGGCGCTTGGTTGAAAAATCAGCACGATAACTGTACGGTGGTGATTGGCCGGGATGCTCGTCCATCGGGTCAAATGATTGAGAATCTTGTAATATCCACGCTGCAAGGCCTAGGCATACATGTGATTAATGCTGGATTAAGTACAACGCCAACGGTAGAAATGTTGGTTCCCCGCTATAATGCACAAGGCGGCATTATCCTGACCGCTTCTCATAATCCTAAGCAATGGAATGCACTCAAGCTTCTCAATGACCAAGGTGAGTTTGTGAGCGGCACAGACGGTGCTAAAATTTTAGAGCTTGCTGAAGGGGGAGAGGTGAGCTATGCAGAGGTTGATGACATAGGTTCTGTAAAAGAAGATGTTGACGGGCTGCAGTGGCATATTGATCAAATTCTTGACCTTTCATCAGTGGATGCCCAATTAGTTGCCTCCAAGAACTTTAAAGTCGTTATAGATGCTGTGCACAGCTCAGGTTCTGTAGCCATACCTATGTTGTTGGACAAAATGGGGGTAGACTACAATAACCTCTATCCCGAACCCAATGGACAATTTCCTCATAATCCCGAGCCGTTAGAAAAGCACCTAACGGAAATTATTAATGAATGCGCTAGCGGTAAGTATGATATGGGTATTGTTGTTGATCCCGATGTTGACCGTTTAGCTTTTGTTGATGAAACAGGTAAAATGTTTGGTGAGGAGTACACACTTGTATTAGTAGCCGATTATCTTTTGGAAGACCAAAAAAGTAACGTTGTTAGTAATTTGAGTTCATCCAAGGCACTACGTGATTTAGCCGAAAGAAAGGGNTCAACGTATAGTGCATCTGCGGTAGGAGAGGTGAATGTGGTGAATGAAATGAAATCAACTTCCAGTATTTTAGGAGGTGAAGGTAACGGAGGTATCATTTTACCTGAACTGCATTATGGGCGAGATGCTCTAGTTGGAATCGCTTTAGCGCTTACCTATCTTGCAAAAAGCGGTAAAACCTTGAGTGAACTCAAAGCATCCTATCCACAATATTTTATGGGCAAGCAAAAAATTGAATTAACTCCAGGTTTGGATGTGGATGCTATATTGAGAGGTATTGCAGCCAACTATATAAATGAAGAATTGAGTACCATTGACGGTGTGAAAATCACATGGTCTGATCGCTGGGTTCACATGCGCAAGTCCAATACGGAACCTATTATCCGTATCTATACTGAAGCACCAAGTACAAAAGAAGCTATTGATTTAGGAGGCCGATTTATTGCTGAGCTTTCAGAGCTTGCCAAACAAGTATAAAATTTCTCCTTTTGCCATATCTTTGAAACGAACCACACAGAAATATCCATGAGTGTAATTTTTCTAGATAATGCTGCAACAACTCCGCTCGAACCTCGCGTTAAGGATGAAATGATCAGAATGATGGAAAACTTCGGTAATCCATCATCAACTCATCTGAGTGGTAGAAGTGCCAAAGTAGAAGTGGAACTTGTTCGCAAGCGAATTGCTAAGGCTATTGGGGCGTTGCCAAGTGAAATATTTTTCACTTCAGGTGGAACGGAGGCTGATAACATGGCTCTGTTTTGTAGTGTAAGAGATTTAGGTGTAAAACGAATCATTACAACCACCATAGAACATCATGCCGTTGGTCACCCGGTTGAATTTATGGCTGAGCGTGGAGAAATTGAGGCTACCTATTTAAGTATTAACCAGCACGGCGATATTGATCTAGTGGAGCTAGAATCTCTGCTGAAAACAGGACCGAAGACTTTAGTGTCTCTAATGTTTGCCAATAACGAGATTGGAAATTTTAATCCTGTTAGAGAAATCGGCGATTTGTGCAAGAAGTATGATGCGCTATTTCATTCGGATACCGTGCAAGCAATGGGTCACCTGCCTATAAACGTGGTAGATACGCAGTATGATTTTTTAACGTGTTCNGCTCATAAAATACATGGTCCTAAAGGAGTTGGGTTCGCTTATGTACGATCAGGTCTCAAAATCAAGCCTTTAATACAAGGCGGGGCTCAAGAGCGAAACATGCGGGCAGGAACGGAAAACACCATTGGTATTTGTGCCTTAGGTAAAGCCTTTGAGCTCTCCATAGATGAGATGGCGGAGGATCAAAAGAAAGTGGAAGCTCTAAAGAAGTACATTATTAAGGAGGTTCAGTCCATTGTTCCAGGGGTGAGGTTCTTTGGAAGAAGTGGAGAATTAGATAAAAGTCTGTATACCGTTTTGAGTATTGCATTCCCAAAGTCAAAAAATGAAATGCTCACCTTTGCTCTGGATATCAAGGGAGTAAATGTAAGCGGGGGTTCAGCATGTAATTCAGGTTCTAATCAAGGCTCTCATGTCATCCGATCACTAGGTTCATGGACTGCTGATTACCAGCCTGTGCGTGTATCTATGAGCAAGTTTAATACAAAAGAGTGCGCGGATGGATTCTTAAATGCAGTTCGCGAAATTTGCTCTGCTGAGGTTGAAGGCTGAATTATCTAATAATCGTTATAGTTCCCATCCGGACTTCGTCACCGCCAGTAAATCTATAGGTATAAACATCTGATTTGACATCAGTCCCTTTAAATGTGCCGTCCCAAAACACTTTAAAGGGATCTTCACTTTTGAAAACTTCATTACCCCAGCTATCATAAATTCGGAATATTGGATTTTCTAGACAGCTATTGCCAGATATTTTAAATAATTCATTTTTATTATCTCCGTTAGGGGTAAAGGCCGAAGGAATGAAAACGCGTCCGTCTATTCTTATGATATCGGCCAAGAAATCAAAATCATACGATCGATTACAAACAGTATCCGTAATGGTTAACGTGACTGATTCTAACCCAGATTCTGGATACCGGAATGACGGAATCATTCCAGAATCTAAATTCCCACTAAAATTCCAATCAAACTTCATGGTGCTATCCACATTGGTATATATAACATCTACGCCACCATAGCGACAACTGTCCGTCAATACACTTACTGTGGGGACATTCGCATCGTTATCAAAGAAGACAAGTTTAGTGCTTACTGCACTTACATTGCAAAATGAATCGCGAGCGGTAATGGTCACTGTGTATGTGCCTGTACTGGGATAAGCATGAAAGACGGAATCGTTCAAAGTAGTTAAGCTTGTTCCATCGCCAAAATTAAATTCGTAGTAGTCTGCATCATTTAAGCTTTCTATGAATTGTACCTCGCGAAACAAATCACAACTCACATAATCTGCATTCCAATCTGCCGTGGGAAAGTTAGCCGTATCATGAACAATATTGATATAGGCTGTATCATAGGTATCACATATAGTATCAATTGCAACAAGCATGACTTCATAGGTGCCAAGGTTTGGGAAGGTGACCACGGGCTCTTCAAGAATAGAAGTATCTCCTTGATCAAAGTCCCAGAAATATGCGTTGGCATTTACGCTGTTATTAGATAACCGTAAGGTTAACTCATTACAAGTGGTATCAATGAGATAAGTTAAATCAATCTTCGCATTGGCCTCAATTGCCGTTTCAAAATCAAGTTTTATGACCCCTAGATTACAATTGCTACTATTATTGTTGATTGAAAATGCTCCTGGNGTGGTGGGTAAATCGTTGTTTCCCCCACAGCCTGCGCATACTGCTTGATAAATACGACCTCGATCATCAAACCTTGATGTTCCACCATCTACATGTTCAGCACTAGAANCACCGCCAAAAAATGAACCGTATTTGAATGAGGTAAAGTTCTTTCCGAGCACCATGAAATAGAAATCTGAACCGTTGGAGGCGTCTTGTAATGCATCTGGTGAAACGGGAAGATCGGTAACTCTGGTATCGGTAAATCCAGAATTCGTAGTACCTCCCCATCCGGATAATAAAATGTTTAGGCAATCGTCTACATTAAAAGCAGTGGGTACTAAATTCATATCTCCTTGTGGCGAACCAAATGCCGTAGATGCCATGCTTGTACTTAGGTCAGCGCTAATTTTATGAATGAACTGTTTGCGGTATTGCGGTGTGCCCCACGCACCATTTGTTATAGGATAGCTCCCCCCAAAAGTCTGTCCAAAAACAAATACATTTCCGAACTTATCTATATCCAATAAAAAGGTTTGTTCATAGTCCGACGTTCCAACAAAAGTACTCCTTAATAGAGTCCCAGTTTGTGCATTTAGTCGGGCTAGGTATCCGTCTTCAGGAGTACCTTGTTTAGTAGGCTTATAAGCCCCTGAAGTAAGAGGTAAATTACCACCACTTGTACCTCCACAGATATAAACATTACCGTTTGCTACTTTGACACTGTAGCCGGCATCATGATCTGTGCTACCGAAGTAATTACTCCATAGCAGGTTCGTTCCTTGGTTATTTAATTTAAAGACTACTGCATCTTGTCCTCCTGCTTTACTACAATTGGTGCAATTAGTTGATGGAAAATCTGAGCTCGTGGTTGAAGCTGTCACATAGATATTATCATTTTCATCCAAAGATATTTCCCCGCGAGAAGCATCGCCGTAATTCTTACTGATAAGCATATTGATACCATCGTTACCGCTACCGCCAATATAGGTGGAGCTTTGTAATGCGGCTCCATTCGCATTAAATCGAGTTACAAAAATATCTGAGTCTTCAAAATCATAGCCGTTTACATTCACTGTTGATCCCCCAGCATTGGAATTCTGTACGGGATTTTGCGTTGGAAAATTTGCGGATCCAGTGGTACCCATAACAATCAACTCTCCATTGGAATTTACAACCATACTGTGTGGGTGGTCACTTTTTGAACCTCCTAAATAACTAGCGTACAGCAAGTTGTTTCCATTTGGTTCAAAAACACTTATAGTCACATCAGGTTCGAAATTTTGAAACGGACCTGTAGATGAATTGTAACCCGTTTGAAACGCTCCGACTGTACTTACGTATCCTGTTGCAAAAGCGATCCCACCACCATAGAGTCTTCCTTGATCATCATATGTTGCTGTGAAGCCCCAATTGTCCGTGAGTGATCCACTGAATGAAGTGAAAATGAGTTGAGGATCTAATACAACACTGTCTAAAGTCAAAGCAATGTTTTCAACGCCAAAAGAAATAGTATCATTATTTAGTTCATACCAAATACCAAAATCTATTCGCTCGCCCTTTTTCCAGCCCCAAGCAACGGGCTTGCTTTCATAAAAATGACCAACAGAGGTGTTTACGATTAAATTCCCTTCGTTGTTGATTTCAATAGATTCTGCCCCATGATATTTCCACTTGATAGAGGGAATCGTTTTGGAATTGTTCAATCGCCATTCATATTTCAGACGATGGTTCTTGGTTTTGAAATGCAATACGGCATTGGGATATAAACCTTGATATTGTAATGCTCGAGCAGGCTCTATACCCGAACGCCATTTGGTTTGGTCATCACCGGTAAAGTAGTTATGCTTGAATGATGCCTTGTTGTAGCCAATTGCGTTGTCCTTTCTTGAATCAATGAATTCCATATTCAATACATGAACATTGAGTCGCTCTATACTATGTGAAAGCCCCGCTTGATGAATATCGTGTCCATGTAAATCATCAATTTGGGCTGCATCTTTCAAAACAAACTGGATGGAATTTTCTTTAAAGAAAAGTGCCCCGTATTTTAAGGGAGTTTTATGCGAGAATTCCTTTTCCCACTGTCCTTCGTTAGGAATAAAGAGTGCTTCCTGTGCCCAACTAACATTGAGTACAAACAGTAAGAACGGCAAAACAGTAAAGAGTTTACGCATGTACCACTAAATTAACCAAAAAGTGTGCCTATTCAATCAATTTACATGCAACGATCATTTTTAATTTTCCGTTCTGCAAATAAAATATTTTCCGTTCCCGACCTTCCTTTATCTTAAATCTCTTACGCAATTCGTCGGACGAAATTTTTGATCCGATTGATTCGATGGCTGCAGGTCCGGNTAACTCAGCTTTTTTCAGGGAATNGAACACTTTATTTACTCTAAATATTTTATAAAATACGCTTTGTGGCGGTTCGGATTGAGATGTATATAAGTTGCCGAAAACGAGTTTTGACCACTGATGAATCTGCGCAAATTGCATATGAAAACCACTTTTGTTGAGACCGGCGGAGGGCTGAATAATAAAACCTTTTGGAGTAGTAAGGACATTTGCAGATGGGGAAGGTGCCTGTCCATTAAATTCCTCCTCTGTTTCAGCATCAATCAAGACTATATTCACGGAACCTTCATATCCTTTTTCTTGCACTGAGAGTACTTCCTTACATTCACCTTGGTACTGAATAATGTGTATTTCGCTTAGATTTAAAAGTAAACTCTCGATTTCATTTAAATCCACCATAGGACTATGTTTTGCTACTATTTTGACCGCTCTGTTAAGTAATTCCTCTTGGATTGAAACAAGATTAGGCGTTCCTTCAAGGATTGAAAAAGAACGCCTAGCATTTGACCTTCTGTCAGGATCAAGGTAAATCTCTAGTTCATTCGTTGGAATATTCTGCTGCCTAGTCCACTTGTCGAGGTCATTAAAGTTGAAAGCAGAAGGGAGAACTTTTGTAGAAGATAAATTATGGTCAAGTAATTGAGCTAAACCAGGGTTACGTTCAAAAATAAGATGCTTTAAACTGTTTTGTCTTGTACAGATATGAAGACTGTCAATTCCCAATCCACCGCACAAATCTGCACTATAAGGGCTAATAAATAGCCGTTTTTTCAAATGAGCTGTAGCCTCGGAGGAACTTTGCTCTAAACCAATACCTATTGGAAATACCCATTTCGAAAGGATTAAATCTTTAAACTTTGTTGAATACCGTTTTCTAGCTTCTATTTGCGAAATGGCAGAAAAATAAGGTTCTTGAATGCCATGTTTTAATCGCAATTCTACGGGTTTAGCATCAAGATGTGCAAAGATCCATTTCCAAATTTCCCCTGTAAGAACAGCTGGTGCAACCTGCTTAGAAGAATGTTCAAGATTATTCATCTATGGTCTTCAACGCAGTATTAACGATGATTCTACCAATACTGTACACGGGAACAGCAATAATCATCCCACCTACACCTAACAGCGACCCTGCGATTGAGATTACCAAGAATATTTCTAGAGGATGAGCGCCAACGCTGTTGCTGAAAATTAACGGCTGGAATAAAACGTTATCTAGAAGTTGCACCACCAGAAAAAGTCCGGCCAATAGGTATAGAGACTGAAGCAGATCAACAGTAAGGTTGGGGTCTGAAACACCAGCAGCATATAGCTGTCCCATGCCTAAAAGTATTCCTAATGCGGTTCCAATGATAGGCCCAACGTACGGGATCAAGTTAAAAACTGAAGCACATAAAGCCAAAACAATCGCGCCCTCCACTCCAATAAGAGACATGCCAACAGCCAAAAGGGTAAAAATGGCGGTTATTTGAAATAAGATTCCGAAGCTATATCGAGTAATTACTCTTTTTACCTGAGGAGCAATGATATCTACTTTGTCGTGATATTTTTCAGGAGTTAATGAATCCACAAACCTATTCGCTAAATCTTGCTCTCGGAATAGGAAGAAAGTAATGAAAGTTATTGAAAATACGCCTACAATAAATTGACCCAGACTACCTGCAATTCCTCCTAAAACAGATGAGACTGCTTCCATAGAGGCAAACCCCTGTAGCGTCTGGTTAATAGACTCTAATTCCGATTCTGTATTGAATCCAAATGAGGACAGAAGAGCGTCTAACTGAGTCCATTCTTGTTGCAGACTGATCAACAGCGAATCATATTCAATAGCACCGATAAAGCTAAATTCTTTGATAACTACTGGAAAAAACCAAGTGGAAATAGCAAAAAGAACACTCCCCAATAAAAATAACGTGATAGACGCTTTTAGCGTCATATTTAGTCTATGCCCAATCTTTGGGATTTTACCAAGTAGGCCTATTACAGGACGTCCAAGGATACTGATATATAAGGCTATGATTCCGTAAACTACTATCCCTTGAATGAGGTATAATGCATAACAAAGAATCGCCAACAAGAACAGTTGTAGAATTGATTTTGTAAGGGGTTGGAGGTTATAGTTCAGCATGATTTAGTCTCTTACTATAGACCAATGTACCAAGTTTGATCCCATTTTTAGTGCTTTCTCTCTTTTTTCCTTTGGATCATTGTGGACCTCTTCATCTTCCCATCCGTCTCCAATATCGCTTTCAATGGTCAATAAGGCAATAAGTTCTCCTTGAATGTAATATCCAATGGCCCGAGGAGTTTCATTGTCATGTTCGTGAATTTTAGGCAGGCCGTTTAGAGAAAAAACATTATTGAATATCTCATGTGAATGACTTACGTCTTCTTTCTGGGCCTCGGGAAAGCACAAGTCGAGTTGGCTTTCCGCAAAATCCTTCATTCCATAATTATCATCCAAATGAATGAAGCCGCCACGTGTTGCGAAACGGCGCAAGGTTTCTCGTTGTGATTCGGTAAACTCAATTCTACCGTGACCAGTGGCATGAAGAAATGAAACCCCTGATGTCAAAAGGGTTTCAATAGTTACTTCTTGAGGCAATACAAAGCTCTTAGCATTGGTAGCTTTGTTATAGTAGTTGCTTAAGTTTCTTAAGGCTGTAGGGTTGGCATACCAATCACCACCGCCATCATATTTCAATAAACCCAAGACTTGAGCAGAAAGTGATGCATGAATAAGCATCATTCCTAAAATAATAAATGCCTTTCTCATGCTGTAAATATACTCTGTTAATCCATTAAGAAGCGAATCAATATGTCTACGGTATAGCGTACTTTTTTCGCAACTTACTCATCAAATGAGCTAGTAAATCCATTAGTATATTTGTAAAGAATACATAAGCCTAATGTCTAGAACAATTAAGAAGCTATTAGTAGCGAATAGAGGAGAAATTGCCTTGAGAATAATGAGAAGTGCCCGTGAAATGGGTATCCAAACAGTTGCTGTATACTCTGATGTAGACCGCAGAGCGCCTCATGTCTTGTTTGCGGATGAAGCAGTATTACTTGGTTCTGCTCCTTCTTCTGAAAGCTATTTATGCGGAGATAAAATCATAGCCGCAGCGAAAAAGTTGGAAGTTGACGCCATTCATCCTGGATACGGTTTCTTAAGTGAAAACGCCTCCTTTGCACAAACGGTAGAGTCTGCTGGGATAATATTTGTTGGCCCCAGACCCCAAGCTATAGAAATAATGGGGGATAAACTCAGTGCAAAAGCAGCGGTTAGTGAATTTGATGTTCCCCTAGTTCCGGGTTCTGACGGTGAGGTAATAGAGGTGGAAGAAGCCATGTCTCTGGCCTCAGAAATTGGATTTCCAGTGATGATCAAAGCCAGTGCTGGTGGTGGTGGAAAAGGGATGAGAATTGTGGAGAATGAGGATGAATTTGTGCCACAAATGGAGCGCGCTGTGAGCGAGGCCATAAGTAGTTTTGGAAACGGATCGGTGTTTGTAGAAAAATATGTGAAGGATCCAAGACATATTGAAATTCAAATTTTGGCAGATGAACATGGAAATGTTGTTCATCTTTTTGAACGCGAATGTTCCATACAACGAAGACATCAGAAAGTTATTGAAGAAGCTCCAAGTGTAGTTCTCTCTGAAGTGCTAAGAGCGCAAATGGGAGAAGCTGCTGTAAATGTTGCAAAATCATGTGATTATCGCGGTGCAGGGACTGTAGAATTTATATTTGAACCAGGGGGAAAGTTTTATTTCTTGGAAATGAATACGCGCTTACAAGTGGAACATCCGGTGACGGAGCAAATCACGGGTATTGATTTAGTGAAACAGCAAATCAAAATCGCGGAAGGGAAGGAATTAGCTTTTGCTCAAGAGGATTTACATATACAAGGACATTCAATAGAAGTAAGAGTATATGCAGAGGATGCTGCTCAGAATTTCATGCCAGCAACAGGGAAGCTCCATGAATATAAACGACCTCAAGGATTGGGAGTGCGCGTAGATGACGGTTTAGATCAGGGCATGGAAATAAGTATATATTACGATCCAATGATAGCCAAGTTGATTACATTCGGCGCCACCCGGGATGAGGCTATTGCTAGAATGAANAGAGCCATTTCGGAATACCGTATTTCTGGCGTGCACACAACTTTAGATTTCGCTGAATTTGTGCTTAACCACAAGGCTTTTGTCCAAGGTGAATTTGATACCCATTTTGTCTCTAAGTATTTTAACGAATCTTCATTAGAGAATGAAGACTCAACTTTAGAGTNTATAGGTGCTGCTTCGGTGGCAAATATTTTGCAAGAAAAAAAGACTCATCAATCTGCGGTCATAAATGATACATCTTCTCGTTGGAAATCGAATCGTTCGTAGAGGGCTTTGCCTAGCTGCTGCACTTTTTTGGATGAAAAGTTCGGCACAAGTAGATACGTTAAGCCGCATCCAAGATGGCGCATCTCCTTTAGTCGGCCAATTAGTAATTGAGGGAGACACCATTCCGTGGACGGTTTTAGATGAGGTTTTATTTGTTCCTAAACCAACTTTGAATGACTTTCAGGCAAGGCGAAATTATTATTTATTGACTAAAAAAGTAAGGCGTGTATACCCGTTTGTTAGAGAAGCAGCGCTTCGAATGGATAGNGTGAACATGGCATTGGAGGACATCAAAAAACGCAGNCAGCGAAGNAAGTTTGTAAAACAATATCAAAAGTATTTGCAGGAAAAGTTCGAACCCGAACTAAGAAAATTAACCAGGAGTGAAGGCCAAATCTTGTCCAAACTCATTTATAGAGAAACCGGTCTTCCAGTATATGATATTATTAAAACCTATCGCAACGGATTTAGTGCGCGGTTTTGGTCAATGACAGCATGGTGGTACGATATTGATTTAAAAAGACCCTACGACCCCGAGAGTGATGCAGAGGATCAANTCATTGAGAACATTTTGATTCGGAAATTTATTTCAGGTCAGCTTACACCAGCTAGAGAGGACGAATTCAATCAATACAGAACTAAATAATCTTTAGATAATCGCTTTGGCTTGTTCAAGATCCTCTAGGGTGTCAATGCTTAATGGCTTCATGGGAGCCGTAGCAATCGCCCAAGTATTGCCGTTTTCTATCCATCGCAATTGTTCTAAAGACTCTGTCATTTCAAGAGGGGTTGGCGAAAGGTTACAATATGAATGTAATGCTTGGGGGGTATAGGCATAAACCCCTATATGTTGGAATCGAACGCTAGAATTACCTCGAGACGATGGTATTGGGCTTCTTGAAAAGTAAATAGCTTCATTGCGGGTATTACTTACAACGAAAACATTGGATGCACAATCCTTGTCCTTTATAGGAGCTTGAAGTGTTGCAGCTTCCGGGTGTTTGGTTTCGAGTAGATTGACTAGTGGGTTCAATATTTTTTCAGAAATAAAGACTTCATCTCCTTGAACGTTTATAATATAATCGTACTGGTCTTTTAGGAGCTGATACGCTTCTAAGGTTCTTGTTGTGCCATTTCTATGCTGTCTAGAAGTCTTGATATACGGCATATTAAGAGATTCACATAAGTCACAGATTTCTGCAGAATCCGTGGCAATATAAACATGCTGAAACATATTTTTCACACCATTATATGTGTGGGCAATTAACGGTAAATCTCCAAGTATTTTTAGAGGTTTATTGGGTAGGCGCTCAGAACCTAATCGAGCGGGAATAATAACGAGATATGAATTCTTATTTGACAAATTCTGCTATGGCTTCAATTAATTCATTTGTCTTGAAGGGTTTGGTAAGGTATTTTTTTGCTCCTAATGCCTTACCGGCGGCAATATCATATTTACTGATCATTGCGGACACTACGATGATTGGAATCTCGTATANCTGTTGATCCGTCCATTTTTTCATCAATAATTCGTAACCATCCATATCTGGCATGAGTATGTCAGTTACAATCAAATCGGGTTGGAATCCGCTAACCTTATCTAAGGCATCCTTGCCATTAATAACCGTTTGTACCTCATAACCTTGAAGTAATAAAATTTCCGAAATACTCGCTCGGATTTGCTCGTGATCATCAACAACTAGGATACGTTTCCCACTCATAAACATAGATTTACTGATTGAACCAATNGGTTTTANACTACTGAGTCCTTCCGTTTATTTACTTTTAACTTTTAATTTGGTTAAAGTNATTGTGAAATTAAACAAAGCGCTTGATATTCTAAAATTAGAAAAGCTTCCTTTTTCAAAAGATAGTATAGAGGAAGCGTANAAGCGTCGTGCTAAAAAACTGCANCCGGACATAGGTGGTTCGGAAGAAGATTTTCAAGAATTGCAACAGGCACATGAAACGGTACTAAAGGCCTTAGTGCTTGCCTCCAAAAAAAGTCGAATTACACCAGAAGAAATTGCATTAANAAAGAAGCGAGATGCTATGCGNGANGCTATGCTNAAGAAAAGGGCCAAGGAAGACCATAAAAGAAACGTTCANGCGACCATGTGGATAAAGCGCATTCTGATTGCTTTGATTGGCCTGATTTTATTTATCCTTATTAAGCCATGTATAAATAGCATCATGGTGGAAAGGAATCCTGAAGAGCGAATGGCTACAGTAGTATATACGGATCGAACAGACAAATTCATAGTTGAGTGGCAGTTCGATGGAAAGGCGTACAAGAAGATGTTCAAAGGTCGATTTGTGGAGGGGAAATGGCTAATATCAGACGCAGGTATGCCGGTTTTATTAGGGAATGATTATATCGTAAGATTCAATACTTCGAACCCAAATTTCGCACTACTAAAGGATAAATTTATTAGTCCTGAGACTGCTGAGGTGTATTATAATATTGTTCGTCATTCGATTGCCGAAAAACTGAATCTAAGCCTTGAAGACCCTGCTGTTATTTGTATGTATTGGAGCACTTTAGATAGGTTTGGCGTGGACGGGCTTGCTCATATCCTATTTTCTAAGACACCCTTTTTGAAAAATTGGTACCACAATGAAAACACGTATGGTGGTCTAGTCGCGTCAAAGGAATTCCAAAATTTGTACAGAAGTTGTTTGGTTCAAGCGGAGTAATTTGAATTCGTACCTATAACTTTGTTGTAATCTTTTCATTGTCTCATTATGAAACCAGCATTAGCTAAGGGTACTAGGGATTTCTCCTCAGAAACTGTTCAAAAACGTCAGTACATAATATCCGTGCTCAAAGAACAATTTGAATTAAGAGGCTATCATCCACTTGAGACCCCTTCATTTGAAAACCTTCAGACGCTAACCGGCAAATATGGTGAGGAAGGAGATCGATTGATTTTTAAAATATTACGTTCAGGAGATTTTACTTCTAAGACCTCCGAAGAAGAATGGCAGCAGAAGAATCCTCAAAAATTATCGGCTAAAATTGCAGATAAAGCTCTTCGATATGATTTAACGGTTCCTTTCGCACGTTATGTAGTGCAAAATCGAAATGACTTGGTATTTCCTTTTAAACGCTACCAAATTCAACCCGTTTGGCGTGCTGATCGGCCTCAAAGAGGAAGGTTTAGAGAATTTTACCAATGTGATGCAGATGTTATTGGTTCGGATAGTTTATGGCAGGAGGTAGAGCTTATTCATATTTATGACGCTGCTTTTACTAAGCTTGGTTTACCCGCAACCATTAAGGTTAATAATCGTAAGATTCTGGCTGGTATGGCAGAAGTGTTGCAGGTTTCTGATGAGTTTATCCGTTTTACTGTAGCTATTGATAAACTGGATAAAATTGGACCCAAAGGGGTATGTGATGAAATGAAAGCCAATGGTTTTAAAGAAGAGGCAATTCGCACATTTAGTTCGTGGCTTCGAGATGGTATTGATGTAGGCAGGCTTTCTGCATTACTATCCAGCAGTTCAGTCGGGCAGCAGGGGATAGAGGAGCTTGAATTTGTTTTGTCGAATACTTCCTCTGGATTGCAAAGTGCCAATATTGAATTTGATTTCACCCTAGCTAGGGGCTTAAACTATTACACCGGGACAATATTTGAAGTTAGCGCTAAGGGCATTGAAATGGGGAGTATTGGAGGCGGAGGAAGATATGCTGATCTCACAAGTATCTTTGGAATGAAAGACACCTCTGGCGTTGGTATTAGTTTTGGTTTGGATAGAATTTATCTGTGCTTAGAAGAATTGAATTTATTCCCAGACACAGTTACGAAAAGGGCGTCCATACTATTCGCGAATTTTGGAAAAAAAGAAAGCAGGACGGCTTTTGATTGGATTCAAAAGTTAGTTGCTCAAGGGATTCGAGCAGAACTTTATCCTGATCCGGTGAAAATGAAGAAGCAATTTGACTTCGCTAATAAGAAGCAAATCCCATTTATCGCCTTGGTAGGTGAAAATGAGATTGGTGCCGCAAAAATCCCAGTAAAGAATCTAGACACTGGTGAGCAGTTCGAGATGGATTTAGGACAAATAGAAAAACTATTTTAAGACCTTGCTCCAAAAAGACGGATCATTGTGTTCGGGTTTCATTAAAACGCTTCGAATCACAACTAATTCTTCTTGTTCCCAATTCAAATTCCAAGGACAGTTTTCTTTGGACAACTTCAGCAAGGCGAGATGAATATTATTGGTTGCCTTCCGTTCGAAAAATTCACGATTAAGTCTGCTTATTTCACTACTATTCTTTGCCTTTAATGAGAATACACAAATATCTAATTCAGGCTTAATACTCCAAAACCCCATTTTTTGAGCAGTTTTATGAAAGCCATTTGCTGCTTTTAAACTTTCTTCTAATCTAGAAGCGAATATTCCTGTTTTCTGTAGAGGGAACTTCTGCATTGTTGCCCATAGGGCGGCGGCAGATGAACCTGCGCGCGAACACTCTAAGGTGATTTCACCTAGGTGTAGGTCAGTACTAGTAAAATAAGTATATGGACTTTCGTGCTTATAATATTTGCCTTCTGCGGGATTTTTAAATAGGACTGCACCACAACCATAGGGTTGAAGGCCATGTTTATGTGGATCTATGACAATAGAATCAACATGCATTAGAGAATCATAATGTATTGCTGTTGGGGAGGGGAGTCTGCAAAGCCCAAAATAGCCGCCATATGCTGCATCTACGTGAATTCTAAATTCATAATGCTCACGCAATTGAAGAATTTCCGCCAACGGGTCTACTTTACCCAATCCAGTAGTACCCATGGTTACAACTACAACAGGAGGGGTTTTAGCGTTGATTAGCTGTTTTTGTAAATATTGGACGTCCATTCGGCCGGATATATCCGTTCGAATTTCTTGAAAAGGAATATTTAAAACCTCGGACATTCGGTGGTGCGTATAATGAGAAGATTTACTTGCAAATACCACGGTATCGGGATTTGCTTGCCTAGCTACCCATAGAGCCTCTAGATTCCCCATAGTCCCTCCAGAGGTCAAGTGACCTAATGAAGATGTCCAGCCAAACATTGAAGCCACGGATTTAATGACTTCTATTTCAAGTTCAGAAGTAGCTCTACCACCGTCTAATGCATGATTATTGGGGTTAACATAGGAACTCATCCAATAGGCTGCTTGCGAAAGTATGTGCGGAGGTTTAATCATCTGTCCTGCATAATTCACATCATGATAGGGATAGTTGTTCTGCAGTTTCTCGGCTAGTGTATTTAATATACTTCTATCTTCCTTGTCTAAAGGTAAATCCGAAAATTCAAGTTCTCTGAGGTGTTTCCAATCCATGAACTAAAGGTAATTCAGCTCCATGTATTAACAAATTCACCCTTAGGATCATACCGCTCTGCTTGTACCTTGGTGTTGAATTTTCTAAATGGCCTGGGGTCATTGCCTCTTCCTGCGATATATAGCCAGTTACCGTAATTGGAGGCAGGGTCGTAATCAATTAAATTCTGTTCAAAATATGCCGCACCAGCACGCCAGTCGAGTCCCATGTCATGGACTAAAAATGAAGCAACATTCTGTCTACTACGATTACTCATAAATCCAGTTTGAGCAAGTTCTTTCATACTGGAATCAACTAAACCATCACCCGTATTTCCAGACGTCCATTTTTCAAATGCACGCTTATTGAATCCTTGTTCAATGATATTTTCTGGCTTTAGTCCATGCCTAGAGAATAAATGCTTACCGTGTTTCAATGCTATCCATTGAAAGTACTCACGCCATAGCAATTCAAAAAATAGCCAATAGGTACTTTCATTAGATTCTACCTCTTCTTCGAACCTCTTTAGTTCGCTCTTCACCTGTCTGGCACTCAAACAACCTAACGATAGAAATGGTGAAAATTTTGAACTAAATCCTCTTCCCAATAATCCGTTTCTGGTTTGTTTGTATTCCAATACTTTTTCGCTTTCCCAGAAATAATAGTCTAATTCCTCCCACGCATTGATGTACCCTCCTCTAAATGGCACTGCGGTCCGCTTGTCTTGACTAACCGCTGATTTGATCAGCTTTTCCCTTGTAATATTGAAGTCATCAGGGTCGAAAGGAGAAATATCAGCTTCTTCTATTGCTTCTCGAACGTGAGCATACTTTTCCATTTTTCCCCTAAATCTAGAAAACACTTCTGGAAGATCATTTAACTTAAATGGTAAATCTCTTTGTAGGAATAATGTCTTTTCGTTGTAGAATTCGATTTCTATACCCTTACTCTTTCCCCAATGTTTCAGTGTTTCTTCCTGAAATACCTCATTAAAAGTGAATTCTTTAGGACCAATTATTGCCATTGCTCCGACTTCCATCGCCAAAGATTGTAATGTGTTTACAGATTGTGTCTCGCGCAGGAAGACCAATTCGCTGTCATAGGTCATTAATCCGGCATTCAATTCCATTAAACTATCTATCAAGAAAGCTTCACGGAATTCCCCACGAGGTCCGTTTACCCATTTTTGATTGTGCTGGGAACCTGCGTCTATGTAGACAGGAATAACAAGATCATAATTCATATATGCTTGCATAACCGGCCAATTGTCGCCTAATCTAAGATTATTTCTGAACCAAAGAATACATGTCCTCATTATAATGACTCTAAATTTTGTAGGACATGATGAGCCCTATCGCTTAATTTGCCCTTCTGTAAATCGTCCATTTTATCATAGGTCCTGTAAACCATTCCTAGTCTAAAATTATTGGATAATTTGTTTCTATGTCTATTGAAGAAATCCCAATAAAGCGCATTAAATGGACAACTGTCCGAATCTGTTTTTGTTTTTTCATTGTAAGAACAGTTTTGACAATAATCCCCCATTTTTTTGATATAATTAGCAGATGATACGTAGGGTTTTGTGGCTATCCAACCCCCGTCTGCATATTGACTCATGCCTCTTGTATTGGTGATTTCTACCCATTCAAATGCATCAATATAGATTCCCAGAAACCATTGATCAAGTTCATCCGGATGAACACCCGCCAACAAGGAAAAATTACCTATCACCATTAATCTTTGGATATGATGAGCATATGCATATTTTAAGCTCTGTTTAATACTATGCTCCATGCACTTCATCTTTGTTTCTCCGTTCCAAAACCAGGTTGGCAGTTTACGAGTGTGTCCAAAGAAGTTTTCTTCAGCGAATGTTGGCATGCGCTCCCAATAAATACCCCTCATAAATTCTCTCCAACCTAAGATCTGCCTTATGAAACCTTCGGCGGCGTTGATGGGTATGTGGTCATTTTGTTCAAAATAGGTTTCAGCCCTTTCGCAAATGGTGAGTGGATCAATCATTTTAGTATTTAATGCAAAAGAGATCCGACTATGGTATAACGACCAATTGTGAATAGTCATGGCATCTTGATAATCACCAAAAAATTGAAAGTGATGCTCTAACCAATGATCAAATATGGCAAGCGCTTGTTTTGTATCCGTAGGCCAAAAGAAATTATCTGAATCTTCCAAAGTCCCAATTGTGGGCAAATTAGCTTTTAATACCTCATGATACACTTCTGTAACATTGGTGAAAGGAAGGAAGGGCTCCGGTAAACTGTGATTACTCGGTATTTTCTTTCGGTTGAAGTTGTCATAATTCCATTTTCCTCCTATTGGTTGGTTACCTTTCATTAAAAGACCTGTTCTTTTGCGTAGTTTTCTATAAAAACTCTCCATCAAGAATGTTTTCTTACCTGAAAAAGTGTTTTTAAATTCTTCTGATGACGAGATAAAATGCTCAGACGAAACGAAAGTGATATTATAGCCTCTATCCTTTAATTTTTCCAGGTTTTGAAGCATTCGAAGTTCATCAGGATATTGAAATTGTAAATTATAAACACTTAATTTAACACATATGGAATCTAAAATATCTATAAGTTCAACTTCTCTCGAATCGAGAATCTTATGATAGATAACNGTGTGACCTTTGGATTTTAACGCCTCTGCGAGTTTTCTCATTGAACAGAATATACCCACCACTTTTTGGATGTGGTGTGGAGCATACGAGCCTTCTCCTCGGCATTCAATAAACAAATAAGTAGTATCGTTTCTTTTTGTGGTAAACCAAGTGTGGCTTGGGTTTAGCTGGTCTCCTAGTACAAGTCGTATTGTTTTATTCATAGGAATCAAACAATGAAAAGGAATGAAAGTTTAGTACAAAAAAAAGGAGCCAATTTCTTGGCTCCGTACCCCTAACCTAATTCAAAGTTTCCTCTGAATGAGTTCAATATAGTACTAAAGTTTAATATTCTTATTAAGGAAAGGATATTTTGAGTGGAATTTGAGTGGAAAAACTCACTGTTTCTTTCACTATTTGGTAGNAAATCTCATATTTTTGAACAAATGAATAACCAAACCATGAACAACCAAGAAACCATATTCATCGTTGATGACGATCAAGTAATCCTTAAGTATCTGTCTACGTTTTTTTCGAAAAATGGCTGGGATGTAGAATCTTTTGAATCTTCGAAAGAGGCATTAGAGCGCGTCAAGATAAAACAGCCTATTTTGATTATCACAGATCTTGATATGCCAGGAATGGATGGGATTGAATTAATTCGTAACGTAAAATCAAACGAAAAATTCGAGAACATTGTATTACTGGTAATGACCGCGCTAAACGAGAATCATATACGATTTCAGTCTTTTAAGGCGGGTGCTATTCACTTGGTGAATAAGCCCATAAACCCGTATGAACTTGAGGCTGCGGTAAAAAGTATTTTGAATCAATTCTCAAAAAAGACTACCGATCTACCTACCGTAAATACTCCTCAAGCTATTCGAAAAAGTGCGGTAGAGACTTGGATTCATGAAGCCGAACAGATTGTCTTGGATAATTTAACTTCAGCCGACTTTTCTTTAGATGAACTTGCGGTAGCTCTGCACTACAGCAGAAGTGCGGTTCAAAAACGAATCAAACAGTTCACTAATTTGAGTGTAAGTAAATTTATTCGTTCCATAAGGTTAGAGAAATCACTCGAGTATATGATGGAGGAAGAAAATTCTATTGCCACAATAGCCCACAAAGTTGGTTTTAAAAGTCATTCGTATTATACGCGCTGCTTTAAAGATTATTACGGTATTGATCCTGTGAAGAAGAGAAGAGAACTTCTCCGCGAAAGTATCATTCACATATAAGTTTAGAGGTAAATTTTAAATGAGTTTATGATCTCCTCAAGGCATTGCTCATTCTTTAATGAGAATACATTCGCCCCACATTGCATTTGGAGTTCAAGGAGTAAACTATTTTCAGTGGTATCTCTAGTTATGATTTTATGGGCAATAATATAATCCCATGGTTCTTGCTCATATCTGCCAAAGTTGACCCACCATCCTTCTACGGAGTCTTTAGATTCGGTAATCCAAGAATCTTGTTTTGCTAAGGATAAATTTCTGTGAATAATGGCTTGACATTGTTCTGAAATAGAGATGTAAGCCCCTTTCCGTCTCAAAGGCAATACCTTCAGAAGTATTGAATTTGTTCCTGCTTGATTCATTCGAGCAGCGTGATAATAATAAAAGTTTTGCTGTGCAAAAACTGGTAATTTGATTTGCCACTCATAGTCGAGTTTGAAGCTGAATTCTATTTCTGGAAGAGAATAGTATTGGGCTTGTTCAAAATTGAACGAGTATGGTGCATCCAAAGAGCAATCATTCTTCTTTAAAAGTTCATTCTTACTTGAGTTAGAACAAGACGCTAACGACACAATCAACAATATTGCGCTTATCTTCGTTGGATTCTTAAGACATTTATGAAACATCATTTTGTTTTACATTCGGATTCGGGGCTGCCCTCAAAGATAATGAAGGACCTTATTGATACTAGCGTATTTCCTCATGACTTTGGCTGTGGTATACGTAATGAGGAAGATATACTTTCTAGTTTTCATAAAAGACGCATTGGTTATTCTGATAAAATGCGAAGCATTGTACATGATTGCTTACAAGAACAAAACAAAGACTTGACTCAAAAGGAGCAGGAGAATATGCAAGCTTTTGCCAATGGCGCATTTTCTATTACCACAGGACATCAGCTGATGATTTGCGGCGGAACGGCATTTTTTGAAGCGAAGATATTATCTGCTGTAGCACTTGCTGGCGAGGCTCAACGTATATGCGGAGAACCTGTTGTACCCATTTTTTGGATGGCTTCTGAAGATCACGATTTTGAGGAAATTGCTTCATTTAGTGTCAACAAACAGGTATTTACTTGGGAAAATGAGTACGCGAAGGGAGCTGTTGGGAGGCTCGGTACCAAGGATCTTGCAAGGCAGTTGAATAGTTTTGAAAAGAACGCTGAGCTATCAGATAGCCAGCGAAGCTTTTTAAGAGGTAGAATTAAGGCATATAAGGAAAGTGACACATTAGCTCAAGCCACAAGAAGAATAGTACGGGAATGGTGTGGTGATTTGGGAGTCTTGGTTATTGATGGTGACGATCATAGATTAAAGCTCGCAGCCCAGAAAATTTGGACTATGGAATTGGATGGAGCGTTGAGCACGTTGATTCAAGAAAGAACTACAGAGATGCTAAATTCGGGCTACAAAGCTCAAGTAACGCCACGCCCAATCAATCTTTTTGAGTTATTGGGAGATAGTAGGAAAAGAGTTCTTGAGACAAAACATATTGAGCCACATCGTGTGAGTCCTAACGCCTTAATAAGGCCTATTTATCAAGAGATGTTGTTGCCTAATTTAGCCTATGTAGGCGGAGGTGCAGAACTAGCTTATTGGCTTCAACTCGGAAAAGCTTTTGATGCTTTAAATCTGCCAATGCCCAGACTATACTTAAGAGATTCTTTGGTCATGGCACCAGTCAAGACTGATGATTTATTGCAAAAAAGCAAATTAGCGTGGAGGGATATTCTTGGTGGAAACAAGGAATCTATCATTAAGGAAAATCTTCAATACAATAGATTAATGAAGATCGAAACTGAGCAATATGCTGCACCAATTAAAGACGCAATTATACTTTGGGAGCAAAAGATGCTTGAGTCTTATCCAGAGATGAAATCACATACTGAGGCGATCAGAACAAAGATGGATGCATTAACGTCCAAAACAATTGAACAGAGATATCGAACACATAAGCGACGTAATGAAGATTTTTTGAAGCGTTTAGATTCGCTATTCGAAATAGTTTATCCAGACAATATATTTTGGGAAAGGACGTCTTCTTATGCAGATGTTTTGGGTGTATTAGGTTATGATCCAAGAGATTTTCTCGTTGAAAAGATGTCAACAATAAAGGCAGGTACACACATACTATTAGGCTAAAAATAGGTTTACTTTTGCTTTATGCAAGAAACTCTACTTATCCTAGACTTTGGTTCTCAGTATACTCAGCTTATAGCTCGGCGCGTGAGAGAGCTTAACGTGTATTGTGAGATTCACCCCTTTAACAATCCACCTGAATTGACTAAGAATATAAAAGGGGTTATTTTATCGGGATCTCCCTGCAGTACGCTTCAGCAAGATGCTCCAAGGATTGATTTAAGTGAAATCAAGGGTAATGTTCCTTTGCTGGGGATATGTTATGGTGCTCAATACTTGGCATTAAGCAATGGTGGGTCTATTGCTCCAAGTCAGATTCGTGAGTACGGTCGAGCCAATTTGACTGCAATAGATGATCATCCTTTTTTTCAGGGCGTTGAAGTTGGTTCTCAGGTGTGGATGAGTCATGGTGATACGATTACTGAGTTGCCCTCTGATTTTGAAGTAATTGCTTCAACCAATGATGTTCAAGCTGCAGGTTTCAAGGTGTCAAATGAAAAAACGTACGGGATACAATTTCATCCCGAGGTCTATCATAGTGCTGACGGCAAAAAAATGCTACATAATTTTCTTTTTCATATTGCAGGGATGTCTGGCGACTGGACACCTTCGCATTTTGTAGAAGAGACTGTGTCGAATTTAAAAGCAACGCTTGGTGACGATAAGGTTGTACTTGGTCTTTCGGGNGGAGTAGATAGTTCGGTTGCTGCCATGCTATTACACCGTGCTGTTGGAAAAAATCTATACTGCATTTTTGTAAATAATGGTTTGCTTCGCAAAAACGAATATGCGGATGTTTTAGATCAATATAAGGGAATGGGTTTGAATGTCAAAGGTGTTGACGCGACTGAACAATTCATGTCCGCGCTCTCTGGGGTAGCAGATCCAGAAGCCAAACGAAAAACAATTGGCAGAGTATTTATTGAAGTATTCGATCAAGAAGCTACTTTGATTGAAGAAGTCAAATGGTTAGCTCAGGGAACTATTTATCCAGATATAATTGAAAGTGTCAGCGTGAATGGCCCATCAGCAACTATAAAATCTCATCATAATGTGGGTGGATTACCAGATTTTATGAAGTTAAAAATTGTTGAGCCACTGAAAACCCTATTTAAAGATGAAGTGCGCCGTGTAGGTTCGTCAATGAATATGTCTGAAGATTTATTGAAAAGACATCCGTTCCCCGGTCCGGGACTTGCNATTCGCATTTTAGGCGATATCACAAAAGAAAAGGTCCAGATTTTGCAAGAAGTGGATTACATATTTATAGAAGGGCTTAAAAATGAAGGTTTCTATGACGATGTTTGGCAAGCAGGTAGTATTTTACTACCGGTAAAATCTGTAGGAGTAATGGGAGACGAGCGCACGTATGAAAAAGTAGTTGCGCTTAGGGCNGTAGAAAGTACAGACGGAATGACCGCTGACTGGGTGCATTTACCTCATGACTTTTTAGCCAAGATGAGCAATCAAATAATCAACAAAGTAAAAGGCGTCAACAGGGTAGTTTATGATATCAGCTCAAAACCGCCTGCAACAATTGAATGGGAATAACACGTATAGTATTCACAACTGTATTTTTGGTAATCGCTTCTTTCTATGGAATTGGGCAGAATGTTGTCATGCACAAGATTGTTCAAGGCAATACAGTTTATGAGCTTGCAAAAGAATACGATAGTACTGTAGATCGTATTTATGAAGCTAATCCAAATCTCCAAGAACGCAGTCTTGTCATAGGTGAAACGTTAAAAATCCCCATTTTCAAAAAAGAGTCCATAGACTCTTCACAATACCTCTTTCATTTGGTGAGAAGTTTTGAAAGTGTTTATAGTATATCCACTAAGTATGAACTTAAGGATAGTACCATATTTTGGCATAATAAAAATTTGAAGGGAAATCCAGTTTTAATGAAAGGTCAAATCATTAAAGTCCCTAAAGATCCTGACGGCTGGAAGAAAAAGAGTGGGGATTTTATAACATTAGTTCCAAATAGAAAACCTAAATACGAGGTTTATATAGTAAAGAAAAAGGATACACCCGAAGGGCTTCAAAAACAATGGGGCATTCAATCGCTTGATGAGTTTTATGTTTTAAACCCGGATGCACGTGAAAGTTGGTTCAAGGGTATGGCGATAGTAAAACCAATTTCAGTGGATGTGGCCCAGTATGGATTTAATATTAAGGAGAGAGGAGAATTAGATTCCTCCAATCTTACTAATGATAGCTTCAATATAGCGTGTGTTTTACCTTTCTTCATTGATCAATACATACATCAGGGTCCGGGTAAAAAACGTTCACAACTTGCCTTCAGTTACAGGCAAGGGATTGAATACGCGATTTCCTCTTTTATGGAATATTCAGATGCTAAATGTGAAATTGCCTTTTATGATTCCATGAATCAGAGAGATACCGTGAGCAAAGCTATTGATGCTATTAATACAATAAACCCTCACCTTATTCTAGGTCCAATGTATAGCTCACGCTTGTTAGAGTTCAGCATGAGTCCGTTAGAAAACCGTACGGTTAATCTAATTTCAAAACAGGCTTCTATTCAAAATACAAACGTTTGGAATAATATTGTTTCAGAAGATGAATTTTGGCTTTCGATTCGTCAGTATTACAACCAAAGCAGTGATGACCAATTATATGGAAATCAGAATACACCAAGACAATTACTCGTGGCAGGTCTTAATTATGGTTCCAGTAAGAGGGCTACAAAATTGATTTTAGACGGTCTTGAAAGTGCGGAATTTTTGCTGTTTGAAGGTGACGATTCTTGGTCGCAAAATGAAGAATTAACCAGGCTGGATACAACTGTACTTTATGAATTAGTGATTACTGAAAATGACCCCGCCTTCATATTAGATGTTCTAAGGAATTTACGTTCTGTAAATGTTGATTTTCATTGGTTAACACATGAATATCAGGCACTTGAAAATGGCTTAGTCAGTAACAATTTTGCTCGAGAGAGGGTGACTTTATTCACCTCAAATTATACTGATTACAATAATGAAGATGTTCTTGAATTTGTTAGTGGATTTAGACAACGATTTAATAGAGAACCTGATAGCTATGCAATGGAAGCCTACGATAACACCATGTATCATTTATTGCGCCTATTTGATGGACGATCAAAATGGAGAGGAGTACGAAAAGGCTTCGACTTTGGTGAGGGAGGCGAAAAAAGCAACCTTTACGTTGAATCTAGACAATTTAGGAACCTTCGTTGGGAACTTTAATCTACAGGCAAATTCCCTAAAATATTTCCAAATAAATCAGAAAAATTTGTAGTGATTTCAATTCGCTGTTTACTTACTTGATTATACTCTGAAAGTGCCCATAAAATCATTTCTTTCAGCAGGTTTTTAGAGGCTTGAATTTCGCCTTTCGCATGAGTCAATATAAATTTGTCAAGAACATCAATGTTTAATGCATTATTATATTCTAATTCCGAAAACCCATCCATGAGCTCGATACTTTCTCCCTTACCAAACCAATTTTGAATATCAAGGAAGGGATTGTTTTCATCGGTTCGCTTCATGTTTTGGAATTTAGGAAAGTATCGTTCGTAGGTTGTTTTTACGCTATCTCCGATTATGTTTTCTGCAACATTCTGAGCTCCTTCCTGTTCTCCTTCATACACTAATTCGACCTTTCCTACAATAGAAGAGACCGTACCGTAGAAATCACTTAAGCGTACTCTAGTAGTTTCGGCACCTTCTAAAATTCTTCTTCTTTCCGCAGTAGTCAATAATGCTTCATAGGCACTAATTGTCATTCTTGCACTAACACCGCTTGAAGAATCTATTAAAGCGCTTTCTCTAGCGGAGAACGCCAGCTGTTCAATGATTTCTTTGTCAATAGCGCTTACTTTTACGAACGGATATATGGAGGATATACGAGTAGTTTCTTGCTGAGTTATGAGAAGAGCAGTGGCTAAATTTTTTGGATAATGAGTATGAATCTGTGAACCAATCCTGTCCTTTAGTGGCGTGACAATACTACCTCGATTTGTGTAGTCTTCTGGGTTGGCTGTGAAAATAAATTGAACATCTAACTGCAAGCGTTTTTGAAATCCTCGAATTTGAATATCACCTTCCTGTAGAATATTAAAAAGGCTCACTTGAAGTCTCGGTTGCAAATCGGGTAACTCATTAATCACAAATATGGAGCGATGCGCACGCGGTATCATACCATAGTGGATTACCCGGTCATCGGAGAAGTTGAGCTTTTCATTGGCAGCCTTAATAGGATCTATATCACCAATTAAGTCCGCAACAGTTGTATCGGGCGTTGCTAATTTTTCAAAGAAGCGTTCGCTCTTGTGTATCCAACTGATTTCAAGATTATCACCATGTTTGGCATAGAGTTCTTTTCCTTGGTGGGATATGGGCTGTAATGGATCTTCATTTAAATCGGTACCGCTGATACTAGGTATCCAATCGTCCAAAAGCTCTATCATCTGTCGCGCAATTCTAGATTTAGCCTGACCGCGTAAACCTAAAAGTAAAATATCATGAGCTGCAAGGATACCTTGTTCTACTGCTGGAATAACTGAATTTTCATATCCATGAATACCTTCAAATGGATGTTTACCAGTCTTAAGTATTGGTATTAAATTTTGGCGCATCTCTTCTTTAATACTTCTTGATTGGTATCCAATGGACTTGAGTTCTTTGAGCGTTTTTAGAACGGGCTTCTTCATTAAGGTCTTTTGTTTTTTTGTTGTAAATAATCATTAAAGATTAGTTCTCCTAGTTTGTTCAAACCAGTATAATATGCGTTTCCACCATTAATTTCACTGAACGAGCGTATGAAGTGTTGTAGATACGCATCCTTAGCTATCATGAAAGTGTTTACAGGTATATGTGCTTTTTTAGTTTTTGCAGCCATTTCAAGGCACTTGCCTGTTATATAAGGGTCAAGACCAAAGCTGTTTTTGTAATAGTTGCCGTCTGGCTCAATGAGGCAACTGGGTTTGCCGTCGGTAATATTAAAAATCTGCTTATTGGACGATTTTCTGCGTTTTAATAGGCCCATGGCTAATTCGAGTCCAGCAACAAAGTTGGTATGATAAGGACCGACTTGCAGATACGGCAAATCTTTAATTTTAATTGGCCAACTATCATTACCATAAACAATTATATCCAAAGTATCCTTCGGGTATTTTGTTGTAATCCATTCGGCTAGCGCCATAGCAACCATTTTTGCAGGTGTGATTCTGTCTTCACCATACAAGATCATACTATGACTTATATCAATCATTAAAACGGTCGCTAGGCTCGCTGTCTGTTGCTGTTGCTCTACAACCAAATCCCTTGGTGTCAGGCGAAATTCGTCAATACCTCCAGAGATGAGACCATTTTTTAGACTTTCAGTCATTGCGACTTTATCCAACGTATCTCCAAATTGATACGATCTATAATCACCGCTAGAGTCACCTTTACCGCCCATTCGTTGAGTATTATGATTGCCATTTTTGCCCTTTTTGAGAGTACCGAAAAGTTGGTCCATGGCGGCTTTTCTTATGGCACCCTCTGCTTTTGACGTAAGGCCTAAATGCCCTTTACCTGTAGTATCATCCTTGATATATCCTTTATCTTTAAGATCTTGAATAAAGTCATCAAACGTGTAGTCATTACTGGTAATTTGATAATGTTCGTCTAATTGCTTAAGCCACTCTATTGCTTCTTCTAAATCTCCCGAGGTATGAACGATTACTTCTTTAAAAAGTCCAAGAAGCATTTCAAATGGGTTGTCCGATGAGGGTATGGCAGCAGTAAAACGATTTCCAAGCATAAAGAATAAACATTACTTAGAGAGACATTGTTGTAAAATGGAGCAAGGATTCTACAATTAAACAAACATTTTCATGACTAACTCACAGAAGCACCCTCTTTCCATTGGAGACCCAATACCGTTTTTTGAGTTATATGATCATGATGCTAATATTTTCTCAACGAAGCAATATATGAACAAACCGTTGGTCATATTTTTTTATCCAAAAGACCACACTCCAGGCTGTACAGCTCAGGCATGCACCTTTAGGGATCATGAAGCTGAATTTGCTGCGGCTGGAGCGCAGGTAGTGGGTATTAATAATGGTTCTGTCAAGGAGCATCTAACGTTTGTGAGAAAATTCAGTTTAAATTTTCCTGTATTGAGTGATCCAAATCATAGCGTTAGAAAATCTTTTGGAGCACCTGGTTTATTTTTCAATCGAGTTGCAGATAGGATTACCTTTGTTACTGATGCGCAGCATCGAGTAGCTTTTATTTTTAAAAGTTTAACAAAAGCGACGCACCACGTTGATCAAAGTCTTAATTTTCTTCAAAACTTAAACCCATGAGTGGATTAGAAATCTTTATTGTGTTTCTAACATTTGCAGCAATGGAATGGACGGCATGGCTAGCGCATCGTTACCTTATGCATGGTTTGTTATGGTTTTTGCACGAAGATCACCACGTGAAAACGCCAGGTGCATTGGAAAAAAACGATACGTTCTTTCTCATATTTGCAGTGCCTTCATGGCTTTGTATCATGCTTGGAATGATGAATACAAGCGGGTTTTCAGTTGCGGTGGGATTAGGTATTGCGCTATACGGTCTTGCATATGCTATTGTTCATGAGGTGTTTATTCATCAACGTTTACCTTTTTTAAGAAGTTCAAACAGCACCTACTGGGAAGCCGTAAGGCTCGCACACAAAATGCATCATAGACACTTGAATAAAGAGGAGGGTGAGAATTTTGGCATGTTATGGGTTCACCCAAAGTATTTAAGACATGTTCGTAAATCAAGGAAGACCAGCTCATAAGATATGCTTGAAACTAAATGGTTATATGTCATACTAAATGCGCTTACTATTAGCGTGCCTTTAGCTAGGAGTTTTGAAAATCGAGTAGCTTTTTATAAAGGGTTTGCTTCGCTTTTCAAATCAATTTTTCTGGTAAGTGGTTTTTTCCTGATCTGGGATGTGTTTTTCACCGATATGGGTGTTTGGGGATTTACACCCCGATATTTATGTGGCGCTGAGTTTCTAGGGCTACCTCTAGGAGAATATTTATTTTTTCTTACCGTGCCGTATGCATCTGTATTTATTTATGAATGCTTGAAGTTTTTTAAACCAAACGGCATATTGAAGATTCAAACTACAAAGATGATCAGTTCAGTGTTAATTGGTTTCTGCATAATTTTAGGTTTTTATGGATTGTTAACAGGAAAATGGTACACCACGAGCACGTTTTTTTTATTGGGTTTGGCAATCTTATTCCTACAATTTATAGTTCGTTCTCAATGGCTACCGAGATTTTATGAGAGCTGGTTCATTACACTCATTCCATTTTTTATGAAGAATGGTATTCTAACTGGTTCCATCATTGATGAGCAGGTGGTATGGTATAACGACAATCAGAATCTTGGCTTTAGATTGGGTACAATTCCCTTCGAAGATGTTTTTTATGGGATGCTACTCATTTTGTGCACAATCTATTTTTATGAAAGATTTGAGTCTAAACGGCTTCTGAAAGGTCTTTCAAATAAAAATGAGCATTGAAGTTGTACTGATTTAGCATTTAGGCGTAAAATCCACAATTACAGACTTGCATGAAGTCTTCCATCTGTTTGTATTAGTACTTTTAAGGGATGTCAAGTATGCTTGCCTTTCTGCTATCTTCTTGTATGCTCTATCTGTTATGGT
The DNA here is from genome assembly GCA_002707525.1 of Flavobacteriales bacterium. Taxonomy (GTDB): domain Bacteria; phylum Bacteroidota; class Bacteroidia; order Flavobacteriales; family Schleiferiaceae; genus UBA10364. The sequence continues at coordinate 79,318 of PAND01000002.1, forward strand.
GGAGTGTGTATGATTTATTTTTCTCTATCTGCTCCCTATTCGTTAAAAAAGAAAAATTAGTAAACAATGAAGATGAGTTCTTTTTTATCGTTATTCCTGCTTTGGGTGAGGGCCAAGTTCTATTCAATACCATAGAACGAGCACTTGCGGTTGATTACCCTCAGGACAAATTCCAGGTGGTACTTTTGGCACAAAATATAGATGAGTCTGTATCAAAAGAGCTGCGTAAGTTTCCAATAAAAATAATCGAATCAGGTCCACTTGGTTCTAAAATGAATGCTATTCGAAACTGGCTGAAAAACGAGGAATTGACTAGTGAAAGTATGTTCATTTTAGATGCAGACAATGAAATATTGCCCAAAGCACTATCTATTTGCAGCGGCGCCATGAAATCAACAAAATGCGTTCAGTTGACTAGAAAAAAAACAGAACCTACCTCTCCATTAGGCTTGTTAGATAGGTGGAATACAGAAGTAGGAATTGCCATTGCAATCCACTCAAGGCTCGTATTATCTAGGAACCCATTTATAGTGGGTTCTGGCTTCGGAATTAAAGCGAACTTATACCAGCGCTTTCTTGACTCTAATGAAGATACTATTGTAGAGGATAAGGCATTGGATTTATTNTTAATTCAACAAGGCGAAAAACCTATCTATTTGCGTGCTCCAGGGGTACTGGATTCTAGCATTTCTAGAGAAAGACAATTCACTACACAGCGATCAAGATGGATAGGGGGTAAGGTTCAGATTAAGAAACTATTTCGGACGGCTTACTTCAAGGAAACTGGTAACATAGAGCTTTTTGATAAATGGTTGCATTACTCCAATCCACAACGAAGTATACGCTTGGTGTTATGTTTGACTTGGTCTTTTTTATATTTCTTACCAAATCAAGAGCTTGATGCTTATTATTATCTGCTTCCTTTTGCATTAGAAATCATAGCTATCTCAATAGCAACTCCCTCTTATTTAATTTCAACCGATTTGTTCCTTGCTTTTTTGGCTTTGCCAAAATCCATCATAATCATTATCAAATCGAGAATAATAGCAAAGCGGACAGTAGGTAAGGATTTTAAAGTAACACCAAAATAGCAACAGTGAGTAATAGTTCTCGATAATAGAAAGCCTTTTGCGCATTAACACTTAGTTTCGATTCACTATTAGAATTGATAACATGTTCAAGGTTTGCTTGATAGAAAATGAAAAAACGATTTCGAGAGGTATTCACCCATTTCTGAGTACCTATCCAGAATTTGAAATTCAAGTTGTAAGTAATCTGCAAAAGGCGACTTCTATTGTTGATGCTCATTTGGATTTTGCTATTCTTAGTATTGAGCAGTTTTCCTTAGGCAGTTTAGAATATTTTAAACAGCTGAAGCCTGCTGTAAAAAATCTTCCGATTCTAGTGGTTAGTCCCGACAAGAATCATGAATCAATGGAAGCCTTTATAGAAGAAGGAGCATTCGATTACATGATTTCGGATGATTTTATTGAGCTCAAATTGAGGCTTGCATTGAAGAAAGTACAGCGCCAAGTTATGTACAATCGCGAATTTCAGAGTATGTGTAATTTCAAGTTTGCGCTCAAGGAATATAATTTCGCCGGGAATTCATTTGAGGCTGAGCGTATCAAGATTTTGGTTTCACAGGCTCAAGCTAGTGCATCACCTGTCTTAATAGTGGGAGAGATGGGCACAGGTAAGGAGAAGATAGCGAGATCAATTCATGCAGGAATAAATTGGCGGAATAAACCATTCGTTGTGGTTAATACCGCACTCCTTTCTTCTGAAGCTTTGGAAAGCGAGATATTTGGCTGTGAATTGAATCCTAGGGTACAAACGGATATCCCAAAAATGGGAGCGCTAGAAGAGGCTGGAAGTGGTACCCTCTATATCAATGATATTGAGCATGTAAGTTCGAAAGTACAAGTAAAACTGTATGACGTTTTAACGAAAAAACACTTCTCGCGAGTTGGAGACGCGCAGCGCATTGATTGCAGATGTAGGATTATTATAGGCTCTAAAGAGAATTCGAAGCAAAAGGAGTTAGAAAACTGCTTCAATGACAACTTACGGGATTACCTCATTCCTTTCTCCATTAGATTATACCCTCTCAGAGAACACAAGAGTGATATAGTGATGCTTGCGAATCAATTCGTGTTTGAATTTTCTCTGAATGAAAAATCACAAATCAAAAGGATTACCAATGATGCGATAGATGAATTGCTTGCTTATCACTGGCCTGGAAATATTCGTGAGTTGGAAGCAATCGTGCGCCTAGCATTCGTCATNTCTGAGTCTAATGAAATAAGAAAACAAGACATTAGAATTCATAAGGAAAGTATTCCCAGTCCAAATTGGAGGTTTGGTAAAAAGACTCTTAAAGAATTTAACCGAGAGATCATAGAAAGTTATTTAGCTGAATTTGACAACGATTTAGAAACGGTAAGCCATCAACTAAAAATTGGAAAAAGCACGCTTTATCGTATGATTAAGAATAAAGAAATCGAAAGAAAATAATATGGTAAATATGAAACGATCAATACTTATCGTAGAAGATGAACCCATGATGCGTTCTTTTTTGAACCGGACATTGTCCACAAATTATCAGGTAATTACAGAGGAGAACGGAAGGTTTGCTCTTGAATGGCTTTACAAAGGTAATTTACCAGATATGATTATTGTTGATTTGCAAATGCCGGAAATGGATGGATTTGATTTTGTGGAATACATCAGACGTTCAGGTTTTTTCAATAGACTGCCAGTCATTGTTTTGAGTTCTAGAGATAGTGTAGATGATCGATTAAAATGCTTTGAATTAGGAGCTAATGATTATNTAATCAAGCCCTTCAATCCAAAGGAGTTAGAATATAGAATTATCAATTTGATGAACATTACAAGCCCACTTAATTAGATGAGTCAATACAAGGTATATTATATAGGCTGTAATTCAGTCTTTTATGCAGACTTGATGTTGGAAGGTGATCTAATTGCAAAATCATCCAAGAGCATCATGGGATTGCTCAATTCAGGTTTTAATGCATCCGTAATTATCGTTGACTTTGATCAAAAGACGACCAATGTAGAGTCCGTTTTAAAAGCATTGAGAAAACATAATAGCAACGTTCTTATATATATCCTAGCTGAGAATCTTTCCAATCAAAATAAATCACACTTATTAAAACTCCGCGTTGAAGAAATCATTTCCAATGTTTCAGATTTTAAAAGCTTATTATTTTTAAAAAAAGAATTTAATAGTAAAAAATTAAAACGAACGAATGAGCATGTTTTCATTGATAACCACTTGCCCGTATGGAAAAGATCATTTGATATTATCTTTTCCATCTTAGCGCTGTTAGTGTTGGCCCCGCTACTACTACTTATAGCGATGTCTATATTTATTGAAAGCCCAGGACCGATTTTATATCGCTCCAAAAGAGTGGGAAAATCATATAAAGTTTTTGATTTTTTGAAGTTCAGATCAATGCATATTGATGCAGATAAAAAAATTGCTGAAATCAAGGAGATGAATCAATATGAAACGGAAAATAATATAAATAACCAAAATGATGAGCGTTATGCTCATTCTAAAGCGGTTTTAGTTGGAGACAATGGAGCGGAATTAAGCGAAGCGGATTGGATGAAAATTAAAGCTGCGAATGCGGCCCCATCATTTTTAAAGATTAAAAATGACCCTAGAATTACTAAAGTTGGCAGGTTTATCAGATCTACATCTTTAGATGAGCTACCGCAATTTGTCAATGTATTGAGAGGCGATATGAGTGTAGTAGGTAATCGACCTTTACCTCTATATGAGGCAGTGGAATTAATAACAGACAAATGGGCTGGAAGATTTTTAGCACCAGCCGGAATCACTGGATTATGGCAAGTTAAACAACGGGGTCGTGCGAATATATCTGAAAATGATAGAAAGCAATTAGATATTGATTATGCCTTAAATGCAGGAATAGTCATGGATTTGATGATTATTTTCAAAACTTTTCCTGCACTAATACAGAGAGAAAATGTCTAGATTTTATTGTTTCATCATATTGACCATCTTCTCAAATAGTTGTTTTAGCCAATTAAAAATCATAAAAACACCCGTAACGGATACGCTTGATGTTGATTTAACCAAATACATACCGCCACTGTACATGCTTATAGATAGTGCTATTGCAAATAATCCTAGGATAAAAGCGCAATTAAGTGAAAGTGAGTCGTTTGAGTATGCGTTTAAGTCAATCAAGTGGGATAAAGTGAATATTAAAGCTGGAGTTAATTGGTCCCCAATCATCAATCCATTTCCCCAATACACCATAGACAATGACTTTTCTACAATTTTTGACCCGATCAATGATGCAAATTTCGTGGGTTTTCCATCTATAATTACTCTTCAAGCTGAAATTAACCTGCAAGATTGGGCCACTGAAAAGTCTAGAAAGAAAGCTATGAGGGCGAAATCAAATGCCCTGATTGAAAACTCGGAGCTCAGCAAGAGAACTGTTGCCAATGAGATTACAGTACTCTATAATAACTTGTTTATGTATCAACGGATGCTGGCCATTAATCAGAAGGCCATTCAAATGGGTAAAATGGGAGTAGAATTAGGTGAAGAGAAGTTTCGTAATGGTCAGATTGAATTGGCTGAGCTCAGCCAAATGTATGATTTGATGACTAAATATGGCTTGGATTATGAGCGAGTATTCGCCGCATATAAAAGCGCATATACAGACTTAGAGAGAAAGGTCGGTATATCATTATCTAAATTCAAATACTAAATGAACGCAATATATTTCTTGAGGCTATTGCACAATTCGTTTAGGTGGATGATTATTCTTGGATTTTCATTTGCCATAATAGTCTTCGTTTTTACCATAAATATGCCTCGTGAATATGAAAGTGAGGCAGAACTTAATTCTAGCGTAAGTACTTCTGTTAACCTCGGTGATATAGGTCCAGCACCTATGGATTTTTTTTCAACTAGTTCGAAAGTTGATAATATTATTAATACTGTAAAATCACGCCAAACTTTAAATGAAGTGAGTACGGCGCTACTATCTTATCATCTAGGACTAGGTAATGACGTATCCGAACTGTTAATTTCAAATTTGAGTTTATCTAACCTTGAGGACTACTTTTCAATTGAAGTAATGGAAGAATGGCGCGGTGAAAAGAGTGATGACAAAAGAAGAAAAGCCATTGATTCCTGGAAGGAAGAAAATATTACCTCGGAAGGCTACCATCGTGTTTTTGAAAGTGAGAAATCCCCATATGGTCTTAAGAGCCTTGGTAAGGTTCAAATTTATAGAATTGGTTCATCTGATTTGATGCGCTTGACATATAGATGGAATGACGCAGGTATCGCTCAGAAGACACTCTCTTTGATCCTAGATGTACTATTTAGCAAAATGAAAGACATGAATTTATCCATGTCTAGGGATGTAGTCGCTTACTTTGAAATAGAGTTAGAAAACGCTGCCGGTAATCTTTCATTAGCTGAGCAACAAATGAAAATATTTCGTGAAGAAAATGACATTTTAAATTTCTACGAGCAAACAGAAGCTCTTTCAGCTATGAAAGAGAATATGGAGGATGAACTTCAGAAAGAAATCGCAAATTTTAACGCAACTAAAGCAACGTTGAACAATTTAGAGCGCCAATTATCAGTGAACAAAGAATTATTGCGGTACGGGCGACAGCTGCTCATTGTTAAAGATAAAATCGCCGCTATTCAGAGACAAATTGCCATAGTTGAAATTGGGGCCAAGAACCAAAAACTTATATCTAGATTACGAAAAGAAGAGCGTGCGTTGAATACTCAATTGAAGACGGATTTATTAAATAAAGCCGCCTTTGAAAGAACTACGGATGGTGTTGATATCAAAAGACTGCTAGAAAGTTGGGTCGATGCTACGCTGGCGCTAGATGAAAGCAAGGCAAGATTGGAAGTGTTTGAGGAGAGGAAGTCCTACTTTGATAGAGAGTATCGTCGTATGTCTCCACTCGGTACTAATTTGATTAAAATCGAACGTTTAATTAAAGTTAGAGAGGAATACTACATGGAGGTACTTCATGGTTTAAATCAGGCTGTTTTGCACAAACAGACCTTGAGTATGTCCTCAGATGGCTTAACAGTATCTGTTCCTGCCACCTATCCATCAAAACCGCTTCCTTCAAAAAGATTGTTTTTACTGATTGGTGGTTTTATAATAGGTATCGTGCTTCCATATTTAACAGTATTCCTGTTTGATTTATTAGATCAAAGTATTAAAACAAAAAATAGAGCTGAATTCTTTACGGGCAAAACAGTAATTGCTGGTTTTCCGTCATCTTCTTTTCGATTAGCGCATAGAGATGTGGATATTACTCAGTTGTATAGAAAGTCCTTAAACCAGCTTATGCAGCGTATTTTAAACAAGCGATTAATTTCTAATAAGAGCGTTACGTTAAATATTCTCCATTTCTCTGAAAATAGTAAAAAAGAAGCCTTCACGGAATATTTACTAAACGCTTTGCATTCGGAAGAGATAAAGCACGAAGTGCATGATTTTTCTGCAATTGAAGATGTATCAAAGAGTAAGTATAAAGCATATATCAGCAATAATGATGGTCTACCCAATCAAACAGTAGATGTCAATATTGTTGTACATCCCAATATTCTTGAGTTCAATTACAATAAGTCACTTATTCTAGAACCTGCGATTAATTTATACGTTCTCAATACCAAGTCCATTTGGAGGACTGCAGATACCTATAAGTTGAATGAATTAAAATCACTTGAATTACAAGACGATCATATAGTGTTGATGAATGTTAAAGACTACGATATGGAAAATATTGTAGGGGAAATACCTAAAAAACGTTCACAAATTCGTGTTTTGTTTAAACGATTGCTTGATTTTACGAGTTAGCAACCGAATGTTTTCTGCAGGATATTACTAAGACCATACACAGGAGAGGGATTGTATAAACTCAAATTAAGGAAGAACCGTAGCTGACCATTCCTTGTCTAGAATAGTGTAGTGCAATCGTTTTAGGGTATTGTCCAAATAAATACCCCTGTTTTTTATTTTCCAATTACTCACTATTCCAACAGGGTCATCAAAAATTGGATGAATTGAATAAATCAGGAACCTCAATTGACCTTGATCTTTTCTCTCTAATTGAACTACTAATTTCCGATCGGAAACCTCTAATTTCATATTAGTTGAAATGAGCTCCCATGGATTTTTGTATGTCTTTTCGGCAACATCTTTAAAAAGTCCCTCATCTAGAATTGTGAATCCATAATAAAGATTTGAATCTAATGCCAGGTTCTGAATAGAATCAGTCTTTTCAGGCTTGTTGATTATGCTAAAATAGAAATAATTGGAAATTTTCCAGCCTTTTTTAGTTAATGGAAACTCATAACTACCAGTCTGATACTGTTTGACGTAGATGAGGAATTCATTGGAATCTATGGTCATTTGGTAGAATGCCATATGCTGGTAATTGTCAAGTCCAACTTTAGCTTCATTACTTTTTAGTTTATATCTATCGGTGCTCAATGAATATAAAGGAAGAATATTTGTTTTTATCAGCCATTTCTCATCTATAGACTTTGTCCATCCATAAGAGGATTTAGGAAATACAAAAACAGGATTCGGGTTAAAAATCGGAGTTTCAGAATCAAAATGATATTCAACAAGTATAGAATCTCGAGCGCTTAACTTTTTCTTTGGTTGACTAATAGCAACTATAGTTATTAGTAAGCATACAAGTGTAAGTATTTGTCTCATTAGAGTTCGTGGACTATTTTTATTAAAGATATTAAAATAGCCGTCTTGATACCCATAAGTCTGATAACTGTCAATTATAATCACTCATATTTGACCATAGATTTAATTAAATCTTTGGAAGAACTTGATGACAAAAGGTTTGAGTTGATAGTCGTAGATAATGCCTCTGAAATTCCTTTTGAATATGAGGGGGATGTTTCGTTTGAACTAACGATTATTCATTCTGAAATAAACTCAGGTTTTGCCGGAGGTAACGAAATTGGAATGATGAAGGCTAAAGGTGAGTATCTTTTTTTGATCAATAATGATACGGAGGTGCATCAGTCATTTGTTGAGCCGATTGTCAATTGCTTCAAGAGCCATCCAAATTTAGGAATGCTGAGTGTGTTGCTAAGATTTTACGATACTCGATTAATTCAATTTGCAGGAGCTACACCTTTGAGCAAGTTGACATTAAGAAATGAAAGTTATGGTTGGGGTGAGAAAGATGCCGGACAATTTAAGGGGTATCGACCAATCGGAAATATCCATGGTGCTGCATTGATAGTTCCAAAGATACTCTTTGAAGAACTTGGTGGGATGTGGCAGCCCTTTTTCATGTATTTTGAGGAATATGATTGGTGTGCAACATTCAAAGAAGCAGGTTATGAAATTGGTTTTCTTGGAGATGTCGAAATTTTACATAAAGAAAGTTCCACGGTAGGTCGATTGAGTGCATTGAAAATAGAATATATGTTTAGAAATAGAATATTATTTGCGAGAAGACGCAATACCTCTTATACATATATCACAGTACTTTACTTATTATCTTTTGTTCTTTTAAGAGATACGTTAGATTACGTATTGAAGGGAAAATTTTCTTTATTAGTACCGTTATATAGAGGTGCCATGCGAGGAGTAATACATCCAGTTGTATGAGAGTTACCATTCAAGCTCAGCGTATTTTCACTTATAACACTCATGGAATAAATCTCTGCGTAATTAATTTGAATATCCAGCTTCTTTTATTGGTTGAAATTGAAAAAAAATATGCTTTGGTAAGTTCTTTAGGAGTTGCTCAAGTTGCTGCAATGCGCCTAAATACAATCTATGTCAATGCAGTACTACATGGCTTAAACGGTTGTATAGTCGATAAAAATCCTACTTTAGAATTATTTGAAAAGGGCATTTCAATTGCAAAGAAATATAGCTGGTCAAATACTACTGAAGAATATTTATTAGAATATCAGAAGTCATGTTCCAATTAATAATTGTACTGACTGCATTGGTATGCTACACGTATTTGGGATACCCTGTATTAATAGTAATACTGGCAAAGTTGTTTCCGCAGACTAGGAGAGTGGATGTGCATTCAAGACCATCTGTTACTTGGATTGTTCCATGCTTTAACGAAGAGGCAATAATCTCAAGTAAAATTGAGAACCTTTTAGCTTTAGATTACCCCAAAGACAAACTTGAAATAATCATTATCACAGATGGTTCTACAGACCAAACTCCCAATATTGCCAAGAATTATGAGTACATACAGGTACTGCATCAGAATAGAAGAGGAGGTAAGGCCGCCGCGGAAAACAGGGCTAAGAAATTCGCAAATGGCGATATCATAGTCTTTAATGACGCAAATACAATTGTGTCAAGTAGTGCCTTAAAGCAATTGATTAAGCATTACGCAGAGCCAAAGGTTGGAGGGGTTAGCGGAGCAAAGGGGATCATAGTGAAGAAGAAAGATTCAGCAGAAAGCAAGGGTGAAGGATTGTATTGGAAATACGAAAACTTAATAAAAAATGCAGATAGTAATTTTAATAGTCTCATGGGAGCCGCTGGCGAATTAGTCAGTTTTAGATCAGAATTAGTTTTGGATTTGCCTGAGGATACCATCTTGGATGATTTCATGCAAAGTTTCAATGTTCTAAAAAAAGGGTATATAATGGTATATGAACCTCTAGCGAAGGCGGAGGAAACAAGTTCAATCAATGTAGAAGAAGAACTTAAACGGAAAATCAGAATAGCTGCTGGGGGTTGGCAATCTATGAGTCGTCTGTTTTTTATGTTAAATATATTTAGACGGCCAATTCAAGCGTGGATGTATATTTCTCATCGTGTTCTTCGTTGGAGTATAACAGCATTTGCTTTACCTATACTTTATCTGCTTAACGCATTTGCATTAACTTCAAATGAACCGTTTTTAGTAATTTTATTTATTGCGCAGAGCGCATTTTACTTTACTGCGCTTATAGCTCATCAGTTTAGAGATAAGGTCCTACCAGGCCCTATTTTAGCATTATACTATTTTGTGTTAATGAATTTCGCCGTAATTATTGGTTTTCAGCGCTTTATCAATGGTTCACAGGGAGGCGCTTGGGAACGATCAGTTAGGAAGTGATTTACTCAGAGTCATTTATAAAAGGTTTCATTTTTTTTATCTCTTGTTTCACCAATCTATTAATAGTTTTAATTTCCTTCTGTATGGTATTCCATTTGAGCATGGAATGTTCATTACTCAATCCTTTATATAACTCATTCTCCCAGGATTCAAAAAAGGCAGTAATCTTTGGAAACCCCACCATAGTAAAAGTGGGTTTTAGTTTATGGACGATTTTTCTCACCTTCTTTGTTTGTTCTTGTTTTAAAGCCTCTGAGAGAATGGGTACGGACTCGTCCAATTGCACAATGAATATTTGAAAAATCTCTGAAGCATACTTTAAATTATCGTCATAATACGTTTGTAGTGCATGTTGATCAAATGCTTTATGAAAATTGAATATATCGGGATCCTCCGTAAAATGTTCTTGAGATATAAGTTCGCTATTCTTTGAGATTTCCGATAAAACTTGCTTGATTTTGCTTGGATGAAAAGGTTTACTTATAAATCCGTTCATTCCTGCTTGGTGCGCTCTCTTTTTATGTTGAACCACAGCAGTTGAGGTCAAAGCAAAAATAGGAGTGTCTTGATTGATATTACCGTTTTGGCGTAGGTATTCGGTTGCTTCAAACCCGTCTATCACAGGCATAAAAAGATCCATGAAAATCACATCGAATTTTTGACGATTACAAATTTTTTGCGCTTGAAGACCGTTTTCTACAATTTCATAGTAAACCCCTGTTTTATCTAAAATACGCCCAATATAGGTTTGATTCATAGTATTATCTTCTGCAATGAGTACACTCAATGAAGTAAGAATATGATTAGTTCCCTCTTTGACTTGTGTTTTAGTAGGTTTTACTTTTTCTGTTTTGACTTTCGGAATCCTTGCAAAGGGAAGTACCACATGAAAAGTAGACCCTGATTTTAAGGTGCTCTCTGCCCATATTTTACCCTCTAATATTTCAACAATTCTCTTAGTTATTGCCAACCCAAGACCCGTACCATCGCTACTCTTTAGGAATACTCCGTCTTCCTGAACAAATTCTTGAAATATGGCATCAAGTCGCTCTGGTGCTATTCCTGTTCCAGTATCAATAACGGAAAATTGATAGGTCAGGATATCATCCAATTCGGACAATAACTTGGTTTCAATGCATATTTCTCCATTTTTGGTGAATTTTTCTGCATTACTCAAAAGATTCATAAACACCTGATTTAACAGAGTTTCATCGGTTAGAACAAGTGAATCATCGATTTCTAATCTTGTATTGATTCTAACGGACCCTCCCTGTGCTTTCAGCCTGAAGGTTTGTGCTAAATCAGTAAGCATAACATCTAAATCTGTTGGACTTTGTCTAACCTGAATTTGTCCTGAGTTAACCTTGCTATAATCGAGTATATCGTTGATAAGATTCAATAATAGGTTACTGGACCTAGATATTACTTCTACAAACTCCTCTTGTTCTTGGTTCATCACGGTTTCATTAAGAAGATACGACATGCCAATAACGGCATTCAGAGGAGTTCTTATTTCATGAGACATTTTAGCTAAAAAACGTTCTTCTGCTCGTTTGGAACGATCACTCTGTTCACGAGCTTTCTGAAGTGATTTTTGCAATCGCTTCTGTCTTGTGATATCAAGATGGATGCCAATGGAGCCAATTTTAATTCCATCTTTGTCATACAAAGGTGCCCCAGAGATGGTCACCCAAATTTCTTCGCCGTTTTTTGTAGCAATGGGAATTTCATATACACTAGATTCATCTTTTTCCCGCAGTAATTGTTGCTCTTTAACTTGTAAGTTAGAAATAACATCTCCTTTACGAAGAAACATTTCACTTGCTCGTCTCCCAATTAAGTCACTTTCAGAATATCCAGTCAATGTTTGAAAACTAGGAAATGCTTTGGTGATGAAATCATCATTATCAACGACCAAAAGCCCTAAATTCAAATTCGTCACAATAGATTTAAATTTTTCAAGATTTAAAAGCTGTTTGCGATATCCTTCGTGAAGATTTTTAATTTTATCTTCTAAATGAGCAATTTTCTCTTTATCGGTCATATTCCAAATATCGTTAAATAAGCGAGTATTGCTCTACTACCACAAAACATTGTTATTAATATGCTTTTCGAATCTATATTCAGTTTATCCGGCTTTATTTCATTATTTACTCTCACCTTACTGGAGATCGTTTTAGGAATAGACAACATTATATTTATTTCTCTTATCACGCAGGATTTAGAGGCCTCCAAACAACCAATGACGCGTAGATTGGGATTAATTTTGGCATTAGTTTTTAGGGTGATAATGTTGTTGGGCATAACTTGGATTATTGGCTTAACGGCGCCTTTGTTTACTGTTTTAGAACATGCAGTTAGTGGTCGTGATGCCATACTATTTTTGGGTGGTATTTTCCTATTGTCAAAAGCATCAATAGAAATTGTGCATAAGACAGAGGGAAAAGAAAAGAAGGAAAATTCGAAGGCTACAAGTGTTGTAAGTGCAATAATTCAAATAGGCCTGCTGGATATAGTTTTTAGTTTCGACAGTGTTCTTACGGCCATAGGAATGACGGAAAATATAGGAGTGATGATTACTGCTGTGGTCATATCAATGTTGGTAATGTTGTCGTTCGCAGAACCAATTAGCAGATATATCAAGAAACATATTTCTCTTCAAATTCTAGCGTTGTCTTTTTTAATATTGATTGGAACAGTGCTAATCGCCGAAAGTGCACATGTTGAGATCCCTAAGCCATATGTTTACTGCTCTGTTGGTTTTGCACTGATTGTGCAGCTGTTAAGTATTAGGGCCAAAGAAAAAGTCAAAAATTAGATTATCTGAATCTCCCTATGAGTCGGAAATAATCTTTTAAAATAACTTGATTCGTTTTGGCGTTGGGTTTTGTCCCAAATAAAAAAATCGAGTCTTTACCTTCAATGAGATAAGGAAGATCATAGGTCAAACTTCGTTTGAAAATTTCAGTAGCAAAAGCATAATGATCCTTATAGTCCATATGGTCTAGAGGTAATGTCAGCAAAGTATCACCAATAGCCACAGAAACTGTATCGGATAAAACAAATCTATTGTTTGGCTCTGCCACAATGTAGGCGCGATCCTCTCTCCAGTGATTGATTATGGCGAAATTGAAGTGAGAACTAGAACTGTCTTCCAAGATTTTAGTCATTCGGTGCAACTTAAACCCAGCCGCAGTTAAATCTTCATTTTCAGTAGTCCGGTAATGTACTATTCGAGTATTATTGAAGTATATCTCATCACTTTCTAATACAGCAAAGTCTGGTTCTACATCAAAATCAATTAATTTATGATTGTAAGGCCACAGAATACTCAATAATAAGGCTACTGAAATGAATCCAAGTGCAGCTTTGTACAGCTTATTTCCCATTCACTCTCAACAAATTTGCTTTCGTGATGTTTAAAATAAATACCTAAAGTGCATATGTCTAGAAAGAAAGTCGCTGTTGTAGGAGCTGGGTTAGCAGGACTAGCCTCGTCAATAAGGTTGGCAAACGAGGGGTTCCACGTAGACCTATTCGAGAAAAACCCCTATACGGGGGGTAAAATGACTGTTTATGAGCAAGATGGATTTCGATTTGATGCCGGTCCGTCCTTGTTTACCCTTCCGCACTTAGTAGATGAGGTTTTTGAATTATCTGGCAAAAACCCTAGGGATTATTTCAATTATACACAACACAGCACTGCTTGTAAATATTTCTGGCAAAATGGTAAGGAGTTGGTTCTCAAATCAAATATGGAACACAACATTAAGGCAATAGAATCTAGTTTCGGACTAGGTGCTGCATTGTCCGCCGAAGCATATTTCAATGATTCCAAAAAAAAATATGAGCTTACGGAACCTTTTTTTCTTCAACAAAGCCTTCATCGTTTCAAAACCTTTTTAGATTCACGAGTATTCAAGGTTCTGGGCTCAATCCTTAGGCTTGGTTTGTTTAGCACATTGAATGATGTAAATAAGCAATACTTCCAAGACGAAGAATTGGTGCAGTTGTTCAATAGATATGCTACCTATAATGGTTCGTCGCCCTATAAGACACCTGGAATAATGCAAATGATAAATCATCTTGAACACGGTAAAGGCACTTTCCTGCCTATTGGTGGTATGCATGAAATCGCAAAAAGTTTAACCTCGCTTGCGCGCGAAGTAGGAGTCAATATTCATTTAAACCAAAATGTAGAAGAGGTTTATTCTGACGGTAAAATAATTAATGCCCTATTTGTTTGCGGTAGAAAGAAGTTCTATGATGCGATTATTCTAAATACTGATGTTCATTTTGCCTATCAACATTTACTCGATAAAAAAATTAAGCGGCCCAAAAAAACTTTAGCTCAAGACCCAAGTACAAGCGCTCTTATTTTTTATTGGGGAATAAATCGTGATTTCGACCAATTAGATCTGCACAACATTTTCTTTTCTAAGGATTATAAGCAAGAATTCGAACAAATAGAGAATAATTCAAACTTTTGGATAGATCCGACAATTTATGTGAATATCTCAAGTAAGATAGAAACAGCAGACGCCCCTGCGGGATGTGAGAATTGGTTCGTGATGATTAATGTGCCTGCGAATGAAGGGCAAGATTGGGAAAAAATCACCAACGACCTAAGGGATAATGTTCTTGATAGATTATCTGCAGAGTTAAAGGTCAATTTGAGACAGCACGTTTCAACGGAACGTATTTTGAATCCTATGATGATTGAACAGTTAACCTCAAGCAAGGGAGGAGCGCTTTACGGCACGAGCTCAAATGATCGAAAAGCCGCCTTTCTTAGGCACCCAAATAAAAAGTTAAGCGGATATAAAGGACTCTATTTTTGTGGAGGAAGTGCGCATCCTGGCGGAGGAATTCCATTGTGCTTATTGAGTGGTAAATTAGCTGCAAATTGGTGTATTGAAGACATTCATGAATAAAGAACAAATACAACAACTAATTAGGACCTACGGCGGCTGGTTACTTTTAATCATTCATACTGTTGGCGTGGTATTACTCGGAGGAGATTGGCGTGACACCTATGTTTTCTTAACGCCCGTTAATCTGTTCATACTTGCGTTACTTTACTTCTTTGCATCTGAAGTTCCAAAGTCCTTAGCTCTATATTTCATGCCAGCTTTAATGGGTTGGTTTGTTGAATTAATAGGCACTAATACGGGACTTCCTTTTGGAGAATATACCTACAGTAGCATACTTGGGCCAGGTTTTTTTGGCACACCGCTCATGATAGGTGTTTTATGGTGGGTGCTCATTCGTTCAGCTTACGATTTATTGGATTACTTCACGTCCTCTAAATTTTACAAAAGCATTTTTACTGGTTTGTCCATGGTCAGTTTAGACTTTCTCATTGAACCGGTCGCAATTAAACTTAATTTTTGGCAGTGGACGGAGTCAGAAGTTCCGTTAGAAAATTACTTGGCCTGGTTCTTTTGCAGTGCACTATTTGCTAGAGTTACAGCTAATGGAACTGCTAAAAACCCATTGAGTAGTTGGATTTGGATTTCATTGTTTGTGTTTTTTGGTGCACTAAATCTGATTTATTAAAAAGCCGACTCCAAAGAGTCGGCTCTAAAAATTCAAGTAGAGCTTTAGGTTCATTCACTTTTCAAACGCTTAATCTCTGATTCAAGTTCTTTTATTTTACGCTGCATTCCCGAAGATTCTTCTTTCTCTTCTTTCCCTTCTTTGTCCTTCATAATCCCATTAACATCACTACCGCTGAAGTAATCAATTGCTTCACAATCGGCGCATAAAAGACCATCTTCAGTCATTTTCCAAGTATGTCCCAACATATTTTCGTCCAACATATCATGTGCATTTTCAATATTAAAGATTAAGTTTTCAATACTTGGATCCATAAATATTTCTGAACCAGGGGGTAGGTATAATGTTACCTTTAAAGCTTGACCTCTATATAAAGCTTCTTTTGGGACTGAAAAGTATTCGCTTAGACTCAATATTTCGCCGGTTTGGTCAATTGGATAATCAAATAGACGAGCGCGTTGACGTGCAAAAGAGTTACTCTTTCCTTTAGCCCTATGTTTCAAAATAAGACTTGCCGTAGAATCTTTAGACTCCTTTATTTGGAGCTCTATATTTTCAATTCTTAGTCGATCGTCATTTAATTCGAATAAAAACCCTTCATTACGTTCCAATATATCAGCTCGAATATCAAAAACACGGCCACTAAGCTGTATTTTTTTCATTTCAGTAGCTTTCACTCGAAATGACGTTGCGACTTGTCCCACTGTATATACTATAAATGCTAAACCAATTAAGAAGCTAATTCCGCCAATTACGTTAAAAAGTTTTGCTTTTGTTAGAGGTCTACCTAACGCTTTGGCCACAAGTGTAATTAAAACTAAAATAGGGAAGAGTAAGATTAATAGAGTACCTGCCTGCAAAAGCTTCAAGTCAATACCATTTCCAAGCATAGCTTGAGCGATATTAAGGCCTAATAAGTTTCCATTAATTGAAATAACATTTAAACCACTAATATTCCAAGTTTCTGCAATTGTACCAAATAAAATCATGAAGAGAACGAACCCTGTAATGCTTGCAACAATGATTAGGACAATTTTGATGAAATTGAAAATGAACTTGAGAACGACTTCGATTACTTGTAGAATAAAACTTGCTATTCGATTTAAAAAAATGATGAACGAGTTATTCTTCGCGCTACTATTCTTCCCAAATTGACCAAATCTTTCTTTGACGCCTTCAAGCTCATCAGTTACGCTTTTTTTTATGTTACTCAGGTTTACAGGCTCCCCTTTCATTTGTAGTTTCTGCGCCGTAGTCTTTGCCTCAGGAATTGCGGCCCAAAGAATAACATACAACAGGATACCAATTCCTGTAAATGGTAGGAATAAGAGAAATATAATACGAATCAAAATCATATTGGTGCCAAAATAGGCTGCGATTCCGCTGCTTACGCCTCCAATGACTTTTTCGTCTGGGTTTCTAAATAATCTCTTCTTTGATTTGACTTCATTTAGATGAGCTTCATTGCTTTGTTCTTCTTCCCCCATAAACTCTTTGGGTGATCCTAGAGTGTCACAAATGAAATTGATATCATGTATTGTAATTACTTGGTGTCTAGATTTTTCTAATCGTATGGTAAATAATTCGGCAATTCTTGCCTCTATATCTGCAATGATTTCTTCGCCACCTTCTTGCGATTCTAATTCGTTCTTAACTTGGATTAAATACCTGTTAAAGAGATTATAAGCTTCTTCATCAAGGTAAAAAATGATGCCAGATAGGTTGATATTTATTGTTTTATTCATGATTCTTTGGGGTATTTGTGATGATTTTTACAGCAGTTTGGAGTTCCTCCCAGGTTATTTTTAAATCTTTTTGAAATTCTTTCCCTGACTTAGAAAGTGAATAGTACTTTCTTGGTGGTCCTGAATTGCTCTCTTCCCATCGATACTCCAAAAGGCCTGCGTTTTTTAGTCTCGTTAATAGCGGATATAAGGTGCCTTCTACCACTATTAATTTGGCCTTTTTGAGCGTTTCAATAATATCAGAAGCATATGCGTCAGAAGATTCCAAAATTTCTAGAATACAGTATTCAAGAATTCCTTTTCTCATTTGTGCTTTAGTGTTATCTATTTTCATTAAGTTTTTTATTTAGGTAAAAATCCCCATAAGCGGTTATTAGAATACTGAACTCTTCCTCTGAAATTAAAAAGTGTGCTTCATCAAAGTGATTCTTACTTCCCCTGATATACACTTGACTTTCCTCACCTCCGTTGTGAATAGGAATTATATTGTATCTAGTGCGACTAAGGAAACTTTCCCATTCCTGAGTTACCTTAAATAGGTAACGATCGTCGTTCACAATTAGCCATTGTATTCTTTTGATTTCCCCATTTAGCGTTTGTATTAGTTTTTCTCCAGGGTATATTTCAAAGTCTAATGGCAATGCACTTAGCAATGAGCCACCAAAGCTAAATCCGCTTACATGAGGAGTAGGTTCGTATTTTTCATAGATTTCATCTGCTTTTCCTTTTGGTTGAGCTAAAGAAAAGAAGGGGAGAAATAGGGCCATGAGAAAAGTATGCTTCATAAATTGCAGGTGTTGATTGTTGTATGCAAAGATATGGGTATAAATAGGTACTATGCAATACAATGTACCTAAAAAAAAGAAAAAACGTGGTTACTCAGTTATGTTTGAGTCATATATGAGATTATTAAAACGTGTTGTAAACAATTACCTGGCATTAATGGTTGTTATTTGTGAATATTGAGAAGATACATTGGTGAATAATGTATCCAATCGTACTAACTTGCACAAAAATTAATCAACTAACATGATGTTATCAATCATTCTAATCGCTGCTCAGGCGATAGCATTGTATTTTCTTTTGGACTTTCTCACTGGTCTAGTTCACTGGTGGATGGACAGATATGGTAAAGAGGATATGCCTATAGTAGGCAAGGCAATTATTGAAATTAATACATGGCACCATGAAAACCCTCGTAAGATGACTACTAGGAGTTATTGGTATCTCTGTAAAAGTGGATGGGCAGGAGTTTCCCTAATGTGGATTGCTGCTTATGCAGTAACTGGAGAATTAACTTGGCAATGGTGGTTTGTTGGTATTCTTGGTGCCAACGCGAATATAGTGCACCGTTGGGCACATGAATTTAATGACGAACGTCCTAAATTTGTTACTTTACTCCAAAGATTTAGAATTCTCCAGAGGCCTAAGGATCACGCAAGACATCATACGAAACCAGAAACTAGGTCGTATTGTACTTTCACTCCATGGTTAAATCCAGTTTTGGATCGAATCCGTTTTTGGTTCACTGTTGAAGCAGCTTTAGCCATAATAGGATTTAAGACAACAGAAAGAATACACTAATAAAAAAGCCGCGGAAATCGCGGCTTTTTTATTGCTATTTTATTTTTTTCGCTTTGAGCGCATAGACAAGAGGGAGTAATCCTTCTTTTCCTTTTATCTGATATTTACCCTTTATTTTTTCAGTTGCGGTAAATAGTTTATAAGGACTCCAGTCGTATTCACTCAGTAATAGTAGGTTGCGATTTGAATCCGACAATATTGGTTGTATCAATTCGCTCAAACTATGATTCCAAGTATAATTGACCATTTTCTTTGCCTCATCAGATGCATAGGATCCCACACGTTCTTCTTTGATCACCCCTGTATTGAAATAGGGATACTTGATTTGGTTGAACTTGTCATCAAGAATCCATAATAGAGGATGAAAATCAACAAGAACTAGCCGACCACCGGGCTTTAAATAGCGAAACGCAGCATCCATCCAAGCAGCAGCAGAGTGGTGCCAGCCAACTACTCCGTAAGAGGCAAATACATAATCAAAGGTTTCTTCAAGTTTTTGGTCTACATCCAAAACATCTCGTTCTATAAAAGTTGCATGAATACCGCATGTACCTGCAAGTGATTTTGCTTGGTTAATTGCTTCTTTACTAAAGTCTATTCCGGTAACGCTTCGAGCACCAACAGTTTTAAGACTTATTGTGTCTTGTCCAAAGTGACATTGAAGATGCAAAACATCCTTGTTCTGTATATCGTCAAGAAGTTCCAATTCTATTGGATGTAAAGCCATTTGACTCTTTAAAAATGCTTCATTGTTGTAGAAAGAGCTTTTTGGGTGAAGGGCAGACCAATGATTCCACAATTCTCTATTGGCTTTTTTGAAGGCAGGAATATCTTCCATTACTTATAGTTTTTTGTAGCCTCTTGCATTTCTTTTTGGCGTTCGTATTCTTCGTAACATTCTAGAAGTGAAACAAGGAATTGATAGTCATTTAATGTCCGTATTTGAGTGTCCGAGTATTTACAATAAAACATAAAAGCCTCCATTTCTTCCTTTGGAATCCCCGTCAATTCCTCAAGACTTTCTCTATTGTTTCCTTCCTCTAATTTCCGTCTATAATAATCTTCTTGCTGCAGTCTTCGCAATGCTGCTAATTGTTTCGGACGCTTTCCGAAACTGTAATACAATAAATCCAAAGGATTCGCGAGGGTTGGAGCTACTGCTTCAGGAATTCTAATATCTCCATTGACTGGTACCCTTGGTTTTGATTGATGCATTGTTCTGGGGTTGTTCGAAGAAATCGCATAGATGCTTACTTCATCTAGAAGGTAATTACGAGGCCGTAATTTGATTGATTTCTCTCTTTTTATGTCCGAAATCACATTCGAATCAATGGCTAGATATTTGAATTGATAGCCAACATTTGAAAATACAATGGTATCACCTTCTGCGACGGAAATTTCAAAATAGCCGATACCATTGGTTACTGTGCCTGCAAAGGTTTTATTATTAACAACATAAGAATTGGGCAATGCAAAAGAGGAATCCTTGTCTAAAACAGTACCTTTCAAAATGTAACTTTGAGCAATTGCATTATTGCTTGAAAGGAACACACAGAGTAAGCCAAAAAGTATATTTACAAAACCTTTAATTCTATCACACATGTCGGACGACGGTAAAAAAGTCATTTTCTCAATGTCTAAGGTGAGCAAAATATTGCCTCACAACAACAAGACGATTATAAAAGATATTTATCTCTCTTTCTTCTATGGAGCCAAAATAGGTATCCTGGGTTTAAATGGTTCTGGAAAATCTACTCTTTTAAAAATTATAGCTGGGGTAGACCAAAGCTATCAAGGAGATGTGGTTTTTGCACCAGGTTACACGGTGGGTTATTTAGAGCAAGAGCCCGAACTGGAGCCAGGAAAAACGGTTTTAGACATTGTAAAGGAAGGTGCTGCTGATACGGTTGCCATTTTAGATGAATACAATAGCATCAATGATATGTTTGGCTTGCCCGAAGTATATGAGGATCCCAATAAAATGGAAGAACTCATGTCCAAGCAAGCGGAGCTTCAAGATAAGATAGACGCTTCTAATGCATGGGAACTCGAAACCATGCTAAATCGTGCTATGGATGCTCTGAATTGCCCTCCTCCTGAGCAACTCGTGGATCAGCTTAGTGGAGGTGAAGCACGTAGGGTAGCGCTGTGTCGGTTACTCATTCAACAGCCAGATGTTTTACTTCTTGATGAGCCCACAAATCATTTGGATGCTGAAAGTATACTATGGTTGGAGCAACATTTGCAACAGTACAAGGGTACTGTAATTGCTGTAACTCATGATAGATACTTTTTAGATAATGTAGCGGGTTGGATCCTTGAACTAGATCGTGGTGAAGGAATACCTTGGAAAGGAAATTATTCATCTTGGCTAGATCAAAAGACCAAGCGTCTTGCTCAAGAGGAAAAGCAAGCGTCTAAGCGCCGGAAGACGCTAGAGCGTGAGTTAGAATGGGTTAGAATGAATCCAAAAGGAAGACAGACAAAGAATAAAGCACGTTTGAGTAATTATGAAAACTTGCTTTCTCAGGAGCAAAAGGAAAAGGAAAGTAACTTGGAAATATTCATACCAGCAGGTCCTCGTTTAGGAACCAACGTTATTGAAGCTAAAAACGTAAAAAAGGCTTTCGGCGAAAAGCTATTATATGATTCACTGAACTTTAATCTTCCTCCAGCTGGTATTGTAGGGATTATAGGTCCAAATGGAGCGGGTAAGACTACTATTTTTAAAATGATCATGGATCAATTAACACCAGATGATGGTCAATTTGAAGTTGGTGAAACGGTAAAAATCTCCTATGTGGATCAAAGTCACGAAAAGATTGATTCGCAAAAGTCAATATTTGAGGTTATTGGTGATGGCACAGAGGAAGTTTTACTAGGTGAGCAGCGTGTTAATGCTCGAGCATACCTGAGCAGATTTAATTTTGCAGGTGGCGATCAAAGTAAAAAAGTAGGAGTCTTATCTGGTGGTGAGAGAAACAGGCTTCATTTGGCCATGGCACTTAAAGAGGGAGGTAATGTATTGCTTTTAGACGAACCAACTAATGATTTGGATGTTAACACCTTAAGGGCTTTAGAAGAGGCTCTGGAAAATTTTGCGGGATGTGCGGTAATTATTTCTCATGACCGATGGTTTTTGGATCGCGTATGTACACATATCTTGGCTTTTGAGGGAGAGTCGCAAGTATATTCTTTTGAGGGAAGTTTTTCAGAATATGAACAGAATAAATTGAGTCGTTTAGGTAGAACAGAACCTACAAGATTTAAGTATAAGAAATTGATGAAATAGAAAAAAATCAACTTGTTAAAAGAAATTTAAGAAAGCTCTCAAACCAATTTGGGAGCTTTCTTGTTATATTACCACAACCTATTATAAACAGAACCAAACTATGAGAATCACCATGAGTGATGAGCGTCAGGAAACGCTTGAGTTAATTCGTCAATCTGCAAAGGATTTTGCAGAAACAAAGATTCGGCCCGAAATGATGGAGTGGGACGAGAGTCAACACTTTCCCGTCAATATATTTAAGGAATTAGGTCAACTCGGTTTCATGGGTCTATTAGTCCCTGAACAATACGGTGGAGCGGGTTTAGGATACCAAGAATACATAACTGTAATTGATGAAATTGCACAAGTATGTGGTTCTATAGGTCTATCAGTCGCTGCTCACAATAGCCTTTGCACAGGACATATTCTTCAATTTGGAACGGAGCAACAAAAAGAAACATGGTTACCAAAGTTAGCCACTGCTGAATGGATTGGCTCTTGGGGTCTTACTGAAACCGGCACCGGTTCTGATGCAGGCGGAATGGACACTACAGCGAAATTAGATGGAGAACATTATGTTCTTAATGGTTCAAAAAACTGGATAACTCATGCTATATCTTCTAGCGTATCGGTCGTCATTGCCAGAACGGGCGAAAAAGGAGATTCTCGTGGGATGACAACTTTTGTAGTAGAAAAGGGCACACCAGGATTCACTGCAGGCCAAAAGGAAAATAAATTAGGCATGCGAGCTTCGGAAACGGCTTGTTTATTCTTTGATAATTGTCGAATTCCTAAGGAAAATGTCTTAGGTAATGTTGGGGAAGGTTTCATACAAGCAATGAAGATTTTAGATGGTGGAAGAATTTCTATCGCAGCGTTATCTCTTGGAATTGCACGCGGAGCCATGTTAGCCGCGATTGAGTATGCCGACAGTCGAGAGCAGTTTGGCAAAAAAATCCGTTCTTTTCAAGGCATAAGTTTTAAGCTGGCAGAAATGTCAACCAAAGTATACGCTGCCGAATTGATGACTAGGCATGCAGGAGCGCTCAAAGAGGAAGGTAAACCTATGACCCAAGAGAGTGCGATGTGTAAGTTATACGCCTCAGAAATTTCAACGGAAGTTGCAAACGAAGCAGTGCAAGTATTTGGTGGTTATGGCTACACCAAGGATTATCCTGTTGAAAAATTCTATCGAGATTGTAAACTCTGCACTATTGGTGAGGGAACTTCGGAAATTCAAAAATTAGTGATTTCAAGAAACCTTTATCGTTAGTTCTAATTTTTGGAACATTTTTTACTACAGTATTTCACCTGTTCCCAATTCTTTTCCCATTTTTTCCGCCAAGTGAACGGTCTGCCGCAGACCGTGCAAACTTTTTCAGGTAAATAAGGTTTTTTATGCATGACTAAAGAACAACGCTGTAAATGAAAGGTTCCCAAATTGTTAAAATGTTCTCAGAAGATAAGGTAGACCGAATTGTTGAAATGGCATGGGAGGATAGAACCCCTTTTGATGCTATAACTGATCAATTTGGATTAACTGAGTCTGAAATCATTGCTTTAATGCGTCATCAAATGAAAGCGAGTTCTTGGCGCATGTGGAGAGCACGCGTTCAAGGGCGCAGCACAAAGCATAGAGCCCGCAGAGGATTCGAAGTGGGTCGTCACAGATGCTCTAGACAAAGGCACATTACCCTCAATAAGATATCAAAACGGTAAAATAATAATTCAAGTGCCTAGCTAACAGTGACTAAAATCGTTCACTCATTCGTTGAAATACTATCCTAAACCAAGTACAAATAATGGAATAAATCCTTTATTTTCGAAGTTCTATGATTGGATTAGAAATATGAAGAAGATTTTATTAGCCTTAGCTATGATGTTAGTGAGCCTTCAGGGCATGGCAACTCACGTCTACGGTGGAGAACTCGTCTGGAAATGTCTGCCAAATGGTAAGTTTAAGTTTTTCCTGACCATGTACCGTGATTGCGGTGGTATTGACTATAATTCAGTGAATCACACTATTACAACAAATGCTCCGTGTGGAAATTTTGTAGTAAACAGAGTTGCGCCCGATCAATATGTAGCACCAGTATGTTTTGCAACTACTACCACAGCTCAAGCTCAGTGTACAGGTACGGGTTTTGGTAATTATGGAACTGGTACTCTCCAAAAAATTGTTTTTGAATCCGGTGAATTGACTATCAATGGAGCGCCTCCAGCAGCAGGGTGGTATTTTTATCATTCGATTTTTGCACGTCCCTCGCAATTAACCAATGGGGGAAGTAATCAGAATTTTATTGCACGTGCAGTCATGTATCCCTATACGGCGCCAGGCTCTACAGGACCTGCTAATGCCAATCCATGCTACGACAGCAGTCCCGATTTTTTGGAAGACCCTGCATTATTGGCTGTGACGAATTCGAACATAGTCTACAACAACCTGGGTTATGATCCAGATTTAGATTCGTTATATTATGATTGGGCCGATCCGATAATAACATTCCCAAACACTCCTATTTCATGGACTGCGGGTTACAGTTCTGCATCCCCATTACCTACAGGCGCTGGAAGTACTGGTGCAGTTCTGATCGGAGAAACGGGAGAAGTCTCATTTACTTCTGCTCAAGCGGGGAGTTTTGCTACATGTCTAAAAGTTGAATCGTGGAGGTGTGGACAAAAAATAGGTGAAATTTTCAGAGACATACCAATTAGTATACTTTCTCAAACTGTTCAAACCGGATTTTGTGCAGCAACTTACCAGCCGGGACCCCCGTTACTGTCTTTAACGCCAGATAATTCTTTAGGTACTCCAACCGTATTGACTCCAATTACAAATATCACTGGAGATACAATTGCATATGAAACTTCGGCGTACCCGGGGGACACAGTGAAATTTGAGGTTTTAGCTTCGGATCCATACCCTAATCCAAATTGTAATGCGCAAATTATTACGCTTAGTGCTGCTGGTGGTAACTTAAGCAGTGCGGCAAACTATGGTAACGCAAGTAATTGTCTATTCAACCCACCTTGTGCTACTCTCACCTCTAAAAACACAGGGGCTTATGCGGGTTTATTTAGTTCAGCTCAGATAAATAAAGCGGATTTTCAATGGGAGATAGATTGTAATCACTTGTTCTATCAAGAATTTCAATGCGGTACGTTAAAGTCAGATTATGACTTTTATTTTAGAATGATTGATGATCAGTGTCCCATTAATGAATTCTCCTATGCAAAGGTGACTGTCAAAGTATTGAATTATATGCCAAGGAATGTAGATATTTCCAACGCTTGTATTTCACAAGATCCAGTTACCGGTTCAGTTTCGTTTGATTGGGTCAATAATGTGGATACCGGCTTCAACTATGATTACTATTTAATAAATCACATTGACGTACTAGGAAATACGACTGTGGTGGATACCATTAAAGATTGGACTGTCCAATCATATACCCATGTTGGTGCTAATCCGAATGAAGTAAATCAATACTTTATTCAAACAGGAGGGGGGTGTGGTTTAATTACTCCGCCTTCGGACACAGTACAAAATATTCGAGTGGGACTTCAGGCATTTCCGCCACCTCCGAACAGCAGTATTGCAAGATTGGATTGGAACCGATGGTTGTTGGGAGATACATCTACCAATTATGCTATTTGGGTTGAGGCGCCAGCCAATTCCAACCAATGGACTCAGCTTGGATCAACAAAGGATACTTCTTGGATTGATACTGTTGCTTTTTGTGGTTCATGGTTGAATTACCAAGTCCGTTACAATACCACTTGTGAAAGTTCTTTAGATTCTGGATTCTTCTCAGACAAAACAGAACCAAATAGAATACTTTTTGATTCGGTCACAGTTGCAGGTGGCAACATTGCCGCAGTTGCTTGGCAGCAATCAAACGATAGTGACGTAGTGTATTATCGCATTCTAAGAGAAGATAACAACGGATTTCCTGTTCCTGTAGATTCTGTTCTTGCTGCTGATTGGGCGACTGCAATGCCTTGGACGTATGCGCTCAGTAATGCTGGAAATCAAAGCGAAAAATATTGGATTCAGGCAGTAGATAGTTGCGGAAACTTTAGTTCTTTAGGTACTACTGTTCCTTCAAGCACCATTTATCTTCAAATAGGAATTGATCCTTGTGATGGTTATGCGCGTCTTCGGTGGAATTCCTATAAAGAGTGGACACAGACGCAGGCTCAGGAATACAACTTATATGCTGATATTACTGGACCGTCAGGTGGAACAATTACGGGAGTCTTACTCAAGGGTGGTAATTTAGATACTACGTTCAACCATTACGGTATACTCAATGGATTTTCATATTGTTATTATGTACGAGCTGCGGATACGACCGGTACGGTAACTTCAACTTCTAATAGAGTTTGTAACAGCTCAGCAGTTGTTCAAGGCTCAAAAGTGCTGTATCTAGGTAGGGCGTCCGTAAATAGTCAAAACGGCGTGAATATGTATGCTTATATTGACAAGGATGCAGATGTGATAGACTATCAAGTACAGCGTGCAGATGATGAAATTGGTCCATATTTAACCATTGGTAGCGTTGTAAAACCTTCTTTAGGACCGTGGGAAGTTAAGTTTGTGGATTACACTGCTGACCCGTTGTCACGCAGGTACTATTACAGGATAACATCAAGAGATTCCTGTGGGTCATTAGACACAGTATCAAATATTGCAACAAACATCCTGCTAAATGCCGAAGCAGTGGGGAATTTGACTTGCTCAATTAGCTGGTCTGCATACCGTGATTTTGATGCAGGTGTTGATGAATACGAATTATATAGGTCCATAAATGGAGGTAATTCGTTTACCTACGTTACTTCAACAGAAGACACTAGCTACATTGATGACATAAAGCCATTTACAAATTCTAAGGGAAAATATTGTTACTATGTTCGAGCTATCGCTAAGGACGGTTTAATCCCATGGAGAGATGAATTTGGTGAGAAATTTAATGCGAGGTCAAATGTAGCTTGTGCAGTACACAAAGCGCGACTTTGGTTCCCTACTGCATTCAATCCGTATTCGGATGTTGTAGAAAACAGAATTTGGAAACCGCAAGGTGTATTCGCTCGTCCAGATAGCTATACTTTATTTATCATGGATAGATGGGGACAGGAAGCGTTCAGAACGAATGTTATTGATCAAGGATGGGACGGAAAAACCAACGGTAAGGATGCGTCCATGGGAGTGTATACCTATTACGTGAAATACCGTTCAATAGAAGATGTTCCAATTGAAGAGCGAGGTAATTTCACTTTGCTGTATTAACTGTTACTATTTCAAAAAAATAAATAATCGGGCGACCTAAGGTCGCCCGAACTATTGACAGAAATTGCGTAATTTTGGGCGCAATTCAAATGAGAATTGCAATGTCAGATTCAACCAATAAAGTAATAGGTCTTGGTCTTACCTATGATGATGTACTCTTAGTTCCAAATTATTCGGAAGTATTGCCGCGTGATGTGGATTTAACATCAAAAGTTACTCGCAATATTAATTTGAAAACTCCAATAGTTTCCGCTGCAATGGATACGGTAACAGAAAGTGCCATGGCGATTGCCATAGCCCAAGAAGGAGGGATTGGTGTCATACATAAAAACATGACTATAGAACAGCAAGCAATTGAGGTTCGAAAGGTGAAACGAGCAGAGAGTGGGATGATTCTTGACCCCGTTACTTTACTAAAAGATGCTACTGTTCAAGATGCCAAGGAAATGATGGCAGAATTTAAGATTGGAGGAATACCAGTTGTTAATCGTAATAAAAATTTGATAGGCATTATTACAAATCGTGATTTACGCTTTGAAAAGGACAATGATAGGTTGATTGATGAAGTAATGACAAAGGAGTCATTAATTACAGCTTCCCCTGAAACTACAATGGAGGAGGCAGAGTCTATACTTCAAGAACATAAAATTGAAAAACTACCTGTAGTAAACTCTAATAGTCTTTTAGTTGGTCTCATTACGTATAGAGATATCACAAAAAATCGCGTGAAACCAAATGCGAATAAAGATAAGTTTGGAAGACTTAGAGTGGCCGCTGCGGTTGGAGTTACAGCAGATATCGTAGAACGTGTGGCCGCTTTATATGAAAGCGGTGTAGATGCGGTAATCATTGATACAGCTCATGGCCATACGAAAGGTGTTGTTACAGCTTTAAAAAGTGTCAAGTCTAAATTCTCAGAGCTTGATGTAGTTGTAGGGAATATTGCCACTCCTGAAGCTGCTATGTATTTAATGGAAGCAGGAGCGGATGCAGTAAAAGTTGGTATTGGCCCAGGTTCTATTTGTACCACCCGAATTGTAGCAGGTGTTGGGTTTCCGCAACTCAGTGCTATCATGGAGGTTGCTAAAGCAATAAACGGCAGAATACCCATAATTGCTGATGGAGGTATACGATTCACTGGAGACATTGTTAAAGCACTTGCTGCTGGAGCAGATTGCGTTATGTTGGGTTCTATGTTTGCAGGTACCAAAGAGAGTCCTGGTGAAACCATAATCTACGAGGGTAGAAAATATAAGACGTATCGCGGTATGGGTTCTGTCGAGGCCATGTCTGAGGGTTCTAAAGACAGATATTTTCAAGATGTTGAGGACGATGTAAAAAAATTAGTACCTGAAGGTATTGTTGGTCGTGTACCGTATAAAGGAGAAGTGGGTGAGGTAATGTTTCAATTTATTGGAGGATTACGCGCAGGAATGGGTTATTGCGGGGCATCAGATGTTGCCTCATTAAAACGTTCGTCTCGTTTCATTCAAATTACCGCAGCTGGCATGCAAGAGAGTCACCCACATAATGTAAGTATAACAAGAGAAGCACCAAATTACAGTAGAAGATAAAACATGAAAAATAGTATCATTCTCATTGTATGCCTATTAGGCATGCAATTACAAGTCAAAGCACAATACCAAGAAGTATTATTTACCGTAGGTAAGGTACAAGTAACTGCGGAAGAGTTCAAGGCGGTTTATGAAAAAAACAAGGGCGTAGGTAATAACGTTGACCCTAAAAATCCTGAGGAATACTTAGAGTTATACGTCAATTTTAAGCTTAAAATCGCAGAAGCATACAAACAACAACGTGATACAAGTTCAAAATTCATAAAAGAGTTTGGGGGTTATAGAACTCAATTAGCCCAGCCCTATCTCAATGATTCAGGGTCCGAAAAGAGGCTAGTAAGAGAAGCGTATAATCGCATGAAGGAAGAAGTTCGAGCATCACATATCATGTATGAGATGGCTTCAAGCGCACTACCTTCTGATACCATAAAGGTGTATAAGGCAATGATGCAACTTCGTGATCGCATTCTCAATGGTACCGTAAGTTTTGAGAATGCTGCTCGTACTAAAAGTGCAGATACCTGGAGCGCAAAGAGAGGCGGTGATTTAGGCTATTTCACTGCCTTCAATATGGTCTATCCATTCGAGTCGGGAGCATTTAATCAAGCTGTAGGGGAAATAAGCAAACCAATCAGATCACAATACGGCTATCATCTTATCAAGACAACAGATAGGCGACAAGAAAGTGGAACTGTTCGCGTTCGTCAAATATTTTTTGCGGCAGGCGAGAGGGCAGATACTGAAGGGAAAGCACGCGCGGAAAGAAGTATCAATGAAATTCATCAAAGGCTAGCGAATGGCGAGAACTTCTTGGACCTCGTTACCTTTAGTGAAGATAGAAAAACAAAGTCTCGGGGTGGCGAAATGCCTGAGTTTGGAATCAACAAGATGATGCCAGCTTTTGAGAATGCGGCCTTTGAATTGCAACAGCCAGGTGATTACTCTGGTCCAATCCAAACAAATATTGGTTGGCATGTGATCCAATTGATAGAGAAAAAATCCCTACCGCCTTTTGAAAGTTTGGAAAAAGAAATCATGGCCAAAATCAAACGAGATAATAGAAGCCAATTAGGCGCTGCTAGATTTGTTAAGTCGTTGAAGACAGAATATGACTTCACAATTGATGAACGCGATTATAGAAAAGCTGTAGCCTTGGTGAATCAAGCTGGTTATGCAAAAGGTACGTGGGAAGCCCCTAAGACACGATACGATCGTGTTATAGCTACCTATGCAGATGAAGAATTATT
Organism: Flavobacteriales bacterium; assembly: GCA_002707525.1. GTDB lineage: Bacteria > Bacteroidota > Bacteroidia > Flavobacteriales > Schleiferiaceae > UBA10364. The sequence goes on from PAND01000002.1 coordinate 109,749, forward strand.
GTTGAGCGAATTGTTGGAATTTTGGTCTAAGAACCAAAAGTCAATGCAGGAAGCATCCGTAGTGGAATACTTAAGACTGTTATTTGATGTATATGCCAATGACAGAATAATCGGTTATGAGGACAATCAGTTAGAGAGTAAATACCCGGAATTCAGAAACTTAGTGCGAGAATATCGTGAGGGAATTCTACTTTTTGATTTAACTCAAGAGGTGGTTTGGGACAAAGCAGCCAAGGATAGTTTGGGTATATTCAATCACTATGAAAATGTGAAATTTGACTTTAGCTGGGAGGATAGAATTAGATACAAGCTCTGGGTAACTAGTGATGAAAAAATTGCTAAAAAGATTTACAAGAGGGTTGCAAGTAATAAGATAGACAAACTCAAGAAATTACTAGCAGAGAATGAGGCACTTACCGTTGCCGTGTCTGAAGGAATCGCAGAGCGAAATGATGAGATAGTTTTCAATACTATTTGGGAAAATGAGCAAGGAGTTTTTGGCCCCAAGGCTGTAGGTGAAGGTTTCGCAGTCCTGCAGGTTTTTAACTTCATTCCTGCTAGTCCAAAGGAATTAAACGAAGTAAAAGGTCTTGTTATCGCCAGTTATCAAAATGAAATTGAACAAGCGTGGATTAAAGAGTTGAAAGAGAAATACCCAGTGAGTATTAATAAAAAGGTAAAGGATGTTCTCTTTCTGGAATTAGCTGAATAAATTATGCGCAATACGCTTCTTTTTTTAGTTTTACTGCTGGGCTCTTGTAAGCAACAAATCAAACAGGATGGACAAATCATAGCTAGTCTTGGCAGCAAGCAGTTATCCTATGAGGATGTCTCGAGCCAATTGCCTAAATCGGGTGTGTTGAATAAAGCGGATAGCGTTGCATTATTGCATACGATAGCACGAAATTGGGCCAAGAATCAGTTATTAATTCAAGCGGCAGAATTCAATCTCAAAGAAGATCTTAAGAGTTTTGACGATCTAGTTATTCAATATAGAAATGACTTGCTGAAGCATGCCTATATGGAAAGTTTTGTTAGTGAAAATTTAGATACCAATGTAGGACCGAAGGAAATAAGCGATTACTACGAAAAGAATTTGAGCAATTTTGAACTTAAAGAAAGTATAGTTCAAGCAAAATTTACTGCAGCCCCTGTTGGAGCGCAGAAAGTTAATGATGCAAAACGATGGTTCAAAAGCAATTACTACGAAGAAAAATATTTAGATTGGATTGAAGTTTTTGCAACAAAGCAAAGTGCCTATACGGACTCCTCTTGGTTGCCATTAGATGAGTTTCTCGCTGATATACCGCTAGAGTCGAGTAATCCATATAGTTATTTGAAACGAACGCCTAGATTTACCTGTGAAGACACCATGATGGTGTATTTTGTGAATTTGAGTGATATAAGAATTGAAAACAGTTACTCGCCATTAGAATATGTGCGAGAAAGTATAAGAAAGATGATCCTCAATAAACGCAGAATGGAGTTAATTGAGAAAGTCGAAGAAAATATAATAGCAAATGCAATTGAAAAAGGCGATTTATACATTCATTAATGTTCTAGGATTTACACTAGTAACGTTTGGTCAAGGTCAGACTGTAGACGGAGTGGTTGCAGTTGTAGGTGGAGATGTCATTCTCAAGAGTGAAGTGGATGAACAATATGATATGATGCGTCGTCAGAATTTTGGCGAGCAAATAAATGAGTGTGCTGTTTTTGAAGAGCTACTTTTTCAAAGACTTTTGATACATCATGCTGAAATTGATTCAGTTACAGTTGGAGAGGAAGAAGTTGAGGCAAATATGGATCGTCGTATCCAACAGTTGATTGCACAGATGGGTGATCAAAAAAAACTAGAGGAATTTTACGAAAAATCTGTTGTAGAAATCAAGGAAGACATGCGAATCTTAGTGCGAGATCAACTAACTGCACAACGCATGCAAATGACAGTAGTCGAAGGTATTGAAGTAACACCTTCTGAGGTAAGAGAGTTTTATGAAAATTTACCAGCAGATAGTATTCCTTTAATCTCGGAAGAAGCAGAACTAAGTCATATTGTGAAGTATCCAGAAATTTCAAAAGAGGCAGAATCTGAGGTTATAGATAAATTAACTACGTTAAAAGAGCGCATAGAAAATGGTAGTTCTTTTTCATCAATGGCCATTCTCTATAGCGAAGACCCTGGATCTAATAAAAAAGGTGGCGAATACAAGGGTATACAGAGAGGCGTATTTGTAAAAGAATTTGAAGCTGTAGCATTTAATTTGAAGAAAGGGCAAATTAGTAATCCCGTGAAGACTCAATTTGGATACCACATTATTCAATTACTTGAAAAGCGAGGAGAAGAGTTGGATTTGCGCCATATTTTAATAAAACCTAAAATGACTCAGGCGAATCTAACAGAAGCGAAAAATTTTCTTGACAGCATAGTAGTGGCTATTAAAAATGGTGATATGACTTTTGAGCAAGCGGCAAGAACGTACTCTGAAGACGAGCAAACAAAATTTAATGGCGGTCAAATGAGTAATTACCAAAGCGGTAATAACAGATTTGAGGTAAGTAGTTTAGATAGAGGATTATTTTCTCTCATAAATAATATGGAAGAAGGCCAACTTTCCGAAGCTGGTTTTTATCAAACAAATGAGCAGAAGGAAGCTTTTAGAATTGTACGATTAGATAAAAAATTTGAACCGCACAAGGCTAACCTGGACATAGATTTTACGAGAATCAAAGGCTTTGCACTTCAGGAGAAGCAAAATAGAATAGTAGAAGAATGGAAAGAGGAAAAATTACTTGAAACATTCGTTAAATTAAATTCAGGATACTACTCCTGTGACAGTAAATTGGCAAATTGGAACAGCAATAGAGATGACTGATCAAGACGTAATAGAGGCATTAGAGTCGGCACCTGAAAAAGTTAAAAGATTTAAAGGTGAGGTGGCGAAGTTAATAGTAGGACAAGCAGAAGCTGTTGAGCTTATTACCATGTCCATACTTGTTGGAGGCCACAGTTTACTTATTGGTGTTCCTGGGCTAGCAAAAACATTACTAGTTACAACTGTTAGTGAAGCCTTAGGATTAAAATTTTCAAGAATTCAGTTCACACCAGATTTAATGCCTACGGATATTACAGGCACTGAAATCTTAAATAAGGATAGAGTCTTTGAATTTAGAAAGGGACCCGTTTTTGCCAATGTGATTTTGGCTGACGAAATCAATAGAACTCCACCTAAAACGCAAGCGGCTTTGCTTGAATCCATGCAAGAAAAGCGAGTAAGTGTTGGAGGTGTAACGTATGAATTACCCAAGCCCTTCTTTGTTTTAGCTACTCAAAATCCTATTGAACAAGAAGGGACGTATCCTTTACCGGAGGCACAGCTTGATAGATTCCTGTTCAATATTGCCGTGGGTTATCCGACTAAAAAAGAAGAGGAAGAAGTTGTTAGGCAGACTACCATTTCTAGGGATGTTAGTATTCAAAAGGTATTCACAGCTGAAGCAATTGGTGAACTTCAAGAGGCGCTGCGCCGATTGCCTGTTGTGGATGAAACAATCGAATATGCAGTTAATCTAGTGCGAAGAACAAGACCTAATTCAGATGATTGCCATCCAAGGGCTCAAGAATATTTAAATTGGGGAGCTGGACCTCGTGCTTCTCAGAACCTCATCTTAGCAGCCAAGGCAAAATCAATTATGGACGGGCAGGGGTCTCCAACCATTTCTCATGTTAAAGCAGTTGCAAAACCAATATTGCGTCACAGAATCGTCATTAATTATAAGGCTAAGGCCGAGGGATTGTCACCTGAAGATATTATTGAGCAATTATTATAGATTGTTAAACGGCGTTAAAACTGCAGTGTTGAACCTTTGGGTATAGTACATTCGCTATATGTTGAGGAGACTTGCAGAAAATTTTAAAGCCAATACAAATACGGCGGTACTTACTGCTGCCGTTCTAGGCGCACTATTACTTCAACTTAATTTACTCTCTGGACAATTGGAATTGCAACGCCAACAGTTTGAACAACAAGTTGGTACTGCATCCACTAGTTTGAATGAGCGTGTACGATTATATGTTCGAAGAAAGAGTGTTGGTCTCTTGAAGTCCTCAAATACTAAGGACAGTACAGTTACTATAAACACACCAATGGGCCAGACAACGCTGAGCTGGTCTTCGGGGCAACAAGAATTGACTTCAGGTTTTGGAGATTCTTCTATGATTAGTGGGTTTTTTGAAAATTTTCAAAATTCACTGCCTTGGGCTGCGCAATTGACAGATTTAGAGATGGATAGCATAATAACAGCGCAGCTCAAAATTAATGGTGTAAGGACTGCTCCTAAGTGGGCAATAGTTGAAAACGGCTATCTGAGTCAACTAGTATCTCAGGAATTTGAACCTGGCCAAACAACCTTTAATTACGTTTTAGCAGAAAGTTTTTTTGGTCCTACAAGACAATTACTGCTCTATTTTCCATCGGAAAGAGTTTACTTGGCTAGAAGCGTGTACCTTTCTCTTATTGCCTCTTTATTATTTTCTGCGGTCATTCTAGTAGCCTTTTTTGGGGTGCAGCGCCAAGGAAGAAAACAAAAACGACTAGCACTTGTAAAAAGTGACTTCATCAATAATATGTCTCACGAGTTTAAGACACCTTTAGCTACTATAAACTTGGCAGTGGATGCATTAATGAAAAATGGAGAGCAGATGACTCCTGAGCAGATGCAGAGCTATTTATCAATTGTTAAGAAAGAAAATAAACGAATGAATGCTCAGATGGAATCGGTTCTTCAAATGTCTATGTTAGATAAAGAGGAGTTGACTTTAGATCGTTCAATAATTGATGTTTCAGAGGTACTCCAAGAAGCTGTGAATCATTTTAAGTTGGCTGTTGAAGAGCGACAAGGATGGATTGATTTAAATCTTGCACAAGGAAACTATCAGTACTTTGGTGACCGGACTCAATTTAAAAGTGCATTGACCAACCTAATTGACAATGCTGTTAAATACAGCGAAGCCAGTCCAAGGATCAGCGTTCAATTATCTGAAAGCGATACCTCATTTAATATCTTCATAAAGGATAGAGGTATTGGTATGGACGAGGACACTCAATATCAAGTGTTTGATAGATTTTATCGAGCCACTAAAGGCAATATTCACGACGTAAAAGGGCATGGGTTAGGATTGTCTTTTGTTAAGGATATAATAGAGAAACATGGAGGAGTCATTAGCCTTAAAAGTCAAATAGGCCAAGGAACAACCTTTACAATAGAATTAAATAAAAACTCAGGAGATGACTAAGCAACGCATTCTTTTAGTAGAAGATGATACTAATTTTGGTAACCTATTGCGGGATACATTAGTATTTAACGAGTACCAGGTAAATCTTGAGCGCGACGGCGTACAGGGTTTGAGAGCGTACAAACAAGGGGAATACGATCTTTGCATTTTTGACATTATGATGCCCAAGAAAGACGGACTCACCTTAGCTACAGAGGTCAAAGAAATAGACAACGGCCAACCGTTAATCTTTTTGACTGCGAAGGGGCAGAAAGAAGATATCATTGCAGGTTACAGTGCCGGCGCCGACGATTACTTGGTCAAGCCTTTTGATACGGATGTATTACTCTACAAAATACAGGCTATTATTGGTCGCAACCTTGCTGATATAGAGGAAGAGCCAGATGAAATAGCAATTGGATTCTTGACCTTTAAACCTAAAATCCGCCAATTGATTTACCAGGAAGATGTAACTCGATTAAGTCCAAAAGAATGTGATTTATTAAAGCTTCTTGCTGCGCATAAAAACCAGCTCCTACCGCGTTCTAAAGCGTTGCTAAAGATTTGGAAAGAGGATAATTATTTTACGGGGAGGTCAATGGACGTTTATGTGGCTAAGCTTCGTAAATACCTTAAGGTTGACACTTCACTGCGTATTGAAAATGTGCACGGCGAGGGATTTAGATTAGTACAGGAATAAAATCTTATTGCTTGCTTGGATTGACGTGTTTGGTGATAATTCTTTTAGATTCCTTTTTTGTAAATCCTTGCTTCTTTTTTGCATAAAGTACATCACTCGCGCGTTTTCGTGCTGCGTCTAACGGAATTATAGGCGCTTTGGGATAACCCCCTAAATTTATCCCGGTCATAGCCAATTCCAAAGGAGGGATTTTCCACGGTTCATGAATATAGGATGCCGGTAGCTGGAATAATTCAGGTATCCATTGCCGAATAAATTTCCCTTCTGGATCATGGTCCTTACTTTGCTTTACCGGGTTATATATTCGTATTGTATTGACGCCTGTATAACCACTTTGCATTTGAAATTGGGCATAATGAATTCCAGGCTCGAAGTCGGTAAATAGAGAGGCCAAGTAGTCAGCGCCAGGCTTCCATGGTAGCCACAAATATTGGCTGTAAAAGCTCACAATCATTGCTCGCATTCTAAAATTCAGGTAACCCGTTGCTGTAAGGCAGCGCATGCATGCATCGACTAACGGAACACCCGTTTTACCTTCCTTCCATTTATTAAAAAAATCCTGATTCCAAACTTTCTGCTCATCTAATAAGGCATATGCTCTATTTATTGTTAAGAATTCATATTCCCATTCGCTCTCAAATTTCTGTATAAAGTGCGCTTGCCATCTCAAACGGTCAGAAAAAGCTCTTATGTTTCTTTTTGATCCTGGGATATCGGTTGCCTTCATCAATTGATACAACTGTCGAATACTAATATTTCCCCAGGCTAAATGCGGTGAGATTCGGCTGCAGCCCCTTCTTGATTCTTGCGGTTTTGAAATACTACGGGCATACTGCACAATTCTTTGGTTTAGAAAGCTACGAATGATTTTATGAGATCTGCGTTCTCCACCAAGCTGTAAGAATGGGTGCGGATCAAACTGTCGCGCATACTGTTCGGCGATATGATCTCCATTTATAGCGATTGTAGGTATTTTTTTAAGGTCAGGATAGAGCAACGGTTTATTGGCTTCAGCGTGCCAGTTTTTGATCCAGTCTTTCCTGTTTTTAAGACCGCGTTGTACCCCGTTAGCATCAGTTTGTTTCCACTCAATATGCTTTGATACTAGGAAGTTACTTACAAGTATATCGCGATCAAAAGTAAGTTTTATGCCAGTCTCCTTATGACTAAGAACTTTGGCTATGTCATACTTAGCGTTCATGAGTCGAAAAAAATCAATGGCTTCGGAGCGAAAGTGGTAAACGACTTTTTTACCCATTTGAATGTTTAAATCGTCAATGGAGTCTGAAATAAACCTAATATGACGTTCACTGTATTGCGTTGCTTCGAAAAGCGAAGGTTCGTATAGTGCAAAATACAAGGTGGGTAGCTCAGTCTGAATACTTTGATACACAGGAAGATGATCTGACCATCGAAAATCTCGCTTGAACCAAACAAGTTGAATTTTTGGCTTCATTCAAATTGAAAATTGTCTACACTCGGATAGGGAAGATGCTTACTTTCAGTTTCAATGGATGTGTATTGTTGTAATCCTATGGCCAAGGTGGGACTTTGCTGAAAAATAACCTGTCCATTCTTGTTAACGCGCACGTTTTTGCTCCACCTTAATTGATGAATGGAACCGACTGTATAGATACATTGATTGCCAAGGGTAAACTCCTCAACTAAATTCACCTCAATAGCATAAAGAAAGTCGTTGGGTATTGGGTGTTGCCACCCTTCAAGTTTCTGCACTTGCTCACCAAGTAATGCTAATTCAAAAACGTCCTTAGGTGCATTTACGCTAACCCTGTGAACAGTCTCGAATTTATGGAAGGGCATACAAACCAATGTTATAGTGCCAAATTCCCTATAATTTTTAAGGGTATGTTTCTTTGCGCTTTGAGGTCTAAATAGTACACTGATTTGAGGAGGATTTGCACCAACATGGGTAATATTGGATAGCGTGGATGCGTTCCATTGTCCATGCTCACCGGTGATACCTATAAATGATGTTCGAATACCAGATAAACTATTGATAAGAGCGGTTTGAAAACGCCTCTCTAAACCAAGAATTTGTTCATGATTCAAAAAACTATCCATTGTTAAAGGACGCTCTGACCACCGTCAATATGAATAACTTGACCGGTAATCCACGAAGCTTTATCACTAAGTAAAAATGCTGTCATTTCTGCAACATCAGTAGGTTCGCCAATTCTTTTCATAGGATTATTATTTCCTAAAGCAGCCTTTTTTTCCGGTGTGCTCACTAACCTTCCCGCCAGCGGTGTATCTGTCAATGAAGGAGCAATACAGTTAATTCTAGCCTTTGGGGCCCATTCAGAGGCTATTGCTCTTGTGAGTCCTTCAATTGCTCCTTTTGATGCACTTACAGTGGCGTGAAAAGGCATACCGCGCTGCACCGCAACTGTTGAATAAAGGACAACTGAAGGAATCCCATTCGTATTAAAATTTGTAGAAGCTGCCTGAAGCGCTTTCACGGCACCCATGACTTGTAATTGAAAATCAGCTTGAAATACTTCTGGCTTCAGTCCTTTAAATGGTTTTAGATTGATAGAACCAACACTGTAAACCAGTCCGTCTATGTTATCCGGCATTCGGTCTTCCCAGTCGTCACTCAGGACATCAAACTCCTCCCAATCAATAGAATGGGCCGGTCCTTCATAAGGTGTTCTGCTAAATACGATTACTTCATTTCCCTCTGCTGCAAGTATTTCTGCGGTTTCTTTTCCAATTCCCTTGCTACCGCCTATGATTATATATTTCTTCATTCTAGTATGATGTTCTAAGATTCTAAACGCAATTTTGAAAGACGGGTTCAGATATTTATCAAAATTGATTCGGTCTGTCGTAATTTTAAATGCATAAAATTTCCCCCATGATTCAAAAATTACAAATTGGAGCGGCGCCCCTAACATATTTACAATATGAGGAAATAGCAGCAGGAAGTGTGAGGCTAGAGCTAGATTCAGACGCAGCAGAACGTATAGAGAAATCAAGACATTTTTTAGAAGAGTACACCCGTTCTACGAGTACACCAATTTATGGCGTGAATACTGGTTTTGGAGCGCTGTGTAATGTAGAGGTGGACGCTACAAATCTTAGTAAACTTCAAACGAATTTGGTGCGCTCTCATGCCTGTGGAGCAGGATCTGAAATTAGTACAGAGATTGTTCGGTTGATGATGGCTTTAAAAATTCAAAGTTTTGCCGTTGGAGTTAGTGGTATTCGTTTGGAGGTTGTGAGACAAATATTGTCTATGTATAACAGCGGTGCTGTACCCGTAATTTATGAATTAGGTTCATTGGGTGCGTCAGGTGATTTGGCGCCACTAGCTCACATGTCATTGCCTCTATTGGGTGAAGGTGAAGTAAGGCTGCATGGGGTAAAATATGGTACAAAAAAAGCTTTAGCTGAGCTCGGACATAACGGTTGGGATGCTTTAACTCTAGCCTCAAAAGAAGGATTGGCATTATTGAATGGAACACAATTTATGTCTGCTCATGGCATATATGCACTCATTCAAGCAAGACGAATTGATTACTTTGCTGACCAAATCGCTGCGATGTCCACGCTGGCTTATGATGGACGAATAGAGCCCTTTACTCCCGGTGTTCATTTAACTCGTCCACACCTTGGTCAAATTATGACCGCGAAAAGGCTACACCAGTGGTTAGAACCATGTTTGGGGATGCATAAGACTAAAGAGCACGTGCAAGATCCTTATAGTTTTCGTTGTATACCTCAAGTACATGGAGCGTCTAAAGGAGTTATACGTCATGTGATGAGTGTCTTTGAGGTTGAAGTAAATTCTGCTACAGATAACCCAGTGGTTCTTTCGAAAGAGAACGCTGTGGTTAGTGCTGGAAATTTTCATGGTCAACCTTTAGCCTTAGCATTGGATTATGCTGCAATGGCAATTCATGAGTACGGCTCTATTTCTGAGCGACGGGTCTACCAGCTCATATCTGGTAGTAGGGGGCTTCCACCATTTTTAGTCAAGAGGCCAGGAATTAATTCAGGATTGATGATAGCCCAATATACAGCAGCAAGTATGGTTAGCCAGAATAAGCAGCTTTGCGCTCCTGCCTGTGTAGATAGTATTGAAAGTTCAAATGGTCAAGAAGACCATGTGAGCATGGGTGCAAATGCCGCCACTAAATTATTGAGAATTATCAGTAATGTGTACGGTGTTTTAGGTATTGAATTACTCAATGCGGTCCAGGCTCTTTGGTTGCGTGGTGAGGATGTTGAAGGTGAATTGGGTCAATTGTATCAAGAGTTTTTAGAGATAAGTCCTGCAATTGAAGAAGATGTGTATTTACACAGTCGTATGGAATTGGCAAAAGAATTTTTAAAAACCCGATTGATTTCCGATGATAGTATACTTTTGTGAAATACTTCAATGAAATATGAGTCAAGATCCATGGAAAGGTCTGCGTGAAAAGCTTGAAGAACGCAATTGGCCAGAAATTTATTTATTCAAATTCATTATTCCTGCAGATAATCAGATTATTGCTCAGGCCGAATCGCTATTTGACAGCGACACAGCACAGGTTGAGTTAAGAAAAAGTAAAACAGGTAAGTTCGTCTCAATAAGTGCTAAAGAGATGATGTTAAACGTGAATTCTGTAATTGAACGTTACGAAAAGGCCGTCAAGATTCCGGGGTTGATGGCGCTGTAAGTTATTTCCATCCTTCATAAACACCAAGGCCAAATAATGCATAGTCTAAACGCGCAGGATCTTTAGGGTCAATCATTCGTGCAGAGGAGTCTAATTCCATTACTGATTTCCAGTCACTTTGTTTACGATTCAATAGGCCAAGGATTCTTGCGACACGTCCGCTATGTATATCAAGTGGTAACGATAAATAGGCTGGATCAATGTCCCATATCCCAAAATCAATACCCTCCTTATTACTGCGGGTCATCCAGCGTGAAAACATTACCATACGTTTACATGCACTGCCTTTAGAAGGATCTCCAAAATGCTTAGATGCTCTAAAGGGAAGTCCATTCATTAGCAAGTATCTCTTAAACTCAACCATGGCAGCTCCCATATGACGCTCATTATCCATGTGAGCTTTAAAGAATGCCCCAATACTTTGATATTCACTATGCAGCTGTTTGAGCGCAACGATTAAGCCTTTAATATCCTCGGATTGAAAAGTGCGATGAACAAAACCGTCAAAAACTTTTAAATCGGTTGTTGTACAACCTTGAACGAATTCTGCCGGCGAATTGTCCATTCTTATCATTAGATCTTGGCTTTTGGAGATGATTGTTTTGCGTTGACCCCAAGAAAGGGTGGCTGCAATTAATCCGCTAATTTCTATGTCCTTGTCTTTACTAAACCTGTGTGGAATACCAATTGGATCATCACTAATAAAGCTTTTCTGAGCGTATTGATCGGCTTTGTTTAAGAGAAATTCTCGCAGTTCTTCTTCTGGTAACCTCATTCAATCCGAAGAGAGTTTACCATCTGTCATGGTCCATTTAGTCTGTCCAAGAGCAGCCAAAGATTTATTATGGGTGACTACAACTATTGTCTGTCCCAGCTCCCTGTTCAGCTTGATTAAGAGGTCATGAACCGCTTGAGCATTTTCACTATCTAAATTACCTGTAGGCTCATCTGCTAAAAGTAATTCTGGTTCATTTATAAGAGCCCTTGCAATGGCTACCCGCTGTTGTTCTCCACCGCTCATTTCACTTGGTAGGTGATGCGCCCTATCAGCAATGCCCAATAACTCCAATAATTCGTTGGCTTTGAGTAGCGCACTTTTATTCATTTTTCCTCCAATCCATCTTGGGAGGGTAATATTTTCTAAAGCAGTTAACTCAGGTAATAAGTTATGAAACTGGAATACAAGACCAATTTGTTGATTTCGATAAGCATTCAAAGATGTTTTATCCATGGATTCCAGCATCTGTCCGTTGAACTCAATAGAACCCGAATGTCCCTTATCTAATCCAGCTATAAGATGGAGTAAGGTGCTTTTTCCAGCTCCAGAGGCTCCAACTATGGTTATAAAGTCTCCTTTAGCAATGCTACCGTTTACTCCTTTTAGGACTTTGGTACTCCCGTAGGATTTTTCTATTTCATGAATGTATATCATGGCTTAACGCAAGGTAGCGGATTTCTTTATTTGAGCATAATCAAGAAAATACACTAATCTCAATGAAAACATATTATCTGTAGGGGTCTCATATAGATTTTGAATATTTTGTACGTAATTCAGTGTACTTGCGTTATCCGAATTTGCCAAAGAGCCGCGATATAAAATGTTTAGTTCACGCCCAGGGGCAAACCAAAGTACGTATTTCACATCAATATTAAAGAAGTTGATTCTTAGATCTGGGTCTTCATATTGATCAGAAGGCGACAAGCTACCGTTCTGGTTAAGATGAAAAACACGTTCATTTTCAATTCTATTCCAACTGTGTCTCACGTCTAATGTGAGGTATGAATTTGGACCGAAAAGAAGTTGACCTTGAAGAGATTGCTCAATGCTGCGCCTATGCCTTAAAGCCATGCCTATGGAGTCATTGATGGTTTGACCGTTCAAATCAGTCTTAGTTTCTGCCCATCCCACTTGGTGGTTATCGCCAAATTCTACATTTGCTCTTAAATTAAATTGATCATTTATTCTAGCTATAATTTCTGCTTCTCCATATCTTCCTTGTGCACCCCAATCGGCCCACCACCATTGCCCTGCTTTTAGTTCGAAGGCTAATGGTTTCCTGAAATCTGTACTCATCCATGCATTGTGCCAAAATGAAGCTGGGTTTGCGCGGTATCTACCCCAAACTCTAGGGTCATAGTAATCGTATTCTATTCCTCTTGTTTCGGCATTATACCCGAACGCCAAGAATCCTTCGGTCATACCAAAAAAGCTATACTCGACATGGAAACGTTCAAAACTTCCCGGGTCATACAGACGATTGTATTGAACGCTCAGACGATGTCGTCTTCGCAAGAATAACGTATTTGGAGACAGTAAATGATTACTTAGCTGTAAGCTTTGATGAAACTTATTGCCCCTTCTCTGAAACCCAAGGTCGTTCGGGTCAAACTCTGGTGAAATGAGCTCAAGATTGTGCTCCCATCGCCATGCTCCAATTTGCTTACCCAATTCCCAGCCTAAGGCGCCTCCCGAATAATTATCCTCGGTATCATAAATAGATGATCGTCCAAAGGCACCGTTGAAGTAATGGCTATTATTTAACAAGTTTAAATTGGCCGTAAAGGCTGTTACATTGGCATCTCTTGCAGCACCATTACTATTCATTCGCATTACGTTCGTATTGATGATGCCTATAGAGCTGTTCCCCCCAATACGCTGATCAAGAGCCATCACGTTATAATTGGTCAAGGGTTCTGTAAGTACTTCTACCTCATTGCCTAAGGAATCAGATCCACTTAAATAATTTGCTGCTGTAACTGCATTTAGCACGCCAACACTGAGATTATTATCAGTAGTTCCCGTCAATTTGGTCGCATTAAGCATTCTTGTGAAACTTTGAGTGGTATTCGTTAAATCATTCAAATTAGCATTGGTAAAGTTTTGTGGATTCCCGCCAATTCTACGGCTGTAAAAGAGCCCTGCCTTTTTGAAGAGATTTACTCCTTCGGTGAAGAATTGTCTGTTTTCATCAAATTCTCGCTCAAATGCCTCAAAATTCACGAATTGCTCATCAAAAGCAACTTGAGAAAAATCTGGTAATAAAGTCATGTCCAAGGTGAAACTCTTATTCAACCCGATTTTAATATCTGCACCAGCTGCAAGAGAATTTCTCCATTGAGCATCTCCTGATTGTTGCGTACTTCCAGTTAAATTGGGCCTAAGGCTTACACGAGGTGGTGGGTTAATCACTCTGATGCCAGCCAAAAGACCGCTTTGAAGGCTTTCGTTGTCAAAATTTCTATCAATAGGATTCCAGCTATACATGGTGCGGTCACTGCGGATAGATCGTTTTATATTAAAGCCCCATGGCGAGGGTTGTTCACTCTTGCTACCCTCAGGAATCCTTAAGACTTGGTGAGGGATATAAATTTCAAAACTCCATTGATACTTTTCTTTAACTACAGAACTCCACCATACAGCATTCCAACTTCCGTCTTCTTCATTATCGCTTGTTTGACGCGAGTCACCCTGCACACCAGCTGCACTTAAATAAAAGTTGAAATCGTTGGCTCCGTCATTAAACGGATTAATGATTAATTGAATCCAATCTGTATTTGCATTTACTCTATCTCTTGGGGTGTATTGAGATAAAATAGGAGAGCGATTGTCTTTCAAGGTTCCAGCAAAATAAATACCCTCTTGAGTGTAGAAGATACGCACGTCACTATCTATTCCGTCTTCAGGCATGGCCGTTTTTGGGAAGTATTGATTTAGCTCCGTAATTTTTGCACTTTCAAACCATTCCGGTTCATCTATACGTCCATCAATTGATAGGTCAACGTTGTTTAGCTGAGGAACGAGTAGTTGCTTCTTAGCTGAATATTGACCAAAACTCAAAAGTGAGCAAAGAATAAATAGGTAGGATAGGGGGCTTCTGAACATAGAGCGCAAATATCGGGATAAAGAGACATATATGTGCCAAACAACTTTAGAATCAATTATACCATTGATTCCAAGGATGTACCCTAAATTTGTACTTCAATCAAGGAAAAATTATGAACCTTCACGAATATCAAGGAAAACAGATTTTAGCGAGTTACGGTGTACGTATACAACGAGGTAAAGTCGCGCAAACAACAACAGAAGCTGTTGAAGTGGCAAACCAATTGTCTGAAGAAACGGGAACATCATGGTATGTAGTTAAGGCTCAAGTTCATGCAGGAGGCCGAGGTAAAGGTGGCGGCGTGAAGCTTGCTAAAGGAATTGATAAAGTAGAGGAGGTTGCAGATAGTATTCTAGGAATGCAATTAGTCACACCACAAACTTCCGCAGAAGGTAAGAAAGTGCATCAAGTTCTTATTGCTGAAGACGTCTATTACCCCGGTGAAAGTGACACGTCCGAATTTTACATGTCCGTTTTATTGAATCGTTCTTCTGGACGGAATATGATTATGTATTCTACTGAAGGAGGTATGGATATTGAGACTGTAGCCGAAGAAACGCCTCATTTAATTTTCACTGAAGAAATTGATCCTAAAGTAGGTCTTACCGGCTTTCAAGCTCGCAAGGTAGCCTTTAACTTAGGGCTTAGTGGTGCAGCATTTAAAGACATGGTGAAATTTGTTAACGCTCTTTACCGCGCCTATGAAGGCGCTGATGCCTCTTTATTTGAAATTAATCCGGTGTTGAAGACCTCTGACGATAAAATTTTAGCAGTTGATGCGAAGGTTACTATCGATGATAACGCTCTTTATCGTCACAAGGACATTGCAGAAATGCGTGATACTCGCGAAGAAGATGCAACGGAAGTGGAAGCTGGTGAGGCCGGTTTGAACTTTGTTAAACTAGATGGTAATGTAGGTTGTATGGTTAATGGCGCAGGTTTGGCTATGGCTACAATGGATATCATCAAGATGGCAGGAGGTAATCCAGCAAACTTTTTGGATGTTGGTGGAACGGCAGATGCATCTCGTGTGGAGCAGGCCTTCCGTATCATTCTTAGGGACGAGAATGTAAAAGCAATTCTGGTAAACATTTTTGGAGGTATTGTTCGTTGTGATCGCGTAGCACAGGGTGTAGTTGATGCCTATAAAAACATGGGGAATATTAATGTCCCAATTATTGTGCGTCTTCAAGGCACTAATGCAGAGGAGGCTAAGAAGTTGATTGATGAGAGTGGTCTTGAAGTACACAGTGCAATTGCGTTACAAGAAGCTGCAGATTTAGTTCAAGAGTTGGTTTAAGGCCTTTGAGATAATATTTAATTTAGCCCCGAACATTGGCGTTCGGGGTTTTTTATGTCCACAGATTTTACTTTAGAATGGGTAGCGACCGTATTGAGTCTTGTTTTTTTAACAGGAATTATACGTCGTAAAATTTGGGCTTGGCCTGCCGGCACCCTGTCGAGTATATTGTCCGTTTTACTTTTTTACAGAACAGGTCTTTATGCCGAGGCTGGATTGTATTTCATTTATGTGATTCTTGGTATATACGGTTGGTGGCATTGGCAACAAAACGCGCAGTTGGATACCATAGAATTGGTGACTATTTCATCTCGCACACAGAGTTTAGCGCTTTTAGGCATACCTATAGCAATTATTTTAGGCTACCTGTTAAATGCACTCCCGGGAGTGAGTTACGCTTATTTTGATTCGTTTACTTCTGTCTTTGGATTATGGGCTACATGGCAGGAAACAAGGCGGATACGAACAGCTTTTCACTATTGGATTCCATTAAATATTGCCTCCGTAATTCTATATGGATTAAAGGGATTAGAGGTCTATGCTTGCTTAATGGTTATTTATTCTATAATGAGCGTGATAGGATTTATACGATGGCGCAAATAATTCAGTTATTTTAGTGGTCAATTCCACGAAACAATTAAGATGCAAGCAAAACAATACATTGATCTCGTTAAGTCAACTCTGGACGCACTGGATGCCAACGCACTTGAATCCTTGGTAGATGCATTTCATTCAACCTATGAAAAAGGAGGAAACATATACACCATGGGCAATGGAGGCTCTGGTGCATCTGCATCCCATGCGGCTGGTGATTTCTTAAAAGGGGCAAGCTATGGTTTAGATAAGCGTTTCAAAATGATTTGTTTGAACGATAACCTACCTTCCATGATGGCAATAGCAAATGATATTGGCTGGGAGAGCATCTTTGTAGAGCCTTTGAAGAATTTTCTTTCGACCAAAGACTTAGTAATAGGGATTAGCGGTTCAGGCAATAGTAAAAACGTGGTTAATGCTATTGAATATGCTAACGAGCAAGGTGCAACCACTGTTGCAATGAGCGGTTTCAAAGGAGGCAAAATATCTCAAATAGCAACCATTAATGTTCATGCCCCAGTTATGGATATGGAGGTAACCGAAGATGTACACATGGTGATATTCAATATTGTCAAAAAGCAAATGATGGCTCGATTGATGGGTGACAATCCATCTATGGGAGATACCTATGACCAAAGAATAGGTTAATGAAGCGATTTGCGCTAATTGGTGCTGCGGGATATATTGCACCCAAACATCTTCAAGCAATCGCTGATGTAGGCGGCGAGCTTCTTGCTGCCTATGATCCAAGTGATAGTGTTGGGCATTTGGACTCCTACTTTCCGCAGGCTTCATTCTTTACTGAATTCGAACGTTTTGATCGTTATCTAAACAAGTTAAGTGACCTTGGAAAAGGGGTAGATTATATTAGTATTTGTTCACCTAATTATCTCCACGATAGTCATATTCGTTATGCCTTACGAACGGGTGCACATTGTATCTGTGAGAAACCATTAGCACTTCGTCCATGGAACATCAAAGGTTTAACTAAAGCTAGTGAAAAGCATGGTAATCAGATTTTTACTATACTTCAATTGCGTTTGCATAAAAACGTTATTGCGCTTAAAAAACGAGTTGAGGATAAACTGAAAGAAAATTCAAATTATGTTTTTGACGTTGATTTAACCTACATAACTTCTCGAGGAAATTGGTACTATGCCTCATGGAAAGGGGATGAAGAAAAGAGTGGAGGAATTGCAACCAATATAGGGGTACATTTTTTCGATATGTTACAATGGATATTTGGCGAAATTGAAAATCATCAAGTCTATGTTCGTGCTCATGATCGTGCTTCTGGCACAATTTATTTTAAAAACGCAAAAGTCCGATGGTTTTTGAGCATTAACGCTGAAACTTTACCAGAGGCTGATAAGCATAGCGATGCACGCGTTCATAGATCTTTGAGTTTTGATTCTTGGTCTTTTGATTTCACCGATGGATTCTCAGAACTACACAATGATTCATACGAGCACATTCTTGCTGGTAATGGATTTTCAGAAGAAGATGCAGAGCCGGCGATTCGTATGGTTCATCAGATACGTGAAGCCAAATTAAGTCCTATTACTGAAGATGCGCATGAGTTGGCTTTTTTGCCGCTATCTACTCATCCATTTTATTCGTAATGTCTGAATTGAAGGATTTGTAAATGAAGTTATTAGAGGAGTAGTCAATAGTTATGCACACTCGTTTTATTTGGTCGTAGCATTTGTTAGCTTTGAGTATTCGGCATAGCTAATTGACCTTTTATGTTTTTAATTTTTGATACCGAGACCACGGGTCTTCCAAAAGATTGGAATGCTCCTATAACGGACTTGGATAATTGGCCTCGAGTAGTTCAATTGGCTTGGCAAATTCACGATAGTGAAGGCAGATTGATTGAGGTACAAGACCACATCATTTATCCGGACGGTTTTGATATCCCCTTCAACTCAACCAAGATTCATGGTATATCAACGGAGCGTGCACGCAATGAAGGTAGACCACTACGTGATGTTCTAACTCTTTTTGAATCTTCATTACAGCTCTGTGATTATGTAGTCGGTCACAATGTGAAATTCGACTTAAACGTAACGGGATGTGAGTTTCTGCGTACATCCGGTGATAACCCGCTGCAACTAAAAACCGCTTTAGATTCCTGTACTGAAATTACCGCTTCTCTTTGTCAATTGCCGGGCGGTCGTGGAGGACGTTTTAAACTGCCAAAACTAGAGGAGTTATACACGTTTCTTTTTCAAGAGGGTTTTGCTGAGGCGCATAATGCGGCATTTGATGTAGAAGCGACCGCGAGAGTCTTTTTAGAATTACTTCGATTAAATATTATTACCCCGGAGAGTATTGGGCTGGATTCAGGGTTTTTGACTCAATTCAAAACAGCGAATCCTGATACCATACAGGCTATAGGATTAGCCGTGGATGAAGCAAAAAACAAACGTGCTGAAGGACTTAAAAACCAAAATGATCAATCGGTAATTTCAAAATCTAAGAAATCTGATTTACATGCTGCAGATGTGGAGTTTGCACATTTACACAATCATACCCAATTTTCTGTTCTTCAGGCGACCACCGGTGTAAGTGAATTAGTAAATGCTGCCTTTGATAATGGGCATGCAGGAGTGGCTATCACGGATTATGGCAATCTCATGGGCGCCTTTCACTTTAATAAAGCTGTTATGAAAGTCTCAGGAAATAGAGAGGCTTATGAGCATAACGTAAAAGTAAAATCAGGTGAAATTGACGAGCCGCTAAAAGAATATCCTTTTGTTGGTGTTATAGGGTGCGAATTTTACGTTTGTGAAGACCGATTAGATCGATCAAAAAAGGACGATGGATATCAAATTGTTGTTCTGGCTAAAAATAAAAACGGTTATCATAATCTTGCTAAGCTCAGCAGTGAAGGAATGCTCAATGGTTTCTATTATGTTCCAAGGATTGATAAAAAGGTATTGTTAGAGCATAAAGAAGACCTTATTATTCTGAGCGGTGGTCTTCGCGGAGAAATTCAGCATTTATATTTAAATGTTGGTGAGGTTCAGGCTCGTGAGTCGCTAGAATGGTGGCTCAAACATTTTAAGTCCGATTTCTATTTAGAACTGAATCGTCACGGACTAGAAGAGGAAGATCATGTGAATGTGCAATTACTTGAATATGCCAAGGAGTACAAGATTAAATACATAGCAGCAAATAGTTCTTTTTACCTCACGCAAGAAAATGCGGAAGCACATGATATTTTACTTTGCGTAAAAGAAGGCGCCCAAAAGAGTACGCCAATAGGACGCGGTCGTGGCTTCCGATATGGTTTCCCTAATCAGGAATTCTATTTCAAAAGCAAGGAAGAAATGGTAGAATTATTCGCTGAATTGCCGGAGGCATTGAGCACTACTAAGGAAATCCTAGATAAGGTTGAATTGTATCCTTTGGAGAGAAATGTATTACTTCCTGCATTTGATATTCCCAAACAATTTCAAGATGAAAAGGATGAAGACGATCGCGGTCAACGTGGTGAAAATGCATATCTGCGCCATTTAACCTATGAAGGTGCTAAGAGAAGGTATGAAATGATTACTACTGAAATTGAGGAGCGCCTTGACTTTGAATTAGATACTATTGCAAGGACAGGTTACCCAGGATACTTCTTGATTGTCCAAGATTTTTGTGAGGCTGCCCGTCAAATGGGTGTTAGTGTTGGACCAGGAAGAGGTTCTGCTGCAGGTTCTGCTGTTGCCTATTGTACTGGAATAACAAATATTGACCCCATTAAATATGAATTACTGTTTGAACGTTTTTTGAATCCCGAACGTGTATCTCTGCCTGATATTGATATTGATTTTGATGATGAGGGACGCGATAAGGTGATCAAGTATGTTATTGATAAATATGGCGCACCTCAGGTCGCGCAGATCATTACTTACGGCACCATGGCTGCAAAAAGTTCTATACGTGATGCAGGAAGAGTATTGGAATTACCGCTGTTGGATACCGACCGCATTGCAAAGTTGATTCCAGATATGACTAAACTCAAAAAAATATGGGCTCTAGATGACAAACAGATTAAAAGTAAATTTAGCTCAGACGAAGCCAACCTGGTCAAACATCTAAAAGAGATTGCAGAAGGAGAGGGATTAGAGGCCATCACTATCCAGCAGGCAAGGGTATTAGAAGGGTCTGTTAGAAATACCGGTATTCATGCGTGTGGAGTAATTATCACACCGAGTGACATTAGAGAACTGGTCCCTGTGGCGCGTGCGAAGGATAGCGAGATGTGGTGTACGCAGTTTGATAACTCTGTGGTAGAAGAAGCTGGATTACTCAAGATGGATTTCTTAGGCCTTAGAACTCTTACAATTATAAAGGAGGCTTGCAGATTAGTGAAGGAGAGACATGGTGTAGAACTAGACCCGGATAATTTCCCGCTGGATGATTTGAAAACCTACGAGCTTTTTCAACGTGGCGAAACGGTTGGTATATTTCAATATGAAAGTGCAGGTATGCAGAAATACCTCAAGGAGTTAGAACCTACGGAGTTTGCGGATTTGATTGCTATGAATGCACTTTATAGACCTGGCCCATTAGAATATATCCCTGAATTTATTAGTAGGAAACACGGACGTAAAGAGATTACATATGACTTAGAAGCCATGGAAAATCGGCTAAAAGAAACTTATGGAATTACCGTTTATCAAGAACAAGTAATGCTGTTATCTCAGGAGTTAGCAGGATTTACTAAGGGTCAAGCAGATATACTGCGAAAGGGAATGGGGAAGAAGAAGAAGGATATCATTGATATGCTCAAACCCATGTTTTTAGATGGAGGTGAACAGCGCGGTCACAATCGAGATACCCTTGAAAAAGTTTGGAAAGACTGGGAGGCTTTTGCATCCTATGCATTCAATAAATCACATTCAACTTGTTATGCGTGGGTAGCTTATCAAACAGCATACATAAAAGCGAATTACCCTGCTGAATTTATGGCTTCCAACATGTCAAATAAAATGTCCGATCTGAAAGAGGTGACCAACCTTATGGAAGAATGCAGGCGAATAGGTGTTCCTGTACTTGGCCCATCAGTAAATGAAAGTTTACTTCGTTTTAGTGTTAATCATGTTGGGGCTATCCGTTTTGGTATGGGCGGAATGAAAGGAGTAGGAGAGAACGCTGTACGTGAGATTATTTCAAAAAGAGAGGTAGGTGGAAACTTTAAAAACTTTTTTGATCTATTGGATAGGATTGACCTTAGTCAAGCGAATAGAAAAACTATTGAATGCTTGATTCTGGGCGGCGCTATGGATGAATTCCCAAATACACACCGCGCTATGTATTTCTCTGAAGAAGAGGGAGGTCGAACCTTTGTGGAGAAGGCAATAAAGTATGTTCAGAAAAAGAAACAAGATGCAGAAAGTGCGCAAGCTTCTCTATTTGGTGAAGGATCAAATGAAGAATTACCGCCACCTAAAATGCCGGATATTCCTGAATGGCCAAAGATTGTCGGATTAAAAAAGGAAAAGGAAATCAATGGGATGTACCTGAGTTCTCACCCTTTGGAGGATTACAGGACGGAAATTCAATACTTTTGTACCGCAGATATAAGTAGGTTGAATCGACCAAGCAGTCTTTTGGGTAGAGACGTCTATGTTGCAGGAATTGTAACGGACGTTCAGCATAAGATTTCCAAAGCTGGTAACGGGTATGGTAAATTCCGAGTTGAAGATTTTAGAGGAGATTACGAATTCGCTGTTTATAGGAAAGACTATTTGAAATTCAAACACTTCTTTGAAAATGAGCAATTACTTTTCATTAAAGTACGTGCCAAAAAATTTGACCAAAGGCAGGGAGAAGAAATTTTAGAGCGCCTAACGATTGATATAATTGAGATCAAGTTATTGCAAGAATTGCTTGAAGAACAAAGCAAAGCATTAGAAATTAAGCTGGATTTAGCCTCTTTAGATTCTAAACTAGTGGATACTATTCATAATTTATTGGAGCAGTATCCGGGTAAAAAGCGCGTCAAATTACATATTGTAGATATTGATGAAGGCTTAGATGTTAAGCTGCCAGTGAACGATAGGAAAGTGAGTATCAATAAAGATTTACTGTACGCTTTAGAACAACACCCTTTGCTTTATCCTAAAATTAGTAGTTGATGAAGTCGTTAAAAATACTGTTGGTTTTACTCTTTTCTCATTGGACTTACGGCCAGGTTAACTGCATTACGAGTCCCGATCAATTGGGTCCCTATTTTGTGACTGGTGCGCCTAAAATTATCAACGATACTTTGGCACCTGGAATTCAAAATTCATCACGGGCGCTGGAGTTGACGTTTTATGTGAGCTATGACTGTGATACTGTAAATCTTGATACATTACCTAGTACATATACCATCCAGCTATGGCATACGAATGATGCCGGCTCATACAGCAATGTAGGTGGAAACCCTAATTCTTATGATTACAGAGGTGCATTGGAATTAACGGGGAATGCCACCACTCTTCACACCACTCTGCCAGGTATCTACCCAAACAGGCCCTCTCATATTCATATTAAAGGATACCTAAACAATGCTTGGTTTACAGATACACTAGTTACTCAGCTCTATTTTCATGGTGATTCGCTCATTCCTTTTGACGTTGCATCAAATATGTCTGAAAGGTGGATTTACTTGGATACTCTTTTAAGTGGAGGATACAAAGGGGCGTTTGCTTTTGGCCTGAGTTATCTTGTTGATATAAAAGAAGAAAAAGGTGCTATTCAAAATATACATCCTAACCCATCTAAGGGATTCATAAATATTAATATGAAGTCTTCAGAAAAATTATTCCTCTACAATGCTCTGGGTCAATTGGTGCTTGAGCAGCGTGTTTACCAAGGCGCTAATCATTTAAACCTTCAGCACTTACCTAGTGGTATCTATATACTTAGGAGCAATTCGCAGGTTTTTAGGGTAACTTTGAATTAACATTTAGGTGTATTTCATGTGGAAAACATAGATGACCTAATAGGCGAAGGCTATAGGTTCTCAAAGTAAATTGGTCTTACTTTTGATATATACAAAGAAATTAAAATAGATATGGCACTCGAAATAACAGAAGCGAATTTTGAAGAAGTAGTAATGAAGTCTGATAAGCCAGTTTTGGTCGATTTTTGGGCTGAATGGTGTGGTCCTTGCCGCATGGTTGGACCCGTTGTTGATGAATTAGCGGGTGAATACGAAGGAAAAGCTGTTGTAGGAAAACTAAATGTAGATACTGAAGGTGCAGTAGCACAGCAGTTCGGTGTTCGAAATATTCCAACATTATTGGTTTTCAAAAATGGTGAAATTGTGGATAAGCAGGTGGGTGCAACAAGCAAACAAGTGCTTGCTGCCAAGCTAGACAGCGCTATGTAAATTTTCTCATTCAATATTTTAAACCCCCAAGGGCTTAGCCCTTGGGGGTTTTTGTTTTCAGTTATATAGAACAGCGGTCTTTTCAAAGATTATTGCATAAATGCATATTCTCAACAATTAAGAAATCTTTCCGTCGATTAGGTCAATTTGATTATGGAGGCAATAACGCCCTAATAAACCCCTAATCGATATGAGAAAAATTCAACTTTTATGGATGCTATCCATCCTCATTCTGACTCCCTTACTGCCAAAAGCACAATCCTTGGATTCTGTAAAATACCTGTATGAGTCTCTGCCAGACACGTTGTTTCCAGAGGGCTTTCTGCACGATCAAAGTTTTATGAGTGTTCTTAATAAAGGTTCTGATTATGAGCTAAAAAACTTTGACGGTTCGTTGCCCGGAAAAACGATAACGCCTAGGCATTCTGAAATTATTTACAATGACCTATACTTAAGTCAAAGATTAAAAAATGGTCTATTATTTGGAACTCAAACGCCTCGATTAAAACCATGGAATGAATTTGCCTCACAGAGTACTGCCGAAGATACTTTAGGCGTAAACGTAAGTTTGTATTTGAATTGGTTTAAAGTCCATGAATTAGATTCAAATAGCTTACAAAATGGTTGGCTTTACTATAATGGTAATCAGGTAGTTACTATGCCGCCTAACTTATGGTTAGATGAAAATCATCAAATTTTATGGAACACTCCGAGTCCATTAGATAGTGCTTTTCGTGCAATTAAAGATTTCACTACTTTTTTTGGAGGTACTAATAGCACAGCAGAATACGTTGCAGACAATAAGGTTAAATTAACCTTTGCTATCCAGGATTACTTGCTTCAAAGTAATCAATCGATTCCAGGCAAAATATATCTGGATTTAGACGATGGACAGGGCTTCCGAGATGTCTCCTTAAATGAAAAGATAACTACTACTTATTCAACGTCGTCCCAAACTAGAGAAATGGTTTTTAAGGAACTTCGCATTCGAATAAATACGAGTAATGGCCCTCTTCAAACGAGATTTAAATTTCCTATCATCTTTAATGCTGAAACTCCCGATGAAGTCCTATTTACAAGGGAGATGCATTCTCCACCATGTTATCAGACGTATTCTCCTAGGCATGAGGGTAAAGTAAGTATTCGATATGCCGACAAGGGTATGGGCTTGCAAAAGCCCTTGGTTTTAGTTGAAGGATTTGAGTCTGCTAAAAGAAAATATGGCAACATTACCTATGAGGGAGTGGCTTCCGGAGTCATTTTGAATGATAACAACGAGAGAGTTCATCATGGAATGGAAAAACTTGCTTGGTTGTATGATTCTCTTCATTTGTCGGGGTATGATATCATACACGTTGATTTTGAGGAAAGTAAACAATGTATAGAGGATAATATGCAAAGTCTTATTCGTGTGTTGCATTGGATTAATATGCAACAAGCCCGCGAACCAACCATAATTGTAGGTGCTTCAATGGGAGGTTTGATCGCTCGAGCGGCATTATTAGAACTAGAACGAAATGATTGTTGTTTGAATATAAGTGGTTATGGTACGTTTGATTCACCGCATGATGGCGCTTTTATTCCTTTGGGAATTCAAATGGGTGCGAAGCGTTTGCAGGAGTTGACCACCATTTTTGGCTTTTCACTTATCTCTTCATGGAAAACTGCGATAAATTCACCTGCTGCCCGAGAAATTCTTATTGATCATCTAGATCCAACGGCCATACATGAGAGAAATCAATTAATTCAGCTCTTTGCGGGAGAACAGCCGGAAACAATCAGACGATTTGCTATTTCAAATGGTTCGGATATGAACTTAGCTGCTCCTATGGCTGATTTAGATCATGTAATTGCAACATGGGGGAAAACACAGCTTGTGACATATAAGCATAGAATTCATGCAAATTTGGATACGGTTTGGTATAATGCCAAAGGTGGTGATAAAATGAGCATTTTAAAATATGGGGCATCTATACATGGAATTCCAAGTACAAGTTCTTATTTATACAAAGGAAGCGGAGCATTCAGTCAGTTATTTAATTGTTTAAAAATCCGCTTGGTTAGTGCTACTGGTGCTAGATTGGCTACATGGGCAAAGTATAGTTCAATTGCTACGGGCATAACACAGTCAAGAGCAGACAAGGCCACAATGTATATCCAAGGACGAACTAATCGACTTTTGTCTGCAGTTCATCAACAAATCAAGAATAAAACGACTGTATTCTCCAAGAATATTTCTCAATCAAATTTAATAGAGAAGTCTGGTTCATCTTCTAATTCTGCTAGTGCATTTGCAGATTTATGGGGAGCAACTATTTATAGTCCCAATCACACCTTCATACCTTCTTTTAGTGCGCTTAATGTGGGGTCAAGCTACGTAAATAATTCATTTAGAGGCCGGATGGATCTGATACCTTTCCATAGTTACATAAGTCCCGGATTAATAGATGATTTATCCGGACTCAATCAAGAACATATCTATACGGATGAAGATATCATTCAATTTGCGCTACGTTCAATTGAGAGTATACATAGAGAAATCGGGATCAACGGAAAGTTGAATAGTGATTATAATATTGCAAAGGAGAACAATCTATATAGCGATTATTCTTCTCATATAAAACAACTTGAAATTCAACCTAGTACTAAGCTATCAATCGGCTGTCAAGGATATATTGGAAATTCCACAAATCTGACTGCAGATTCGAGACAGAACATTGAGGTTTTTGTTGGAAACGGTTGTTTAGCTGGAATATTAGATGTGAAAGGGTGCCTAGAAATTGGGGATGCTCCATTAAGTCAATCTATCCTGCGAGTTAATAGTGGAAGCACTTTATTACTACGAAAGAATAGTTCACTTAAGATTGGTCCCAATAGCAAATTGATCATAGAGAATGGTGCAGAGTTTTTGATAGAACAAGGCGCTGATATTGAATGGAAGAATGGACAAATTATTGTTAGAGGTACTGTTGAATTAATGAATAATGCTCATTTGAACCCAAAAGGTTTTGGATTATTACTTTTTGAAGAAAAAGGTAGACTAATATCGGGTGTTAATGGACGTGTTACACTAAATGCTTCAAGGCTTCATATTAAGAATAGTATAAATTTTCCTTCAACTTTAAAAGATGTAAATATCAATGAGTGTGATATCACTCTTTTTGAGAAAGGAACACTCAAATCTTTCACAGAATTTTTCCTACACAACTCTAAAGTTCAATATGATAGCCCTAAGCAATGGGAGGGATTAAAGGTTGTCTCAAATACGGCATCAGTATTACATACCGAATTTGTAGGAGGTGATCCCGGGTTATTTATAGGTGCAAATGCTACGGTGAATATTGAACATTGCCAATTTAGAAATGCAATTGCAGGATTAAAATGTTTGTCAACACCACTAAGTTTTATTTCTAACACATTCATGGCTTGTGATATGGGAGCGTATTTCAAAAGTCAGAGTTTTACTATTGATCGAAATCTATTTCATGCTTGTGATCAAGGTTTAACTTTATTAGGACGTGCAAATAGCACAGCGATTCTATTGATAAGAAATGTTTTTAGCTCCAATACCAAATATGGTTCACGAATGAAGAGCGCTAATGTTCGTATGGAGTGTAATGACTGGAGTTATAATAAAGTCGGTCATAAGCAGCAGAATGGGTCAATGAGTCTAGGGTCTTATGCAGGAAATACGTTTACTACGAACAACCAAGGAATAAAATTTGATGAATTAGAATCACTATCATTGAATTTAGGACAAAATCAATTTTCAAATAACGCGGTATTTGATATTCAAGGTATATTTTCTTCCACTGCAATAGTTCCTCATAACGGCGGCCACCATTTTCTATCAGCAGATTATAATAGCTTTTCAAATTCATATTCCACAGATATGTTTTTGGGTCGTTCAAAGGTGTACCCGGTTACAAACCCTAATACTCCACCGACTTTATATATCTGTCCATCAAAGGGTCCAGGTAAAATTTCTCAGGAACTAATGGGACCAAATCATGAAACGAGCCTAATAATATACCCTAACCCAAGTATGAATCCATCCGTTACAGCTATTTATCCGCCATCAGAACAAGATGGAATGCTCGAAATTTTAAGCAGTTCAGGAAACCTTATGTTCACAAAACCGATAACAGCAGGGTCAATTAAAACAGATATTGAAGTTGATTTGGCAGCAGGGTCATACATCGTTAGACGCATTGTCGAAGATAGGATTGAATCTGCCTTTTGGGTATTACTGTAAACAGACATTCATTTCATTCTATAATATTCTCTCAGACCAATATGGTCTGGGGGATTTTTACGTTAAAGTTTTTTGCTTCATTCATATGCTGTAATTTGCATCTAAGATGACGAATCAAAACATAACCATTCCAATGATTGATTTACCCCGAGTGCATAGTGCATATCAGGGTGAACTAGATAATGCCGTATCTGAGGTGCTTTATAGCGGTTCATATATCGGAGGGACTATCCTTGCTAAATTTGAAGATCGATTGTCTAGTTTCCTTAATTCAAAGGTATTTGGGGTAGGAAATGGTACTGACGCATTGCAAATCGCATTAATGGCATTGGGTATAAAGCCTGGAGACGAAGTTATAGTCCCAGCTTTTACTTATGCTGCTAGTGCTGAAGTGATAGCTTTATTGGGTGCAAAAGCAGTATGGTGTGATGTATGTTCTACAACTTTTAATCTACAGGCTAGAAGTGTGGAATTAGCACTTTCATCAAAAACAAAGGCTATAATAGCGGTTCATCTTTATGGACAGTTGGCAGATGTTGAGGCACTCGAAAAAATAGCAGACGGTATTCCAATTGTTGAAGATGCTGCTCAAGCGTTTGGGGCCAAATTTAAAACAGGTAAGTATCAAGGTAAATTGGCTGGAACTGNTGGNATTTTTGGGACTTTTAGTTTTTTNCCAACCAAACCTTTAGGNGCATTGGGAGATGGAGGTGGAGTAGCATGTAATGATCAAAAATTGCATGATAGGGCCTTNAGCATTTCTAGACACGGTCAGAGTGAAAAATATGTGCATAAAATAGTAGGTGTTAATTCAAGATTAGATACTATTCAGGCGGCAATTCTAAATGTAAAATTGAATCATTTTGAAAAGGAATTAATTCGAAAGGTTGAAATCAAACAGTTGTATCATGTAGGACTTTGTGATTTAAAGAGTGTTGAATTACCCGATGAATCAGAATTTACATCGCATGTTTGGCATCAGTATACTATCAAAGTTTCTGAAAATATTCGTGATAAACTCCAAATGTATCTTGGAAATAAAGGTGTTTCTTCAATAGTATATTATCCGCATATTTTGGCGGATCAGTTGGCGTATCAAGATATGATTGAGCGCACAGCTTTATCTAATTCGAGAGCATTATCGGCTCAGGTATTGAGTTTACCCATNGATCCTTCTATGTCTAATAGCGATGTGAATTTTATTTGTAAATCAATAATTGAATATTTCAGAACATGAGCTATTTCAAACACGACACTGCGATTATAGATGATGGAGCTCAAATTGGAATTAACACCAAAGTTTGGCATTTCAGTCATGTAATGACTGGTGCGAAAATCGGGAAAGATTGCGTCTTAGGTCAAAATGTTTTTATTGGTGAAAATGTGCAGATTGGCAATGGCGTCAAGATTCAAAATAATGTTAGTGTTTTTTCAGGGGTTCAAATTGAAGATGATGTGTTTCTGGGTCCCTCAGTGGTTTTTACTAACGTGGATTCTCCAAGAAGTTTTATTGAACAGAAAAACTACGCTAAAACATTGATTCAAAAAGGAGCCACCATTGGAGCTAATTCAACTATAGTTTGCGGTAATGGCATAGGACAATATGCCTTCATAGGTGCAGGTGCAGTGGTTACCAAGGGTGTTCCTGCGTTTAGTAAATTTTATGGGGTCCCTGCAATTCATCATAGATGGATTAGTCATGCCGGATTTGACTTGATCTTTAATCAAGATGGAAAAGCGTCCTGCCCAAAAACAGGAGAGAATTATATGCTGGTAGACGGTAATGTATTTCCTTTATGAAGGTAGCTACAATAATTGGCGCTCGCCCTCAGTTTATTAAAAGTGCACCAGTGAGTGCTGCTTTGCATGAATTTGGTATTAAAGAATTCACAATTCATACCGGTCAGCACTACGATACCAATATGAGCGAGGTTTTTTTTANTGAAATGAAAATGCCTCAACCTAATTATAGACTCAACTGCGGCGGCGTAGGACATGGCGAAATGATTGGGAATATGTTACTCGAACTAACACCAATATTAAAGAATGAAGCGCCTGATTTTGTCCTGGTTTATGGAGATACAAATAGTACGTTAGCAGGTGCTTTAGCAGCTACTAAACTGAAAATACCTTTGATACACGTTGAGGCGGGNTTGCGTTCTTTTAATCTTGAGATGCCTGAAGAAATGAATAGAATTTTGACTGATCGAATGTCATCTATTCTTTTTACGCCGAGTTCAAAGGCGGTAGAAAATTTAAAAAAGGAAGGATTTAATAATTACGATTGTACAATACTCGAAATAGGTGATGTCATGTTTGATGCACTTATACAATTTCAATCAAGATCGTATTGGATTCCTGAAATGGGATCTAAGGAATTATTCGATTATGATTTTGGTTTAGTTACTGCACATCGGTTCGAAAATATATACAATAAGCAAAGATTGAGTCAATTGGTTGACGAGCTCAACGATATACATATCAACTGCATTCCGCTGTGGATGCCCCTGCATCCGGCAACGAGTAAAAAGCTTGAGGAATTTGACCTAAAATTAAATATATATACTTCTCCTCCGGTTGGTTATTTACAAATGCTTTGGCTTTTAAAAAAATGTAAAATTGTTTTAACAGATAGTGGAGGACTTCAAAAAGAAGCGTATTTCAGTAAAAAACCATGCATTACGTTGCGTGAACAAACAGAATGGGTAGAGCTCATACAAATTGGTTGCAATAAACTGCATCATATTGGTAAGACTAACCTCAATGAGATTCTTTCTCAAATGTTAAATACAGATTTTGATTTTTCCTGGAATGGTTATGGAACGGGCAATTCTTCTAAAAAAATAGCGCAGGAATTAAGCAAATTGTAATTTAAAACTGCTCTAAAAATTCGCTAACATCCTGAATACAATCTCCATTTAGATTATGCGCCATTGGATATGATTTAAATTTGAAATGATTTCCTCTGATCAATTCCGTACCGCTTTTTGCCCAGTCAAAAGGAATAACTTGGTCCATTGTGCCATGTGTTTGAAGAACAGGAATGTCAATTTCTAAATATTCATCTCTCCATTCAGGTAGCATGTATCCGCTCATGATTACATATCCATCAGCTTTGAAGGCGCTTTTTAAAATTGCAAGACTTAAAATAGCCCCTTGCGAGAAGCCACCAATCAGCAATTTCCCTCTTATTTTGTGCGAGTCTATCCATGATAAAATTGCGTTTTGAACCTCAATAGCAGCTGAAGCTACCTCTGCAGAATCAATGATTTTGGCACCATTGTCCCAATTAATGTCATACCAAGCGAACGCTTCATTTTCTAGAACCTTAGGAGCCTGCAAACAAATTATATTCACTGGAGGCAAATAAGCTTTCAAGCTATATAAATCATGCATGTTCGATCCATACCCGTGCAACAATACCAATGCAGGTGCATCTATATTTTCAATATGATCTAAATAATGCAGCATTAGTCAACTAAATCCCAGGTGTGATCCGCTAGCAAGAGTACTTTATTCATGAATTCGTAAGGACAATTTCTCCATTCGGAGGGAGCAATCATACTCAGTACGTTTGAACCATTATCACGTTTATACAAGAAATAGTTGTGGTTTATTTCA
Organism: Flavobacteriales bacterium; assembly: GCA_002707525.1. Lineage (GTDB taxonomy): Bacteria > Bacteroidota > Bacteroidia > Flavobacteriales > Schleiferiaceae > UBA10364. Next base: position 141,441 of record PAND01000002.1, read on the forward strand.
GGTTTAAACCCCATTTCTGCATTGTAAATATTAGCGCTCAATTCTTTACGCATCTGTATTTTTGTAGCTTGAGCAGCCAAAAGTTCAATTTGCTCCTTGATTTGGTCAAGTTGCATATCAGTCTGCATTTCCATGGCATTCACGTCCAAAGATTTGTTCTTCAGAGTCTCTACCGCTTTAAATGCTGGAGCACTTACAGAAGAACCATAGGGTAAAAGATTAGCATCTTCTGCAATTTTATCAGGGTCAATTGGGTTAAACGTGCGCTTTCCTTCTGCCATGCGTTAAAAGTAAATTAATCCTTCTTGTTTATTACCTAGAGATTGGGCTATATTATTTGAAAATCGTTCAGTAGCGTACAATGCTAAAAGCGAATCAAATTGATGCCAGTTCTCTATTTTTGAGTCGCTTAAATCCCATTTAACAGCGTTTTTGAGTAATCGAACAGCTGCAGGTAAGTAANCCTCCTCTCGCTTATAACGCTTTGTATCCAATAAGAGTTCTTGAGAAACTAACTTGGGGTATACTTCAATTACTTGAGTTCCCCATGCGCTATTGAACCAAGTGGCTATTTCAATTGCACGTGCAGTAAGGCCACCAAGAAACATTGGACTCATTGCCTTTGCTTCAATATCTGCTTGTCTAAAATGATAGTTTGTGAATCTTTTTAACCCCCTTAGCACTCCTGGCAAAGATAACGGTGCATCAATACCTATAACATCTGGCTTATATCTTACTAGGAAATCCTTCAAGCTTTGATCGGCATCTTTGTTTTTTTCGGCTTGATAGATAAAAACCTTCCCTTGTTTTAAGAGAGNTGCACAAGTAAATCCTGAATTTTTACTGCCGTAGTCTATNCCGGCTATTAGTCGTTCCATCTGCCAAAGATTTCTTCAACAACCTTGATGCGGTGCTCAAAAATCTGATTAAGTTTCTTTTCAACAATAAATGGATGAACTATTTTTCCCAATAGCCCAAGTGGCAAAGAATAGTTTACCCGGTCTAATATTTCAACACCGCCCTTAATTTCTTTGAAATGATGCTCGTGATGCCATATTTTATATGGGCCTACACGCTGTTCATCCACAAAATAGTGAGGTTTATTAACGTGTGTTATCTCTGTAGTCCAATTCACGTTTATGCCCAATAAAGGACTCACTTTATAATGTATGAACAGTCCAGAATACATTTGTTCGGGCACCTTACTGAGTATATCAAAACCCATCTCAGGTGGAGTTATTTTCGAAAGGTTTTTTGGGTTTTGAAAGAATTGCCAGGCTTCTTCTAGAGAGATGGGAATTCGCTGAGTACGTTCTAGGGTATACATATAGTTACAATATGATCCCATAACACAATGGTAAAACCTAGGTTCAACCAATTTGCAATAATCTGAAATTAGATTTTTTTCATTTGTTGTTTGATGTACTTGGTCTGCTCTGCAAGAACACCTTTGGAATCTAATCGTTTTACATCAGTAAGAAGAATCTGTGCCTCTTTTTTACGTCGCTTTGAAAGCGCAATTCCTGCAAGATTTAATTTCGCTAATGCCTTATCTTGATTCATTCTAAGCCCGGTGTTCAGGGCTTTCTTTAGTAAGGTTTCAGCCTTGCCTACTTTGCGTTGTGACTCAATCATTCCCATAAGAAGAAAGTAGTAAGCTAACTGAGTTTTAATCAAACTTTTTTCTGGATTCTTTATTCCTTGTAATGCTTTTTCTGCCTTTTCTAAGTTCTGCTTTCGCATGTGATAGAGAGACCACAAAATGCGTTCATTTCTGAAGTACGAGAATACAACCAACGCTGTGGGAAGAAGTAGTGCGATTCCATTTCCAATTTCACCGTCAATAAAATTGTATATCGACCAACTGAATAGGGCAAGCGAAAAAGCGATTCTTATAATTTTACTTAACATGTGACTACTTTTGAATCACGCAAAGAAACAAAGAAATGAATAGAGTTAATTGGAAATTGGCGACGTTTGAAGAAAAACAAAACTTTTACAGTGAATTGCGTAAAGACCTTTCATTAAGTAAGCGTCAACTTTTCGATGATAAAGTCAAAAAGCGAACTCGACATTTTTCTCTCGCTCTCGAGGATATGATTAAATCACAAAATGCCTCGGCACTCATGCGCACTGCTGACGCATTCGGTATACAACGAGTAGATATTTATGATAAGAATGAGCGATTTAATATAAGATCCAGTATAAGTAAGAGTGCGGAAAAATGGCTTGAGTCCAATTTCTTTAATACTTATGATGACGGTGGAATAGTCCAATGGGTGTCTTCACTTAAAGCGACTGGACGCAAATTATATGTCACTACTTTGGATAATACTGCAGTGCCTCTGTCACAAATTGATCCTACCATACCTGCTACGATTTGTTTTGGAAATGAACAAGAGGGAGCTTCAGATGAATTGGTTCAATTAGCGGATAAGACCATTTATATTCCAATGAATGGCTTTGTTGAAAGTTTTAATGTAAGTGTAAGTTGCGGTATTGTTTTGCATCATCTTACCCTTGGAATGGAGGAAGCAGGTATTTCTAGAGGATTAGATGAAGAAGATGCATTGAATACAAAAATAAAATGGGCATTGAGAACGATTCCCAACCCTCAGCGTTTTCTTTAATCTAAAAAGTAGTGAAACTCATTTTTTTCTTGGCGCCAATTAATCACCTCCCATCTAATTAATCGTGCGAGCGTTTCCACCGCTGTCCATCTTCTTATTCCCATTACTTTAGATGCCTTACTAACACTAACATTTGGATAAACTTTCAAATAATCAATCAGCTTTCGTTCATTGTCGCTAAACTCAATCGGACGTTTACTAGAGCTCGCTTGTTCCTGTCTCCATATTTGAATCAGAACCGCATTTGCAACAAAGTTTTCGTCCATGTCACGGTAGTAGGCGCGCATACCTGACTTTTCTTCTACAGCATAGGGTTTTTCCTTGCCCTCAGCTACTGATATTTCCCAAATCACTTTACCATTNATGCTGTGTGCTTCAATGGTGACATCAATTGGTGGATGTAAAAAAAGTTGAGATGCACTTTCAATCATGTAGATATCGTCTTCATCCTTTACTCCAGCAATTTGGCCGTTGTCTTTAACTCCGATTAATAATCTTCCGCCGTTGGTATTAGAAAATGCACTTAAGGTTCTAGCTATCTTGCGACTGTCGGTAATTTTATACTTGAAATCTTGCTGATGGTGCTCGCCATCGCGTATTAGTCGTTCTAAATTATTGTGAGATAAATTTTTCTCGAAATCTTTATTTGACCGCATTATTTATCCATATTTTCAACGAATGATTTCTATTGTCAACTATCAGAACCCTATTTTTTATGAAGAAGAGAGCATACTCTTGATTCATAGAAAAAAAACTGAGAGTTCATTTGACAAGCTCATCTATTACTTTACTATCAGTCAAGATCACTCAATTGGGAATAACCATCAAGTTGACGAATTGTTGCATTTTAAAAGTCTTGCTTTTGATGAAATGGCCATTCAAAATAGTATAATTTCTTATCTCTCAAAAGTGGGAGAGCAGTCCCGAAAAATTTTAGATTTGATTGAAAAGAAGCGCTATGAGTTGAGACTTTTTGACAATAAAACTTTTGAGTACAACTACGAAAGGGTGAGGACCTATTTAGATTTTGTACTTGATAGCCGTCTCAAACTCATTGAAATTGAAAAAGCCTACCATTCAAATTTGAAATACTTAATGAATTGATCTATTTGGTTACGTAGATAACATCTACTAACGCCTGTACATCACTGTTTCTTCCAAACCATTTGGTCTTAAACTCCTCAGAGTAAATTCTAATATTTGCTATGGTAACAGTATCACCAAAGATTTCTTTGGCTTTAAACATCATTTTTTCGTAGGAAATTAAACCATCGTGAAGCACAACTTCCCGAGTTTGTTCTGCAGCCTTAATCGTGTCACTATAAATAACGTCTGGATATACAGTTATTGTTCCTAAGTAAGTCCACGAACTGCCATACATTGAATTAGCGGTGTCATAGATTGATCTATTCGGACTTGCACAAGAGGCTAAAATAGCCAAAAAGCAAAAATATAATATGTGTTTCATTCAGCGTTAAATTCTCTAGTTAAAGCTAAAAAAAGCAACCCATTGGGTTGCTTTTTTTTAGTGTGACTTGATACGCGCTTCTAATGCTCTGCGACTTATCATTATTCCACGCATTTTACAAAAATCATAAATACGTTCCAGGTCACCTTTGAAATCTTTAATGGCTTGGTTAATACTACAAATAGGTTTCATAACTATTAAGTTTAATTAACACGTCTANAAGNTACTTCAACAAGTAGTTTTGATTAGAGGTTTTTGTATTCAGTTATGAACATCGATATTTAATAAGTTTTAATTCATACCTAATGCTTATTCCATTAGAATCAGGTATTTCTTTTTTTTGACTACCAATTAGTAACTATAACGCCGAGAAAAAGGGGGTAACTTAAAAAATCGCCTTATAATCTTGATATTAACAGCTCCTTAAATTTAGTACGAGTTTTTTCGCTCTACATTTGGGCATGCTCCGATTTATAACTTTTGTTCTTTTCTTTTCTCTATTCGTTTTGCCTCAACAATTGTTGAGTCAAACGGATACGTCAACAATGCTCAATCCCGTGACTGTAGTTTACAATGAAGATCCTGCTGTAGCCATTATACGAAACGCAATAAAATCCTATAAACAATACGGGAAGATTCAGCCAGAAAATATTAAGTTTTATGCTGCACAAAAAGTAGGAGATACTGAATTATCATTTGAGCAGGTAGCAACAGTTTATTACTCTAATTCGTCTATTTACCAAGAGGTAGAGGCGTTCAAGGACTATACGGAAAGAAGAGCGGATTTTGGTAGCTCTGTGGAGGTTTCTTCGCAATTTAATCTCAATACTGATTTTGATTTTAATGAAAAAATANCAAAAGGAACTTTTGATGAATTCCCATTAGTAAAATGGGAAAACTCCAACTGGACGCCGCTAGAAAAAACAGATAACAATCTTATAAGTGCTGCTTCATTGCCTGGTCTGTTCACATCAGGTTCATTTTATAGAACAACATTCCGTCTTGAAAATGAGCGACAAAGTGAAACCGGGCATACTTATACAATTTCCTTTAAACCTAGAGCTGGAAAGGGGTGGAGTGGTAGTATGATTCTAACTGGGGATGACTATCGCATTGTATCCATTGATGCTGAATATGAATATATTAGGATTAAGCAAGACTTCAATGTCAAAGGTCCTTTTTATACTTCTAAACTCAATTGGGATTTTGATAATATGTCTTACACTCAGGAAGTTCTGGCTCTAAATACCTCACAAAGGCCGAAAAAAAAGAATCCAATGCTGGTAGCATTTATACCAGAAGATGTAGAATCCGACCCAAACTATTGGCAGCAGTACCGACCAAAAGATGAAATAATTGACGCTTGGACTAAAAAACAAGATAGCTTGATTCGTTTTTTGAATTCTGATGAATATTTGGATAGTGCAGATGCTGAATACAATAAGTTTCATTGGTATGAGCCCTTGGTTACAGGAATAGGATACAGAAAAAGAAGTAAGGGAACCTCTTTTTATTACAGTCCACTTATTGGTCAGTGGAATTTAGTTGGAATTGGTGGTACACGCTGGGTGCCTGCGCTTAGAGCAACCAAAAGGTATTCTAATTACCAAAGTCTTAGTTGTTCATTAGGAGCAAATTATGGGTTTTTGAATAATGATTTGAAGGGCTCTTTAGGTNTAGATTTTATTTATGCACCACTTCACAATGGCTCCGTTTCTATGAAAGTAGGTGATGTTTACGATCCTATTACACAAAGTGTAGATTTAGCCGGTGTTTTTGCACGTTCAAATTTCGTTAGAAAGAAAACCTTCGAAATGTACCACAGGTATGAATGGTTTAATGGGTTTTACACAAGGTTAGGTCTTGAATGTAGCAATAGAGAGAGCATAGAAGACTTGCAATTTGCTCAGTGGTCAAATGATTTATTTGGAACGAGAAATGAGCCAGCTCAATTTGAAGCATACACTGTTTCACAGTTAGGTATAGAGATTTTGATTCGTCCGTTTCAGAGATACTATTTAAAAGGAAGACAGAAAATTCCTCTTTCAAGCAAATGGCCAGATTTTAGATTGATTTTTAAACAGGGAATTCCACAGTTCTTAGGCAGCGATGTAAGGTATTCTAAGTATGAATTTGTGGTGGATGATATGCTTCGACTAGGGGAGCTAGGCGAGGCTTTTTACAGGTTTAGTTCCGGCGGATTTTTGAACGACCCGGCGTCTGTTAGATTTATAGAGTATAAGTGGTTTAGAGGAGGCGACTTTTTCTTGTTTACACATCCTTTATATACGTATCAGTCTCTGCCTAATACGTTTGCGTCTCCAAGTGCGTACTTTTCGGGTTCTATAATCCATCACTTCGACGGATTTATTTTAGGTAAAATACCTTTGATAAAAAGACTTTCTTTAGGTTCTTCAATCGGTGCTTCCTTTCTTTCAGTCCCATTAGAAAACATAAATCATTTTGAATCATATGTAGGATTAGAACGGAAGGTCAAATTATGGGATGCTCCAATGCGCTTTGGAATACATTATTTATTTCAACCCACTGATGTTTTGTCTGGATTTAGATGGAAAATCAGCGTAGACGTGAAGGATACATTCAAGGACCGATGGAATTTCTAAATTCATATCTGAGACTTTTTAGCCCGGATTATTTATTAGAGTAACCCAACTACTAGGTTTTGTGTCGTGAGTCGAAATGACGATAGTGAAGTATTGCCTATTTTTAACTCATCTTTAAATCATGAGAAAAGTACGAGCCGTTTTAAGAATTACTTGCGTGTTTGCCATTTTAATAGGTGGTATAGGCTTACTTGTAATAAGCGCACCTTTTACCACTCCAAGGAATTCGCACCGCATCTATATGAGCTTTAAGGGATTATTACTTTGGGTTGTTGGAATAAGAGTTCATGGTAATATGTTTGAGACTATAGGTCCAGGTTTGATCATTGCCAACCACAGATCTTATTTAGATGTTCTTTTCATCCCAACTAAAAAGTTTTTCACCATAGTGGGAAAAGTAGAAGTGCGGTCATGGCCTTTAATTGGGTGGGCAGGAAGAGCATTAGGTGTAATTTGGGTAAAAAGAGAAAGTAAGACGAGTCGTTCCAAAACAAAAGCAGTAATTACTGAAGCTGTGAAAAATGGAAATACGGTTGTATTGTTTCCCGAAGGCACTTCGTGGGAAGGTCCTTTGCTTATGCCAGTTCGACCAGGTATGTTCCATGAGGCAGCAAAGAATGGCTTTAAATTGTATCAATGGAGCTTACATTTTGATAATGCTAAAACTGGCTTCCCTCCAGGAGTTTCATTTGCTCAACACTTATGGGAAGTATGTCAATTAAAAAGAGTGAATGCTTATGTAGAAGTAAGACAGACACCTCTTTATGGCAAAGACGGAATTGCCTTGTGCAATGATGCTATAGAATGGTGGAATAAAAGCCTTGTTGGCTTAAATGAAAAATTTCCTGCTTCAGATAGTGGGTTCTGGCCAGATGATAGAGAGCCTAACGCTGCGATTTATTCAAATGTTTCTGAAGTGAAAGGATAAGCAAATTTATCCATATACACGTCAACGCCTTTGCCTCCTATGATTGAAATGCTCACTTTCTGTTTGTTAGGAATACTGTCGCTAATTCGCTGCGTAAAGCTAATAGCACCAACTTTAAGTAATTGATTAGCAGAGTCTAAAACTAAGGTCTGAACTGCGGCACTATTGAATCCTTCAATATTTAAAAGTTCGTTTAGTCTTTTGGGTGTAGCAATAACTACATCTGCGCCAAAATAGATGTTTTCTTTTTGATCCAATATTTTTGGACCTTGATAGGCGGTCCATACGCGTAAGTCCGTGTGTTTACCTAACTGATTAAAAAGTTCAAGATAATGATCAGCGATTTCCGAATCTGGAACAAGAATGAGGCACCGTGCTACATCATCATAACTTGATTTCAAAGTGTGAATGGTAGACGCAACTATTGCAGGACGAGCTACATCTAAGCTATTGAGCTGTAACCAATGGTTTTGCCCGCTTTTGTACGCGCTCGTCACCTTTATTTGAGCCGTATTGAAAGGAAGTAAATCCATAGAACCTAACAGGTCTAATACTTCTTGTTGTAGTTTCAATTTTGGCATTTGCTCATCTTTTGTGCAAAACTAAGGGCTCTTTAACAAATAGGAGGTAAAAAATCCTTGAAGTTGTACTTTTAACACCAATCACATTGTCTACAAAATGAAGCTTTACTCTACTCTGTCTATTTTACTATTTTCTTTGGGGCTAAACGCCCAGAAATTGGAAAAAATTGAACCGCCTAGTTGGTGGAAGGGAATGACGTTGGATACCGTAGAATTTATGGTCTACGGTTCGGGAATTGATCAATTAAAAGCACAGTCAAAGACACTCCATGTTATAAAGTCTGAATCCCTAACTAGCCCTGATTATCTTTTTGTAACTATTCATATACCATCTGATATTTTGGTAGGTCAGCATAAATTAACATTTACCAATATCAAAGGTAAAAGAGTAGGTTCTTTATTATTAGAGATTCAAGAGCGCAGACCTCAAAGTTCAGAACGTAAGAGTTTCTCTTCAGCAGACAATATCTATTTACTCATGCCTGATAGGTTCTGCAATGGAAATTCAGCAAATGATAATGTGAAAGGAATGCTTGAAACAACCAATCGGATATTAAAAGGGGGCAGGCATGGAGGTGACCTAGAAGGTATAGAAAAACACTTAGAGTATTTTAAGGATATCGGAATGACCGCACTTTGGTTAAATCCTGTCTTGGAGAATAACATGCCAGAATATAGTTATCATGGCTACGCCATGACTGACTTATATAAAGTGGATGCCCGATACGGTTCTAACGAGGAGTATCAGCAATTATCCTCTCGTGCAAAACAAATGGGAATAGGAATTATTATGGACCAAGTAGCGAATCATATTGGCAGCTATCATCCTTGGATTGCGAATCTACCTAGTGGAGACTGGTTGAATCAGTGGGAAGAATTCACACCAACTAATCACATGAAAGTGAGCAGGTTTGATCCACATTCTGCAGCGATTGATCAGAAAGTTTTTCACGATGGATGGTTTGTATCTACCATGCCGGATTTGAATCAACGCCAACCTAAATTGGCTAAATATCTCATTCAAAATTCTATCTGGTGGATTGAATATGCAGACTTATACGGTATTCGAATGGACACATGGTCCTATCCTGACAAGCAATTTCTAGCAGATTGGACCAAAGGAATACTTACTGAATACCCTAATTTTAATATTGTAGGGGAGGAATGGGTAAGTGACCCTTCTTTAATCAGCTATTGGCAAAGCAATGTTATTCGTGGAGATGATTATGACAGCTATTTGCCTAGCATCATGGATTTTCCGCTTCAGTCCGCAGTAACAGAAGGATTAAAGGGAGAAACAGCTTGGAGAAGCAGCATGGTAAAGATCTACGAGAGCTTGGCTAATGATTACATGTATGGTAATCTCAATAATATTATGATCTTTCCGGACAATCATGATATGAGCCGCATTTATACGCAGTTAGATGAAGACTTTGACCTCTGGAAAATGGCTATGAGCATTTACTTTACCATGCGGGGAACTCTGCAGGTTTTTTATGGTACAGAAATACTTATGTCTAATAAGGAGTCATCTGATCACGGAATTATACGCTCTGATTTCCCAGGCGGTTGGCCTAGTGATAAAATCAACGCGTTCAGCGGCAACGGATTGAGCACCCAGCAACTTGAAGGATTGGAGTGGTTTAAAAAACTTGCACATCTTCGCAAGAATAGTATGGCATTGAATTCAGGCGAATTACTGCATTATATCCCTGAAAACGAGGTCTATGTTTACTTTAGATCATTTGAGCAAGAACGAGTTATGGTAGTTGCAAACCGCAACAGTAATGGAAAAAGTATAGAATTGGTCCGATTTAGTGAGGGATTACATGAATCAAAATCTGCTGAAAATTTAATAACAGGAGAACATATCCAATTAGGTACAGGTGTATTAGAAGTAGGGCCTATGGAAACGCTTATTCTCTCATTGTCAAAATGAGGTTATTTTCTATTATTTTTTCAGCACTTTCACTAGCATCATGTTCGATTTCCACTCAGGAGAAATCAAGTTCTGTCCAAGAGTCTCGACTCGATACGATCAGTGGTATAGCCTCCGGGACATTAATTAGAACTCACTTGCAAAGTGATTACATTGAAGATAGGTCATTAGATATTTGGTTGCCATCTTCATATGATGAAGGCAAAAAACATAATGTCCTATACATATTTGATGGCCAAATGCTTTTTGACTCAAATAATACATGGAATGGTCAAGAATGGTGTGTAGATGAGATTGTAGATAGTTTAATTAATGAGCAATACATATTGCCCACCATAGTAGTTGGATTATATAATGGTGGAATGCGCAGAAGTTTTGAATATTTCCCCCAAAACCCGGCAACAAATCTGAATAGTGTATTTGCAGATTCGTTATTTTCTAATATTGCGTATCAACACAACTTGGATTTAAATTACGCTATTAACAGTGATAACTATCTTAAATACGTGGTGGAGGAGGTCAAGCCATTTATAGATTCAAGTTTCCATGTAAAAGACTCAGCTATTCATAACGCTATCATGGGCAGTTCTATGGGGGGATTAATGAGTTTGTACGCTATTGGTGAATACCCGGATATTTTCGGCACATCTTTATGCTTGAGCACACATTGGCCTGGAGGCTTTTCGGAAAATAACCAAATTCCGCAAGTATTTGCATCCTACATAAAGGAGTACATACAACCAGATAGAGTCGGTAAGATATATTTTGACTACGGTACAGAAACACTAGACTCTATGTACGGACCGATCCAAAAAAAAATGGATGTGCTGCTTACAGATAACGGATTTAACTACGCCGAAAATTGGGTTACACGGGAATTCTTGGGAGCTGCCCACGACGAACAGAGTTGGTCAAAGCGTCTCCATATTCCATTAATTTATGCCTTTGGCCGCAAATAAATATTGGTTTAGAAATTATCTATGGCTTCATTTAATGTGGATGACGGCCTCATTATCCTTTCTGACTTGTTATCATCTGTAAAATAGTATCCACCAACATCCACTGTTTTTCCCTGAACACTAATTAATTCCTCAACAATTTTAGTTTCATTCGAACTTAGGTGTTCTGCAAGTGGTTTAAAAATGTCACTTAGTACTGTATTACTTTTTTGAGATGCTAATTCCTGCGCCCAATACAACGCCAAATAAAAGTGTGAGCCTCTATTGTCAATTCCACCTAAACGCCTTGTTGGACTCTTATCATTGTCCAAAAACTTTGAAGTTGCTTCATCCAAGGTATTTGAAAGAATAGCAGCTTTTTCATTACCATCCTTTTCTGCAAAATGCTCTAAACTTACTCCAAGCGCTAGAAATTCCCCAAGAGAATCCCAACGCAGGTAATTTTCAGAAGTTAATTGTTGAACATGCTTAGGTGCAGATCCACCTGCTCCAGTTTCAAAGAGACCTCCGCCGTTCATTAGAGGGACAATGCTGAGCATCTTAGCAGATGTACCCACTTCCAATATTGGAAATAAGTCTGTTAAATAATCTCGAAGAACATTTCCTGTAACTGAAATAGTGTCTTCCCCTTGAACGATTCTTTCCAAGCTAAAGGTTGTAGCCTTTTCGGGTGACATGATAAAAACATCCAACCCTTTTAGATCGTGCTCAGGGAGANAAGCTCCAACTTTTTTAATAAGCTGCGCATCATGTGCCCGATTCTCATCTAACCAGAATACTGCTGGTGATTGGGTAGCTCGAGCTCTGCGAACAGCTAATCCAACCCAATCCTTAATAGGTGCATCTTTGACTTGACACATTCGAAAGATATCATTGGCTTCCACATCTTGAGAAAGCAATACTATACCATTGGAGACTATGTCAACTTTTCCTGCTTCCATCATCTGGAAGGTTTTATCATGCGAGCCGTACTCTTCAGCTTTCTGAGCCATTAACCCTACGTTGCTCACGCTACCCATGGTGGTGGGATCCAGCGCACCATTTTCTTTACAGAAATCAATTGTGGCCTGATATATGGATGAATAGCTTCGGTCTGGTATTACAGCTTTAGCGTCTCTTGGAGCCCCGCTTATATCCCACATTTGACCTGAAGTACGAATCATAGCAGGCATAGAAGCATCAATAATCACATCAGATGGAACATGAAGATTGGTAATTCCGCGCTCACTATTAACCATTGCTAAGTCAGGGCCGTCATCTATTGCTTTTTGTAAGGCATTCTCAATCTGCGCGCGTTTGTCTTCACTTAAATGCTTAATCTTGGAAAATACATCGCCTAGGCCGTTGCTAACCTCAATATCAAGTTGAGCAAATTCATCAGCAAATTTTTCAAAGACCTCTATAAAGAAGACTTCAACACAAGCACCAAAAATAATTGGGTCGCTTACCTTCATCATGGTGGCTTTCATATGAAGTGAGAACAAAACCCCTTGCTGCTTGGCTTCNTGAATTTGTTCCACGAAAAAAGACTTCAAAGCTTTCATGCTAAGCCTTGCAGAGTCTATAATTTCTCCCGCCTGCAAATCAATACCTTCTTTTAGAACAGTTTGTTTGCCGTTGGTATTTGTATGAATGATTTTAACTGTTGAAGCTTCCTCCAAAGTTGTACTGACTTCTGACCCGTAGAAATCACCTTGTGTCATGCTGCTTACGTGCGCTTGGCTATTTGATGACCACGAACCCATGGAATGAGGGTGTTTACGCACATAGTTTTTAACTGCTTTTGGTGCACGTCTATCACTATTACCTTCGCGAAGAACCGGATTTACTGCAGACCCTTTAATTTTATCATATTTTGCCTTGATAGATTTTTCCTCCTTGCTTTTGGGGTTTTCTGGATAATTGGGAAGTGCGAAACCGGCTTGTTGCAATTCTGCTATGGCTGCTTTCAGCTGGGGTATGGAGGCGCTAATGTTGGGTAGCTTAATAATATTGGCCTCGGGTGTTTTTGCTAACTCTCCCAATTCGCTAAGTGCATCAGCAACGCGTTGATGTTCTTCTAAAAAATCCGGAAAGTTTGCCAATAGTCGTCCCGCTAATGAAATATCCCTAGTTTCCACTTCAATACCTGCCTTTGATGTAAATGCCTTTATTATTGGCAAAAAGCTATGTGTAGCGAGCGCTGGCGCTTCATCTGTTTTTGTGTACAGAATTTTAGACATAAATGATGTTTTAGAGTGTTCCGCTCAAAGCGGCTGCAAATATACTACGCAATTCGGCTTGAGAAATTGTATCTATCTGAACTTAGATACCTTTTCTAAGTTCAATAAACGATTGTTGCCAACATGGTATTGAACATTAAGCAAAAACTCATCGCAAAAGTCAAACGATAGGAGTTGCTGAACTAATTTTTGTATTGCTGATCTTTCTCCTTCTATGCTTGTGCCAAAGGCCCCCACTTCATATTCTAATCCAGAATGTTTAATACAATTTATAGCCTTGTCAATTATTGACAAAGGTTCTCTAGACTGTAAGGGGACAAATTGAACGTGTGCGCTAATGGACATTAAAATTGGTATTTACGTGTTTTTATTGTTCGAATGATAACATAAAACAAAAATCCAAGAGGACCAGCCATGAATGTAAAAAGGAATACAGGCCGAACAAGCCAGTGATTAAGTTTATTATTTTCAGCATCCTTACTTATGTATAAACCGGTTAGTAGATCAAACGCTAAATAATGTATCCAGCCTACTAAAACAGCTTCCTTATTTGAGAATAAAGAAAGAAGTCCTGAAAGAGTAGAAAACGATTGAAAGGATTCCGGATCAAAATAACATAAAAATAAACTGGCATAGATAACAGAGAAACAGGTGACTACACCTCCCAATAAAAAATTTCGAACTCTAGAGCTATAGGGATAAATGACTAAGATTGTCCAGCTTAAAAACGCTATTGAACTAGCAATTGTAAAAATATGATCTACGTTCATATTGTATTTTAATTGATTGTTTTGCTGCTTGTTTCACACAAACGTCGCAATTCGTTTAGTTCGTGTTTTTTTAAGTCACGCCAATCACCTAATGGAAGATCTAGGTTAATATTCATGATGCGCACCCTTTTCAGTTTAGTGACGCGGTAGCCTAAATGTTCGCACATGCGACGTATCTGTCTATTTAAACCTTGGGTCAAAACAATTCGAAAACTGCGCGCTCCCATCTGCTCCACATAGCATTCACGAGTTACCGTATCCAAAATGGGTACACCATTACGCATTTTAGTTATGAAGTTTTGATTAATAGGTGTATCCACGCTAACCACGTATTCTTTTTCGTGATTATTTCTTGCACGCAATATTTTATTTACAATGTCACCGTCGCTTGTCATTAAAATTAACCCCTCGGATGGCTTGTCTAACCGGCCTATTGGAAATATCCGTTGAGGATGACCAACAAAATCAACAATGTTGTCTTTTTCTACTCCTTGGTCTGTGGTACAAACGATTCCTCTTGGTTTATTAAGTGCTATGTAGACATGTTTTTCAGTGCGGTCACCAACTATATTCCCATCTACGGCTACAACATCTCCTTGTTGCACTTTTTCACCCAATTCCGGGACTATGCCATTGATGGTAATGCGGCCTTGTTCAAGTAATTTATCTGCACCGCGCCTAGAACAGTGACCAATCTCGCTCAGGTATTTATTTATTCTTGTTGGCATATTTGCAAATGTAATACTAAACTTGAACCAAAGTACCAATCAAGGCGCTTAGGCCCATCGTAATAGTCCCCCAAATAATCACACGTGAAATTGCCTTAAATATTGAACTCCCTCCAATCTTAGCGCTAATACCACCTAACAACGCCAAGAAANAAATACTGAAAATATATTCGGCCCAATAGAGGTCTTCAGGATGAAATATAAACACCAATAGTAAAGGGAATAAACCGCCTATGATGAAACTTAAAGCACTAGCACCAGCGGCTTGTAAGGGTCTAGCCGCAGTAAATTCATTTATACCGAGTTCGTCTCTGGCGTGTGCAGCGAGTGCGTCATGTTCATGTAATTGACGTGCTACTTCAGCGGCTGTAGCTGGCTTCAAACCTCTTCGGACATAAATCTTAGCTAATTCCCTTTCTTCTAATTCCGGCATTTCTTGAAGTTCTTTCGCTTCTCTTGCGATATCTGCTTCTTCAATATCCGCTTGACTACTTACGCTTACGTATTCACCAGCAGCCATACTTAAGGCCCCGGCCACTAGTCCTGCAAGCGAAGCAATAGCTATTGGTTCTACTTTACCTGTTGCGGAGGCAACGCCTACAGCAATACTACTAACACTAAGAATACCATCGTTTGCGCCTAATACAGCAGCGCGAATCCAATTGGAACGATTAACATAATGATCTTCGAATTGACTCATATATAAATTAGAATAAATCCCTTAGCATTTAATTGTTTTGTAATGCATAAGCGTTCAAGGTTATTGCAATGCATAACCATAAAACATAGGGCGCCAATAGCCAAGACATTTTAGGGAGGTATGGCCTAGAGATAACTGCCATAGCTCCAACAACAAAGACTAAACAGATGATTTCAATGAGCGCAATTCCCATCCAGTTGAAATTAAAAAATAGGGGATTCCATATTATGTTCAATAGTAATTGGATGCTGTAAACCCATAAAATGGGAGACCTTAACGGCCCAATCTGAACGGCTCTTGACATGAATAAACTCAAGCAGAGCATAATCAACGTCCATGATGCTCCAAATACCCAGCCTGGGGGGGTCCATGGAGCTTTATTCAAATTAGAATACCACGCACTGCTAGGGCCTTCACCCATAAGAAAACCACCTAAGGCAAGGGCTCCAAAATTCAGCAGCAGAAAAAATAATAGACGCATCTTAGAAGCGATTTAATGAATAGTATTGTCAAGATAATGAATGTATTAGGATTGGAGATAAACAAAAAGTTTAACTTTTACCCTTTAATAATCCCAAATCACTTAACTCGTGAGAAAGATAATCTTAACGNTTGGTATCCTAGCTGGACATTATTTGTTTGCACAGAGTTTAACGCAACCCAGTTTGCCAAATGCCTCGGTATAATTTCCTGTAACGGTGTAAAACGACTTGATTTCATTTTCTACTCAGGGTAATTGGGATTTTTCGAATGTCACTACTAATGCAAATGCTTCTATTGTATTTGAGCCTATCGCCAATTCAAATGTTGGTAATAATTATCCCAATGCAACACATGTCAAATTTGAGGATGGCAATCAGTTATTTCTAGGATTCAATACCAACGCGTTCAACTTTAACGGAGAAATTTCTGTAATTACTACTTCGTATCAAGATGCCTTAGTTGTATTTCCTTACCCATTTTCCGTAGGGGATTCTCATTCAGATTCAGAATTAAACGTTCCGTTTACTTGTAATGGTTGTCCTCCATCAATGTATAGAGATGATTCGGTATATACGGAGGCAATTTCTTCAGGAACGTTTACTATGCCTGATAACACTGTACATAACGATGCCATTTTGATTCATTCTAAAAGATATTTCAACGATGGACAAACGGGTTCTCCAACATGAAATTTATTGCTTGAGCAATGGCAGTGGTGGGTGGACCAGTACGCTTTTCCTGTTGCACAGTCTATTGAATTATCAGCGAGTGGTGCTTGCCCTCCTGGGGTACCAGCAATCAAAGTTTTTAATAGGAAATCCCATGGAACTTGGTGAAAGTGGAATGTCACCATTAAATATTTACCCTAATCCTACCATCAACTTTTTTGAAGTAGATGGAATTCAGAGTGAGATTCCCGTTGGATACGTTATTCAAGATTTGATAGGGAGAACCGTTTTTTCGGGTGAACTAAATCAAGACAACAAAAGCGTTAATGTAAGTTCACTGCCCAGCGGAGTTTATGTATTCACTTTGTTAAATAAAACTCCGGAAAAACTAAAGTTCATTAAAAGATAATGGGGGTAATTCGTGGTTTAATGAAGGTTATAAAGAGCATCTATTTTTTACCATTCCATTCGTCATAAAACTGACTCAAGAATTTTTCCATGAATGAATGTCTTTCCTGCGCAATCATTTTTCCAGTAGATGTATTCATTAGGTCTTTCAATAATAAAAGTTTCTCATAAAAGTGATTCAAGGTAGGTGAGGAGGACGTTTTATATTCCTCCTTACTCATGTTTAGGTTAGGT
The DNA here is from genome assembly GCA_002707525.1 of Flavobacteriales bacterium. GTDB lineage: Bacteria > Bacteroidota > Bacteroidia > Flavobacteriales > Schleiferiaceae > UBA10364. The sequence goes on from PAND01000002.1 coordinate 158,783, forward strand.
AGAATAGTTGGGTCATAGATGGTTCTATTCTTATATCCTCCATAATTGAAGGTTCTCGCTATTCCTATGGCACCTAAGGCATCCAAACGATCTGCATCTTGAACAATATCAAGCTCAATGCTATTATGAGTCTTAGCTGTATTTCCTCCTTTGAAACTCACATTCCTTATTATGGCTATGATATGCTCAGTTACGTCGCTAGGAAGGTTAGTAGTGGCAAGATATTCCGAAGCAGTTATCGGTCCAATTTCTTCATTTCCGTTATGAAATTTTGAATCAGCAATGTCATGCAAAAGAGCAGCCAATTCAACCACAATTAAATTACAGTGTTCTTTCTGTGAGATAAGCTTTGCGTTTTTCCATACCCGTTCAATATGAAACCAATCGTGTCCACCTTCAGCCTCATTTAGGGTATGTTTAACGAACCGTATACAGTCCGCAATGATTTTATTGTCTTTGATACTCATTTAACCTTTTGATTTTAGGCAGAATTTACTGCGAAGATTTACATTTACAGCAGCATGAAACAAGTATTCTTCAGGTTAAAGAATTTTTTAGAGAGTACCTATCTAGATATCATAGGTGTCGCTTTGGTGGTTGGTGGAAGTTTTTATTTGGGTTTCCACAAGACTGAGGTCAATGGACTTCCCATTGGTTGGTTTTCAACAATTGGTGTAGGATTCAGCATGGTAGTTACACGTATGGTTACCAAGCGCAAAAACATAGGGAATTTAATAGGACTAGGTACAGCAATAAATAGTGCATTCGTTGACTACTCATTAGGGAATGATGCAGCCATTCTGACTTATCCTATTTCTTTTCTTGGGGCTGGAATAACCTATGTTTATTGGAAACGTCGGTCAAATAAAATTCCTAGAAAAATTGATTTTATTTTTTTTCTAAATATTGGTGCTGCTTTCGTCTTAGCGGTAACACTTAACTACATTGGATTTACAGATTTTTTGAAGGCTCCATTAGGTGAAAAAATGTCAAAATTCATCATTACTTCGGCAATTACCGCTATCACATACAGTGGTATACTAAATACGCCTAGAATGTATGCTGATACTTGGGCTTCGTGGCAGATGTATAATATTTTGAAATTGTATCAAAACATTCTTTTTGGCAATGTAGCTTTTGTATTGAAGTATATTTTTTATCTCTTCAATGCCGCTCTAGCTTGGATTGTTTGGCATGCTATTCGTAAAAAAGGAGTAGACAGTTAGTGGTGAAGTATGCTCTGGTAAATATGCCCTACACGAATGGCCATATTATCTAAATTAAACAATGCTTGAGATTTTTGGTAAGCAGCTTCTGCCATTTCTTTACTAGAATTTTCATTTGTACTAACCTCAATTAATGCTTGGGAAAGGGCTTCGGGATTTTCCCTTGGGATCAATATTCCCTCCTTTTCATGAGAGATTAACTCAGCATTAGCCTCAATATCGGATACAATTATTGTCTTTTTCATAGCCATAGCTTCAATAATTCCGATTGGAAGACCCTCCCACAAAGAAGGAAGTATGAATGCATCACAAGCACTTAGCAGTTCGGGTACATCAGTTCGAAAACCTAAAAATGAGATATGCTTATCTACCTTAAGCTCGGTTGCAAGCCTTTTTGAAGGTTCCAATAACTCACCATCACCTGCAATTAAAAAGTGTAATGCCCGATTTTGATTTAATGAAAGAGAAATTGCGCGAATAGTATTGAGCGGATCTTTTTGTTTGGTCATTCTCACGATAAATGCCACGCAATAGGATTCTTCAGGAATACCATTTTCTTCACGAATGGTTTTACGAAAATTGATTGTTGGATTGAATCGTATAAAATCAACGCCATTATGAATGACTGTAGAATTCTTTAATTCAATGAGCTTTTTGCCTAAATTTTCGTTGGCATAGCTTACGCAGATATTTTTTGAAGCTTTTAGGGTTAACCAGCGCTCGCTTGTTTTTCTAATGAATGATATGAACGCATTTTGATCACTATGAAAGCTCCAGCCATGAATGGTATAAACCCATGGAATATCAAGCCTAGCAGCGCCCATAAAAACATTTGAAGCCGCCCGCGTACCATGAGCATGAATTAAATCTGCCTTTTCTAACTTTAGAATCGAAGTTAATTCATTGACAATGGTTACGTTGAAAGGGATGGTCGTGGGAATCACATGGTAATCAATGTCTAAATCTTTCAGTGCATCAATCATGGGTCCATGCGTAAAGCAAATGACAACATTTCTGTACAATTCTCTATTTAATCTCGATACCAAACTGAGCACATGGCTCTCTCCACCACCAATTTTTCCTTGACGAATAGCATGTACTATCGTTTTCCTTGTTTTAGTCATTTCGCTTCTNACAGTAATGGCTGGGAAGTTATTGTAATTTCTGAGTAACCATTTTAACCTTGAGCTTAGGTTCCTTTTTCGCAATATAATTGAAAGCTAATCACTAAGTCTCAATAGTCTTCCGATTGATCGTGATGCCAAAATGACCTGCTAGCCCATCTATTTTTATGATTCTATTTGACTATAACACCCTGCAGATTATACATAGGTAGCGCTTCACATAAAGCGGGGTTTATGGTGTGAGGTCCAAAAATATATTTGCGGTCCTTCATTTGACCATCTTCAAAAAAACTAATCCAGTATTCATTAAATAGACTAAAAACCTCCTTGACTAATGGTTCAATTTTAGTGACCGATTTGGCAGGTAACACTTTGACAAGTTTTCGCAAAGTAGCAGTTTGAGTACCCAATTTAGATTCTAAATCGCTGTACCCGCGACTTTGAATAAGAATATTCTCCAGAGGACCTTCAGAATCGTTGATTAAATATATCCACCAATTTAAATCCCCATTATCCTCTGTTAATTGAACGGCAGCAACAAAAACATTCCTTACTTCGGGTATCTTGATATCTTGTCTCATTAGTTTAAATTAAACTGATTTTTATATTAAAAACCTACGGCTTGACCGTCCTTTCTACTTTCACTGGCGCCATGTAAAAATCCCGTTTTTGGGTCTCGGTATATAGCCTGATAGCCCCCATAAATCCCTCTAGCAAATCCAACTTTATGGCCGCGACTCATCAGTCCTCTGACTGTTTCATAAGGAATACCGCTCTCCACATGAACTTCTCCTTTGTCATTGGAATAACCAGTTACAGGAGAGGATCCGCCGCTATGGTCCCATCTAGGAGCATCTCCTGCCTCTTGAACATTCATTCCAAAATCAATCATGTTCATGATGATTTGAGCGTGCCCTTGTGGCTGAAAATCACCGCCCATGACGCCGAAACTTAAAATAGGCTCTCCATCTTTTGTCATAAAACCTGGTATTATGGTATGAAACGGTCTTTTCAGCGGTTCATAAGTATTGTTATTTCCTTCTGTCAATGAAAAGAGCTCGCCTCGGTCTTGCAACATAAATCCCAAGCCAGGCGGTACCATTCCGGAGCCCATTCCTCTGTAATTACTTTGAATGAGACTTATCATGTTTCCGTCTCGGTCAGCTACGGTTAAATAGGTTGTTTCTCCCGCGCTAATTTCTCCCGCTAAATAATTGCTAGCCTGAGGTTTTAAAGCTTCGTAGTTCGCTCGTGCATACGTTTTACTGAGTAATTCTTCAACGGGAACTTCAGACATATCCATGTCGGCATAATATTTTGCTCTGTCCTCAAAAACACGCTTTTTAGCTTCAATGAAATAATGGAGATGCTCTTCGCTGGCCCATGCAAGAGGGGAGAAGTCTATATTTTCTAAAATATTCAAAAGCTGCAAGGCGGCTATTCCTTGACTATTGGGTGGTAACTCCCAAACATCGTAACCTCTGTATTTCACGCTGACAGGCTCCACCCATTGACTGTGGTGTTTGCGTAAATCAGATAATGTCAGAAATCCTCCTTGTTCTTGAATGAAGCCAGTAATAGTCTCAGCAATGACGCCCTCATAAAATCCTTTGCGTCCATTTTTTGCAATTACTCGATATGTTTTAGCGAGCGCTGGGTTTCGAAATCTCGTTCCACTTTTTGGTCGCTCTCCTCCATTGGGATGCAGATATGTTGCTGCTATATTTGGATATCCCATATGTTGAAATTTATCAATAGATTTCAAGTAATAACCGATCAGTTCCGTAACTGGAAATCCATTTTCGGCGTAACGAATTGCCGGCTCAAGAATGTTTTTTATAGGTATAGATCCAAATCGATTATGCAGGGCAACCCAACCATCTACTGCACCTGGAACAGTTACTGGAAGCGGACCATAGGCCGGGATTTTTTTTAGTCCCATTGCTCGTAATGTGTCTAAGGTTAGTGATTCTGGAGAGCGACCGCTTGCATTTAACCCATAGAGTTTTTTAGTTTTTGAATCCCAAACTAACGCAAATAGATCGCCTCCTACGCCGCAGCCTGTGGGCTCCATTAAACCTAGAGCGGCATTCGCCGCAATGGCGGCATCTATGGCGTTNCCGCCATCTTTCAAAATTTCAAGCCCAATTTGGGAGGCCAATGGATGAGAAGTACAGACCATTCCATGTTCTGCAACAACTGGACTTCTTGTTTGAAATGTAGCACCAGTTATTCGGTCTTGACCCATGAGCACATTAAAGCATTGAAGCAAGATTATAGGCCAAAATATACCAACAATTTTTGGCGGAAATAGGCTAAATAATGTCCTCTTCATTTCATTTAATTCCATTCTCGTGTTTTTCTTCATAAGAATTAGTCTTTTTCTTGGTATTGAATTACCTTGGGATTGAATTAAANCCAAACAAAATGCAGAAGNTCTTCCTTCTGATTGGTGCGTCTTTAATACTGTTTAGTTCTTGTAAAAAGGATCGTGTACAGGTAAACACAACCGCAAACGCCAATCCAGTAATCGCAGTACCCATAGGTGAAGCTAATTTAACACTTGAGCACATAATAGATCCGAACGATCCAAATGATACGCTTATTTCACAGAACAACGGACTTTATCAGGTTGTTCTTGCTCAGGATAATGTTGTTGATCAAGCTTTGACGGATTTAATTTCGCTTCCAGCACAAAACCTTGTGAATCAAAGCGTGAAAATGGGAAGTGTTCCCGTTGATAGTTTTGGTGTGAGTGAATCAGTGAGTTTGAATGATTTGTTGGATGACCTTGGAAGTTCTGCACAATCGGGTTTAAATGTCTCACTCGATGATATAAATGCTACTCAAGCGATATCACTACAAGGAGTAATTGATACGGCTGGAGGAAGTTTGCAATCTTCGCTATCCGTAGGTGATATTAATACGTCTCAGAGTTTGAGTTTAGATGATTTAATGGCCAACGGCGGTGGTTTAGCTTCAAGCTTGTCCATTAGCGACTTCTCCACAAACCAGAGCGTCAGTTTAGACGACTTGATGTCTGATGGTAACAACTCTTTGTCATCAAGTTTGACCATTAGTGATTTCAGCAACAACCAAAGTGTAACGTTGGACGATCTAGCCTCAATAGGCGGTGGGGCCATAGCCTCTAGTTTAACCATTAGTGATTTTAGCAATAACCAGAGCGTTAGCTTAGACGATTTGGCTTCAAGTGCCGGAGGAGCATTGGCATCAAGTTTAACTATTAATGATTTCAGTAATAGTCAAAGTGTAACGCTTGATAATTTAGCCTCAACAGGAGGTGGAGCCTTGGCTTCTAGCCTTAATATTAACGACTTTAGTTCTAATCAGGACATTACTCTTGAGTCCATCTCAACGAGCATAGGAGGGAGCTTTGCGAGTGCATTAAGTGTTTCAGACGTTAGTGAATCTCAAGATATTACACTAGGACAAGTGGCTACAGATGCTGGTCTAACAGCCATCAATAATGCAAACGGAGCCAATTCGCCATTTCCACCTATGAATGAGTCTAATGTAGGGCCCTACAGTGGAGGAAGTTTAGGGAATTTTACAGATGTAACGCTTTCCGCTGGGGATTTAACACTGACGGTAACTAATAATTGGCCGGTTCCAATGAATATGGATATTGACCTCATCAATACAGCCGACAATTCTGTGATATTTTCATATACCTTCTTGAATATACCAGCAAACGGTGGAACAGATTCTGAAACCAAATCCTTGATTGGGGAAACCTTGCCATCAACGATGGGATTTTTGATGACCAACATCAGCAGTCCAGGTTCAGGCTCAAGTTTTGTTGTAATTGATACTTCTGATGCAATAACAATGGATATTGCTACAGCAGGCATGGTTGCTTCAAGTTATAACGCACCATTTCCATCGGTAAATCAATCCAATGTTGGTACCTATGGTTCCGGCGGTAGCCTGGGTACATTTGACAACGCAACGTTTTCTGCGGGGGATTTGACATTGAGTTTCACAAATAACTGGCCAGTAGCAATGAGTATGGATGTGGATGTTGTAGATACATTGACCAATGCAACAATTCTTTCGTACAGCTTTAATAACATTGCAGGTAATGGTGGGTCATCCTCTCAAAGCAAAAGTTTGGTTGGAATCACTTTACCATCTACCATGGGATTGCGAATAAGTTCTGTAAACTCAGCAGGCTCTGGGGCATCCTCAGTGCCAATCGATTTGCAGGATAATATCACGTTAGGAATTAGTGGAACAAATTTGGAGGCTTCTTCATTAAATGCTCCTTTCCCTTCAGTAAATCAAACGAATTTGGGCACGTTTAGTGGTGGAAACTTGGGCAATTTCACGGATGTTACTCTTTCGGATGGCGCACTAGCGTTGTCAATTACAAACGACTGGCCAGTATCCATGAGTATGGGAATAGACATTGTAGATACCATTACGAATACTACAATTTTAACCTATAATTTTAATGGTATCTCAGCTAATGGTGGAACCGCTTCCCAAAGTCAAAGCTTAGTTGGAATAACACTTCCATCCTCTATGGGTTTTGCCATAACTTCAGTCAATTCTCCAGGTTCTGGCTCTAATTCAGTTGCGATTGATGTGCAGGATCAAATAACATTTGATATTAGTGGAACTAATTTGGAAGCATCAAGTTTGAATGCTCCTTTTCCATCAGTAAATCAAACTAATGTGGGAACTTTTGGTGCAGGTAACTTAGGTAGTTTTACCGATGTCACGCTTTCCGATGGTAATCTCGCTCTTTCATTAACCAATGATTGGCCCGTTTCTTTAAGCATGGATATTGAAATTGTTGATACGCTAAATCCTGGTGTTCCAATTTTAACATATACTTTCAATAATGTAGGTGCCAATGGAGGCACAGCAAATCAAAACAGGAGCTTAGTAGGCGTTACTTTACCTTCTTCTTTAGGTTTGAGTATTACTTCTGTGAGTTCGCCGGGAACAGGATCAAATTCAGTACCCATTGATGTGCAAGATGGTATAACGTTTGGAATAAGCGGGACAAATCTAAAAGCCACTACAGTTAATGCTCCGTTCCCGTCAGTAAATCAAACTGACGTTGGGACCTTTGGCGCTGGAAATCTAGGGAATTTCACAAATGTTACACTATCCAACGGAGATTTAGCCTTGTCATTAACTAATGATTGGCCCGTTACATTAAGTATGGATATTGAGATTGTTGATACACTGAATCCTAGTATCCCTATTTTGTCTTACAGCTTTAATAATGTATCCGCTAATGGTGGAGTAGATAGCCAAAGTAAAAGTCTTAATGGGGTTACTTTACCTTCAACAATGGGCTTTAGTATAACCTCCGTTAGTTCTCCGGGCTCTGGCTCAACTTCGGTACAAATAGATGTTAATGATGCGTTGACCTTTGGGATAAGTGGAACTAATTTGCAAGTATCAAGTTTAAATGCTGCATTTCCTTCGGTTAACCTGTCAAACGTAGGTACTTATAGTGCAGGAGGCAACTTAGGGAATGTTGAAAGTGTGACGTTCTCTGATGGAGCACTTGCTTTATCATTAACCAATGATTGGCCGGTATCACTGAGTATGGTAATAGACATTATAGACACTGTTTCTAGCAATAGCATATTATCCTACACATTTAATGGCCTAGCACCAAACGGTGGGTCTTCCACACAAAGTGCCAGTCTAGTTGGAGTAACACTACCTGCGTCCATGGGTTTAAGTATTACTTCTGTAAGTTCACCGGGAACGGGATCAACTTCTGTCCCTATTGACTTAACGGATGCAATAACCTTTGGTATTTCTGGTACTAATATGAAAGCATCAAGCGTTACAGCACCTTTTCCAGCTGTAAACGAATCTAATTTAGGTACTTATAGCGGCGGGAACTTGGGCAATTTCACGGATGTTACCTTTTCAAACGGATCATTAGATTTATCATTAACGAATAATTGGCCTATTGATTTAAGCATAGCATTGAATTTGGTGAATACTACCAATAACGCAGTAATTGCCACGTATAATTTGAACAATGCTTCCGCTAACGGAGGAACTGCGTCACAATCACAAAGTATGTCGGGAATAACATTACCTAGCACTTTGGGATTTGAAATAGTATCTGTAACGAGTCCTGGTTCACCTTCAACATCTGTAACTATCAATGTATCAGATGAAATAGTTTTAGGTGTAAGCAGTACTGGCTTGAAAGCAAGCAGCTTTACCGGTCCTGTTCCAAGTGTAAATGAAAACAATGTTGGAACGTTTGCTGCGGATAGCTTGGGTAATTTTACTTCGGCATCATTCTCTTCAGGTGATTTATCCATAGGATTGACTAATAACTGGGCTATTGATTTATCAATGACTATTGATCTGGTAAATTCCATAACAGATTCTACCATTCTTACTTATGATTTTGTGAATGTATTGGCCAATGGTGGCTCAAATGTTCAAACAAATTCCTTATCAGGAGTAACACTGCCAAGCACCCTAGGCTTTAAGGTAGTTTCCGTAAGTAGTCCTGGTTCGCCTAATACGCCAATTTTTGTTGATTTATTGGATGAGATAGTGCTTGATATTTCAGGAGATAACCTCCAGGCAGCAAGCTTTATTGGACCATTCCCCGCTCTTAGTACAACTAACGCCGGTGTTTTCAATGCGCCTCCACTATCCATGTTTACTAGTGCTTCATTCTCGAAAGGAGATCTAAGTATGACCCTTAAAAATGATTGGCCTATAGAACTTACCATGGAGATAGAGCTTATTGATACGGTAACATCAGCTCCAATAGTGCCGGCATATCAATTCAATAATGTTGGCGCTAATGGAGGAACAGCAACAGACTCTAAGTCCTTAGTAGGCGTTACTATCCCTAACACTATTGCGGTGAGTATTAAGACAGTGTCAAGCCCAGGATCATCAAATAATTCCATTAACATAGATCTCATGGACGAAATTGAATTTTCGTTAGCTGGAACAGGATTGGAAGTATATAATGCAATCGTAGAGTTAGATACAATCGCAATAACTGATCAAAAGCAAATTGTAGATCTGGGTATATCAGGAGTTGAAATTAATACTATTGCCTTTACCGCGGGCGATCTGGATTATGACTTTACTTCCACTATTCCTGCAGACGTAGAAATAACTTTAGCTTTCCCTTCTACGGATAAAAATGGAGCTCCCGTGGATACAACAATTTTAGTCGTTGCAAATCAAAGCACTACGGGCACCATATCTTTAAATAGTACACTTTTTGATTTGACCACGGATACAGTGCAAGATCATAGTCGAATGCCAGTAGAATTGAGCGCAACATTGCTTGGTACGGCTGGGCAGGTTCAGGTGGATAGTTCACAGGGACTCAGTGTTAAGTTTGACATGGACAATATTGACTTTAACTATATAGAAGGATATTTTGGTGATACTGCGGTAACTTTCCCATCAGATAATATTGCATTGAATATTGATTTCTTAGATCAGTTTCAGGGTTTGATAACTTTTGAAGAACCAACTTTGGGTATTAACATCACAAGCAATATTGGTATGCCAATGGAGCTTGATTTAGATTTTAGTGCATTTAGAGATGGCACAGAATATCCACTTAATGGCCCTAAACAAATATTGCCCTTCCCAACAACTGTGGGAGATTCCGCCACTGGGTCAGTTTTTTATGATAATACGAACAGTACTATTACCAACGTCTTTACGCTTCCATTCGATAGCGTGAGTTATGGTGGTTCGATTACGATTAACCCAGATACTGCCACCTACGGTAAATACAACTTTGTTACTAGCGACGCTAGGGTTACAGGTGATTTATTGTTGGAGTTGCCGTTTACTTTTAGTACTGCAGGGATTTCTCTCACACAAGTATTGGATAGTAATTTGAATTTGGAGAGTCAGCTTACGAGTGAATACTATGAAATTGAATATGCGAAGCTTATCATTATAGCAACAAGCACTCTTCCTGTTGATGCTGTTGTTGATTTAAATTTCTACGACGACTCTGGAAATTTGGTTTTAAAGAAATCTTTACCGCTTCTCGAAAGTGGTATACCTAATAGTAATGGAGTAGTGGTAATGCCAAATACTCTAAATGCTGAACTGGTAATAACAGAAACAGAATTTGCTGATTTAATTCAAGCTCGAGTTGTAGAGGCTGAAGCTACCGTGATTAGCTATAACAACGGCGGTACACCGGTTAAATTAAGGACAGATGCCACCGTAGGACTGGCTATAGGCCTTGAGGCAAAATTGAAAGTAGAACTATAATAATAAGTATCTCATGAAAAAACTATTTACAACACTCTTTGTATTCGGTGCATTAATGAGTAATGCACAAAATGTAGTCAACTATGGAATGTTGGGGAATACAACGAATATCATATCAAATCCTTCCGCGGATCCTTTGACCAGCTTTCATTTTGGATATGCTCAGTTTTATCAAGATTTAAACTTTGGCCTTACAGCTGGTGATTTATTCGCAGGTTCCGATGGAATACTTGGAAATTTAAGTGCCCTAGATCAAGGTTCTTTTAGCATTAGCAATGAGCTTCATATTGATGCCTTGAGTTTAGGTCTAAAACTTGGTAAAAATTATATTTATGCTGGAACTCAAATAGATTTGTGGACTAGCTTAGCTGTTGATTTAGATATGATGCGTTTTGCATATTCAGGTATGGCAGATGCTCAAGGTGATTTTGATCCCAATTATGTTGGTGATTTCTCTGATTTTGGTTTTTCCCAAGATGTCATTGGTACGGCTTACATAGGTTTTCAACGTTCGTTTTTGGATAACCGGCTGAGAATAGGTGCTGCATTCAATCAACATCGGTATTATGCTGGAGCTCGTATGGTTGTAAATGAATTGAGTTTAAGTTCCACACCTGCGACTAATGGATTAGTTGAATTGGATGCGGGCTTAGATATAGATATCATCACTTCCAACATTCTCAAGCAAGAGGATATTACCCAACTAAGTATTGATGAGCTCACTTCTAAGGTCATTCACCTAAATAGTAATGGTGACCCTGAAATAAAAATTCAAGATTTTGTAACTACCCCAATGGCTGTTTCAAATTCTTACAATTTTGGTATTACAGCAAGGCCAATCAAAATGCTTGAATTAAGTTTTAACATGAATGGTTTCGGAGGTTCGGGTTTCACCGCTTTAGGTGATGCTCAACATAAGTTAAAAGAGTCAAAGAATATTGGCGGGTTTAGCTATACGAGCCAGCCCGGAGATACCATTGCAGACGAAATCAATAATGCAATAGCAGAATACATAGATGAGTTAGACAGTTTAAATACTACTCTAACTAATCAGTCACTTGTAACGGGTTATGATGTCGTATTGCCTCAAACCATTCAAGGTGCAATGAACTGTTATTTTGGTAAAAGGTCCTACGTAGGTGCACATTATATCTCACGGACTAATTCTGTTCGCGATTATGATTATTTAGGCTTCAATGCCTTTTGGTGGTGTTTCAAGTCATTACAAGTTAAAGCTGGATACTACNCAGCGTTGGATGAAATGAATTCCGATTTCTTGAATTTAGCTTTACAATTTCGACTGACACCCATCATCCAAGTTTTTGTTGGTACGCGTTCAGTAATGGATTTCGCTACTATAGGAGACGAGTTAATGGCTTCTGATGTAAACTTAGGCGCATTGGCGCCAACGGATTTAGTGGTCCCCTCTGATTTCTCAAATGTCCATCTTACTGCTGGGGCAAGTTTAGCTTTATTTGATAAGAGATTTAAAGAGGAGAAAGATGCTCGAAAAGACGCTAAAGCTGAAAAGAAGGCTAATGAAGTAAAGACCTTAACGCCTGCAGAGGAAATTGTGGAATAATTTCAAGCTTGACTATTTCGCAAAACATGAGACGTCTTTTCATCTGTCAGTAATTGCTGATTAATTGAACTTTTTAAATCTTAAGTAAATTTATCATTTGCGAATATTGTTGTAAGTTGTACAATTAAATATTCATAGTCAAAACTCAACAATTATGTCTAAAATACTCGCGTCGCTCTTTTTTACTTGTTTTTTTATATTCTCCTCTAACGGCCAATCATTCACTAACGGTACTGTCAACTTAGAATTCGGTTTAAATGCCTACACCTTATCTGTTTCAACGGAATATAAAAGTAAATGGCTGATTAATGCCGGCTATCAAACAAACGAATTTCACTATAATTCAGCAGAAGATGTAGCTAATAATTTTGACCCTTTTGCCGATAGATTCTTTGGTGCAGTACTTCTTCCTTTGTTGAAGTCAGACAAAGTCAATCATTATGCAGGAATTGGTGCGATCTTATCTGGTACAAGTTCACAAAACGTGATTCCATTCAATGGTTTATTGAATTATAAGCTAACCTACTCTCTATCCGATAAAATGTCTCTTTCAGGAAATTATTATTTAGTGAACGGCGAACCAAACGAATTGAGTTTAGGAATAATTTATAGTATTTTCTAACAGAATAATGAGCTTAGATCAATCAACTTTAGAACAAGATTTTTGGGATTTTTTTTTAGAAGTTCTAGAAATTGAAAACGCTAATACTCTAACCCTTGAAACTAAAATCATTGATATTGAGGAGTGGGACTCACTAGTTTTATTGTCATTTATGGCCCTAGCTTCACAGAGGTACTCACTTCATCTGAATGGTTCTGAAATTAAAGAAGCATCCACAGTAGGGGAATTGTTCCATTTAGTTTCCCGCTAAAAAAGATTTTTAATGAAAATTTTAGCACCAACTGTTAAAATTAAAAAATCAATTGACTCCGGTTTATATCAGGGTAATCAATTGAATAGTCAAGTCCTTGATCGTTTGGGATTCTTTGTGGTTAATAGACTTGTTGAAACTAGTCATTGTGAAAAATTAACTTCCTTATATTCGGATTTGTATTCCTCAGAGGCCATTGCTCGCTCTCCTCNACATTCTACGGAAGTTAAGATTGATTCTAATCAAGAATTTCAGAATGTATTTANAAAGGATTCTTTCACCTCATTGTTCAAACACATGTTTGATGGCAACGTAGGTTTAGGGTTCGTGCGTTTACTATCTAAAAATGCTGATTCACCGGCTGCCGTAATTCTGCATCAGGATATTTGTTATCAATACGGTGATAATGAGCAATATTCTCTTTTTTTAGCCCTATCTCATTGCCATAATTTAAATGGTGGCTTGTCACTTTATCCAGGTACTCATAAACTTGGATATTTGGGTGACGCAGGAGAGTTGGAGTCGCGCGTTCTTCCTGGTGATTTAAGCGCTTTTTGCCCAGAATTGAATGCAGGTGATGTATTGATAATGAATTCAAATATCTGGCATTTTTCTCAAGCTTTTAAGCAAGGTGAAGAGCGATTAATGCTTGAGGCCCATGTTCTAAATGGTAAAAGTCCTTATGCGAATAATGCTCTAACTGGAAGTTGCGAATCAGATTGGCAAGTGGAGATGAATCCTGTCAATAGGGAAGAAGTTTCATTTTTTAAAAATTCACGTTCTCAGAGAATTGAGCAATTGCAGTCGCAATTGAATAAATAATAGAAGTATGAATATTGAAAATTTTGATGCAAGCGTTCTTAAAATGGCTCGTGAGCATTTGGATCAATTTATAGATAGAAGTACCAAAGAGATGAACAATTCAGGTAGAATGCTTGAAATTGGGCCTGAAGGCCGCACATATATCCAAGAGTGTTATTCTAATTGGGATATAGATTCCTTTGATATTGTTGCAGAAAATAACCCAACTTATGTTGGAGATATTACTGTCAGAAATGATGACATAGAAAGTCATTCATATGATGCTGTAGCTTGTTTAGAAGTGCTAGAGCATACATTGAATCCTTTTGGTGCAATTGAAGAATTAAAAAGAATTCTTAAGCCTGANGGTATATTATTGATTTCTGCTCCCTTAAATTTTAGAATACACGGCCCAATTCCAGATTGTTGGAGGTTTACCGAGTTTGGGTGGAAAGTATTACTTAAGGACTTTGAGATCCTAGAATTTGATATATTGGAGACACCAGGCAGAGACTTGTTTCCAATCAAATACAATATACGAGCGAAGCACATTTTGGGACGGAATACGCCGCTTCATGAATTAACTTTTCAAAAGATTCAGAATTGATAACGAACTTTGAAGAAGCAAAGTCTATCTATTGGGATATTTGCGATGAGGAATCAGCGCTCCGATATCCTTATTATTATGATGAACCTTGTGTAATTGATAGTGATCAATTTGATAACCTCAAAAAGGTTCAACATTTACTTTTCAAATCATTCAAATACTTTTTACCTAGGTATGAACAGTATGATTCAATCATAGAATATTCCGAAAAGTTCAAAAAAATCGTGACAAGTTTCAATCTTGAAGAAACTAGAATTGGATTTTATCGTCCAGATTTTGTCATTCCTGAAACGGGTAAAATTAAGATTTGCGAACTAGGTTGCAGATACTATGAAGCTTATTGGGGACACGGAATTTCTGAATTCATCATGGAGAAAAGAAATAAGTGTTCTAATCAAGAAAACAATAGGTCGCGTATTATAGATAATGTAATAGATCATGCCTTTGAATGGTGGTCTGGATTGGAAGATAGCTTGGTCATTCTTAAGGGCAGAGATAGAGAAGGAGACATACGATTTTACAGACCTTTTTTTGAAAAAATAGGAGTAACACTTCATTATATTTATCCAGATACTATTGCTGATAATCTCCATTTATTAGAACAAAGGCCTGTTCTAAATGCTTTTTCACAAATGGAAATTGAGGCCTTAACAGAGAACGAAATACATGCGATTTCCAAATCAGATTGTTTAAATCCACTACCGACTGTTTTGTTGTTGCATGACAAAAGGTTCTTAGCAGTGCTTTGGGACGATGAATTTAGGGACAGTGCTTTGGGTAAGATGGATTCCTCATTTTTAAAAGAATACTTAATTCCAACATATACGCGAAAGCAATCAAAAGATTTATGGACTTATGCTCAAAACAATAAGGATGAGTTCATTTTAAAGCCGCAGCTTTTGGGCAAAAGTGAAGGGATTATTCCAGGACCGTTGGTTTCTGAGTTAGAATGGAAGAGTGCTTTTAATGCGGAGAGCATTAAAACCATGATATTGCAGCGTTGGATTAATCAAAAAGAATTCAATGCCTCTATTGACGGCAAAAACTTTTTGGATTACGGAACAGGAATGCTCTTATGTATGGAAGATGAATTTTACGGACCGGGTCAATTCCGCATGTCAAGTTGTGAAGTAATTAATTATATCAAAGACGACCGAAAAATGGCACCTTGGATAACAGATAACGCAAATAGTTATCACGGACCCTATTTTACACTGGATTAAGAGTTTATTCATGGATGAATATTTTCACTTAAAGGATAAAAAGATACTTGTAACTGGCGCTTCCTCCGGAATAGGGAAAGGTATAGCCGAAAGACTAGCAAGAGCAGGTGCACATCTATATATCTGCGGCAGGGATAAAGAAAGATTGGACAGAGTAGCTGAATCATTAAATGGCACTTCCCATCAAACGTTTTTGGGTGACTTAACCTCAGCGGAACTACAGGAACATATTGCTTCTGAGTGCGAAAAATTGGACGGCGTTGTTCTCAATGCAGGGTTAATTGAATTAATACCATTTCAAATACACAATGACCAATCTATTCGTGAATTAATGGAAGTTAATTATATGGCGCCCACATTACTCCTTCAAAAATTAATTAAGAACCGTAAAATAGCTCGAAACGCATCAATGATTTTAATGTCATCGGTCACTAGTGCTGTTCATGGGTCAATAGGAGGTACTATTTATGGTAGTAGCAAAGGTGCATTAGAAGGACTCGTGAAGTCATTGTCTATAGAGTTAGGTAAACAAGGTATTCGGGTAAACTCTGTGTCACCAGGTATCATTCAAACGGAAGCAATAGAAGTATTAAGAACGTCTTTGGGAGAAGAGTCATTTCAAAATGATTTAAAAAAGTACCCATTAGGCAGGTATGGCGAACCAAAAGATGTAGCATCCGCCGTTCATTTCTTATTGTCCGATTCAAGTAGCTGGATTACCGGTATTAATCTAGTAGTTGACGGAGGTTTGACTGCACATTCATAAAATGAAAAGATGGCATCAATAAGCAATATATCTGTTTATTTACCAGAAAGAACGAGAACGAATCAAGAGATCTCTAATTTGTTTCCCGAATGGGAAGTAGAAAAAATNGCAAATAAAACTGGGATAGAGTCACGTCATATCAGTGCTGAACATGAGCTATCCTCAGATATGGCGATCTCTGTGGGGCTGCGGTTTTTTGAAGAACACGAAATCACACGTGATCAAATTGATTTTCTCATCATATGTACGCAAAGCCCAGATTATAATTTTCCAAATACAGCATGTCTTGTGCAGGATGCTTTGGGTTTATCAAAGAATGTAGGTGGTTTGGACTATGTGCAAGGTTGCAGCGGGTATATCTACGGATTGGCTTTAGCTACGAGTCTTGTAGATACAGGTATTGCTAAAAATTTATTATTGATTACAAGCGAAACCATAACTAAATTTATTAATAAGGAGGATAAAGGGAACTTAACGTTATTTGGTGATGCAGCTTCTGCGACTTTAGTNAGCAGCGAAAAAGAAACAAAGAGCGGTGTTCCCAATCATTTTGTTCTTGGTACAGATGGATCGGGAGGGAAAAACATTATTATGCATCGCGGTGCAATGCGTAATCCAGATTTTATGGATGGTGAAGTAAATACGGATCAATACGGAAATGTGTTTGATAAGAACTACTTGTATATGGATGGTCCTGAAGTATTTAAATTCACATTAAACACCGTTCCTAAACTCATAAGCGATGTTCTAGCAAAATCATCGTTATCAAACGATGATATTGATTTATATATTTTTCATCAGGCGAATGGTTTTATGCTAGAGCAATTGCGAAAAGTCTTGCGTATACCAAAAGATAAGTTTCACTTTTGTCTTCGCACAACCGGAAACACCGTAGCTTCCTCTATTCCTATTGCTNTAAAGGATGCGCAAGAGAAACAACTTATTAAAAGAGGAAGTAAAATATTATTAGCTGCTTTTGGCACCGGCTATTCTTGGGGTGCCTGTATTCTTGAATTTTAAGCGATGAAAAGATTAATTATAATTGGAGGGCGTAACCTAGGCAGGGAGCTTCATAGCCTGTCTAAGCAGTGTCAAGGTTATGGAAAAGAATGGATGCCTTATGGTTTCTTAGACGACGACAAAAGCCTTGAAAAGAAAAATAATTTACCTCTTCCAATAATTTCTTCAGTTGAGGCATATACACCTGCAAGTAGTGATGTTTTTATTTGTGCTTTAGGTAATCCAAGGTACAAGCAGAAATACATTGAAGAGATTCAATTAAAAGGAGGAGAGTTTATTAGTTTGATCCATCCATCAGCCATTATGCATGATAACGTTGATATTGGTCATGGCGTAATTATTCAACCCAATTGTTTAATTAGTGATCATGTNATTTTANNAGACTTTGTCACTGTTCAGGCCTATTCAACTTTAGGACATGATACAACGGTTAAGAACTACTCTCATATTAGTGCGTACTCTTTTACGGGAGGAGGCGTAGTCTTAGACGAATGTGTTCTCACAGGCACCAGAAGTACTATTTTACCAAATATCATAGTGAATAAGTATTCAGTGGTTGGAGCATGTAGTTTAGCTACTAAAAACGTACCAGCATACACCACTGTATTTGGTGTTCCCGCTGTTGCCATATCTAGTAATGCTGAAAAGAGGTCATGATGGTTAATACTGCAGTTAGTGTTTTAATATTGGCTTACAATCATGAAAAATATATTGAAGAAACCTTAAAAGGTGTGGTCAAGCAAAAGACTGATTTCAAATTTGAATGCTATGTTCATGATGATGCTTCAACTGATTCTACTCAAGAGATCATACAGTCATACGCGGAAGCATATCCGGATATTATTAAACCATATTTTCAAAAAGAAAATCAATTTAGTTTGGGTGTAAAGCCTCTAACTAAGTTTATTTATCCTCTACTTAAGAGCAAATATGTTGCTTATTGTGAAGGCGATGATTACTGGACAGACGAATTAAAGCTTTCAAAACAGGTGAGTTATCTAGAGAATAATCCACAATATTCGTTCTGTTGTCATGATGTTAATATCATTTTTGAAGAGGGTGTCCCTGTTAAACGCTCGTTTTACCAAAAACCAAAAGATGGAGGTTTTAATGTAAAGTTCATAGATGAGTTCTTAAATCATTTTATTGCCACTCCTACCATAGTTGCCAAAAAAGATTTGATATTGAATATACCGGTAAATGATAATCTAGTGTCTGGTGATATCTATACTTTATTATACTTATTAAGTCATGCAGATGGCTATTATATGCAGGACAAAATGGCAGTCAAAAGGAGGAATCCAGGTGGCATGACATTAAATAAAACCTATAGAGAAAAAGCAGATGTAGGCAGATATCGTTTATGGAAAGAGGTTCTTCACTTTGCACCAGTACAGATAAAACCCTTAGTAAGGACTAAAATTGCTGAATATGACCGTCTCTTCATAAAGAGTCAAAAAAGCACTCCTTTTTCTGAGATGATAAAGATACTTTATCAGGCAATAAACAATGATCCGTACTGGTTTGTAGGATTGAGTTCCAGTAGAAAAAGAAGATTGATTTCCCAGATTAAAGGATAGGATTGGTAAAAATGAAGTTTACGATTTTAAATAAAATTTCGATAGAAATCCTTAAGCTAAAACATAAGGTCCGTGTTGATTTTTCAAAGTCCTATGAGAAGGTATTTGTAATAGGGATGAATAAGACAGGAACAACAACACTTTATGCATCTTTGAGCCAGCTTGGCTTTGAAATGGGTGATTCACGAGTTGGTGAGGTTATGGCAGCGGAGTATTTTCAATCGGGTGTTATCAGGAATTTAGATGAGTATATTGCTTCTGCTCAAGCCTTTCAAGATGTTCCCTTTTCTATACCTAGATTCTATGAACAATTGGCAAAAAAGTATCCAAAAGCCAAATTCATATTATCTATACGCGGCTCTTCAGAACAATGGTTAAATTCCTTGANAAAATATCAAACGGCTCGTGTAAGCTCAAAGTCGAACAATATGGTAACTGAAGGAGATATTGAAGATTCTAAGTATGTCTTTAGTGGCTGGACGCAAATTATGATGAAAGGAATCTTTAACTATCCTAATGTGCCGCTTTATTCTTCAGAGTTTAAGAAGGTATATGAGCAACATAACATGGACGCGATTAATTATTTCAGAAATAATAAAGAGAAACTTTTGGTCATAAATGTGGCGCAAAAAAATTCTATTAAGGAGTTCTATGAATTTCTTGAAGTTCCAGTGAAATATCAGAGGTTAACGTCTTTTAAGCAATACAATAAATCATGAAAATCATGCTAAATCACCAATTATGAAAACACTTGTTAATAACAGATTTAGTTTAAGTCAAAACGATTTGGATTCCTTCAACTCGAATGGATTCCTTTTGTTAAAGGATATTTTCACTAGGGATCTCATTGATTATTTTTCAGAAATAATCAATGGCGAACTTCAGGAGCCTACAGATAGATATCAAACTGGTTTTAATAGGGTTCGGTATGATATTTTTGACGAAGACAGCAATATCTATGATGTACTAGCGGATTCAGTTTTTAAAAAGGTAATGAGCTCTTTAACCCAAAGAGATATGATATTTACCCAAGCGCTTGCATTTGAGCTTAAAAGAAGCAGTTCAAGTGGCTTCCCGTGGCATATAGGAACGCAGAGTTTTGGTTTTCAACGCGCGGAGGATTTTGGTTGTACTATTTGGATTCCATTGGTCCCAATTAATTCAAAAGGTCAAAAGGGTGGTATGGCATATGTCCCTACGAATAAGGTTAGTGGTGATTTTATGTATAAGCGCGTAGACCCTAGNACTTTTAATCTTATTCAAGAGAAGATTGAGAGAAATGAAGACCTTTTTATTGAGGAATATATGCTTTTAAGAGATGGGCCGCTCAATGATNCAGCTATGAAAAAGATGCTAGATTACTATGCCGTTCAAGATACCTTTGAGCTTGGTGACGCACTCATATTTGATAAAAATGTGATTCACAGATCGGTCAAATTGTTAGAAGGGGAATTACAAAGTAGGCCTGCATTAGCAATTCGATTTACAGATGCGGAGGCGCGTTATGATAAAAAGAGGGCATTGGATCTAGAAGTTCCNCGGAAATTTTGGAATTATGCCGGACCCACTTCCATTCATTTAACTGTCGCAANTGAGGACGGAACTCTCATGAAGGACAGTCCTTTGTTCAGTGAAAATTTGAAGAACCGCCTCATTAAAAAGGAATAATATGCAACATATTGTGGATGTTGAAGGAAATCAATATAGGTACTTGACAATGGGTAAATTGCAATGGACCATAGATAATTTTAAGTGCAAATGCTATAGTAACGGAGATCCAATATTCCATGCTTTAGGTGACCAAGAATATCTCTCAGCGGGCAATCAAGCTAAGGGAGTGGTTTGTGATATCAATAATGATTTGTCCCTAAGCGACAGTCATGGTAAGTTATATAATTGGTTTGCAGTCCATGATCAGAGAGGATTAGCCCCAAAGGGCTGGAGAATACCTAGCGAGGAGGATTGGACCCAAATTGAATTGATTTTAGAACAAGAGCACGGAGAAGATGCCGATTTCATTAATAAATACAACTTAAAATATTCAGGATCTAGGGGTATTAATGGCGCTTTTGGCGGCCATGGAAAAAGCGGTTATTGGTGGAGAAGCATGCCTGAGAGTAAATCCTTGATGGACAACTGGGGTAGAAGATTGAATTTAGATGCAAAATCTTTTGAAAAAATAGATGGCTTCCAGCGATTTGGTTTCTCTGTTCGATTTGTTAGAGATGTGACATAATGAGAGAGTTGAAGTTATATTTTAACCTACATCAATAAAACTTACTTCCCAATACAGAATTTACTGAAGATGTTCGCTAATAAATCATCTGTTGATATAGCACCAGTAATTTCTCCAAGTCCGTTTAATGCCATTCTTAAATCTTGCGCAAGTAAATCTCCAGGGATATTTAATTCAACTGCATTGATACTCTTTTCTAATGCTATAGCGGTTCTTCTCAGAGCTTCTGCATGACGGGCATTGGTGACTATGGTTTGAGAAGAAGAATGCGCAGTCCAGACTGTAGCTTCCTTTAAAGCCTGTAACAATTCAGATAAGCCTACTTTGGATTTAGCTGCAATCGAAAATATTTGTCGGTTCGAATCGGATAGCCTAGATAAAATATTTGAGCTATCAACCTCATCAGTCTTATTGATACACAAGAATATATTTGCTTGAGGCGCATTATTTTCTATGTGTAATATTCGACCTTCTAAGTCTTCTTCAGGCGCAGAAGCATCTATTAGGTAAAAAATAACATCTGCCTTTTCCGCCTGCTCAAATGCTTTTTGAATACCAATTTTTTCGACAAAATCATCCGTGTCTCGGATACCGGCTGTATCTATCAATCGGTAGGTTAATCCAGCATAATTAAAAGTATCTTCAATGGTATCTCTTGTGGTACCTGCAATGGCGCTAACTATGGCGCGGTCTTCTCCAAGTAAAGCATTTAATAAGGTTGATTTACCCGAATTTGGTGCGCCAAGTATTGCTGTTGCAATTCCATTTTTAATGGCATTACCATATTTAAAGCTTTCTAAAAGCGCATTTACCTTTGACCGTAGTGAGTGAAGCATCTCTATCAGCTCCTTACGTGAAGCAAATTCTACATCTTCTTCACTAAAGTCTAGTTCTAGTTCTATTAGGGATGCAAAATGCACTAATTCATCTCTAAAAGCGCTAATATCTGTAGACAAACCTCCTTTAAGTTGGCGCAGTGCCACATCATGCATAGTCTTATTTTCCGCATGGATGAGATCCGCAACTGCTTCTGCTTGAGCTAAATCCATCCGTCCATTCATGAAAGCCCGCATGGTGTATTCTCCAGGGTCCGCCAAACGTGCCCCAGANTCTAAAATACTTTCCATAATGCGTTGAATGATATACCGCGAACCGTGGCAGCTTATTTCAAAACCTTCCTCACCAGTAAAACTCTTGCCTTCTTCAAAGAATGTGATAAGTACTTCGTCAATCTGTTCACCGTCTATNCTAAAATCACCAAAATAGGCACGGTGTGATTCGTACCCCATTTTTGATGCGCGCCTAGAATTAAAGTATGGAGTTAGAATAGAACGTGAACCTTCACCGCTTATCCTAATTATAGCCAATGCACCAATACCTTGTGGAGTAGATAGGGCACAGATAATATCGTCTCGTAGCATGGATCAAAGATACGTCCATAACTTATGAGCAAAGAAATTTGTGAAGAAAGGAATTCAATTACACGTTGGGTAGTACATTTGCATCACTCACAGAAAAAGCATTTTATGAGCGTACTAGTCAACAAGAATTCGAATATAATTGTACAGGGTTTTACTGGAAAAGAGGGCACCTTTCATGCCTCTCAAATGATCGAATACGGCACTAACGTGGTTGGTGGTGTAACTCCCGGTAAAGGTGGATTAACGCACTTGGATAGACCCGTCTATAATACCGTTAGTGAAGCTGTTGAAAAAGCCAAAGCGGATACTTCAATAATTTTTATTCCTCCCGCATTTGCGGCAGACGGGATAATGGAGGCTGCAGAAGCCGGAATCAAAGTAATCATTTGTATTACGGAAGGTATTCCTGTGGCAGACATGGTTAAAGTGAAAGAATACTTGAAAGACAAAGATTGTACGTTGATAGGTCCTAACTGTCCAGGCGTTATGACTGCTGGTGAAGCCAAGGTGGGCATCATGCCTGGCTTTATATTTAAAGAAGGTACAGTCGGGATTGTAAGTAAGTCAGGTACCTTGACTTATGAAGCTGTTGATCAATGCACNAAGGCTGGTCTTGGTCAAACAACTGCAATAGGGATTGGAGGAGATCCTATTATAGGAACCACTACTAAAGAAGCTGTTGAATTGTTGATGAACGATAGTGAAACAGAAGGAATTATTATGATTGGTGAAATAGGTGGACAGCTCGAAGCTGAAGCAGGCCAATGGATCAAAGAAAATGGAACCAAACCAGTTGTTGCATTTATTGCGGGTGAAACAGCACCTGCAGGACGTACAATGGGTCATGCTGGAGCTATTGTAGGCGGAGCAGAAGATACCGCAGCTGCCAAAAAAGCAATCTTAAGAGATTGTGGAATCACAGTGGTAGACTCTCCTGCTGATTTAGGCACCGCAATGGCAAAGTTATTAGGTAAGTAGGATTGAGTTAAATATATAACAAAGCCGCGCCACAATAGTGAAGCAGCTTTTTGTTTGCACGAGTCTTATATTTATCCTATGAAACAGGTGAAATGTCCTCAATGCTCGTTGTGGTATCACGTAGAGGTGGGCTGTCATAAATATTCCTATGTCTGCCCACATTGTACATCATTTTATGCCGTGAAAACAAGTGAACAATTGATTCATGAAGAAGAAATGAGGGCGCCAGTGAGCAAACCGCCATTATCATGGAAACATTGGGGGCAGCTTCATTGGACTCTTGTAATTTTAAATAATGTTGGAGTGATTTTTCAAACCATTATTTTCGCCATAGCGACTATTATTGGAATTTTAGTCGCGCCGTTATAGCCATATGGAATTCATACCACCCAAAATAAAAGAGAAGCTTGAAAAACTTGAAGAGGAAAACACCTCTCTAAAGAATGAGCTTGAGCAAAAGAATTTGCAACCAGCAAAAAAATCGGGAGTAGTGCCTTTGACACTAGCCGTAGTGATTCTATTTATTGTTTTAATTTTCCAATATTTCAAAAATCAAAAAAAATCAACTGAAGATATAGCTCGAATTCGAGTAGAACTTTGGCGATCAGGTCAGGCTGTAGATACAAGTTTTGTTCCTTCGGATAGTGTTACCTATTCAATTCAAATAGGTGCTTTTAAAAACCAATCAATCAGTGAGTTAAGCTCTAAATTAGATGATGCATCAATCGTTACTAAGGACAGCTTAAATCTATTGGTGGTTGGATCATACACTTCTCTCCCAGATGCACAAGCAATGTTAGGTATTGTGGTACAACTTGGGATTGAAAATGCATATATTATTGCGCAGAAAAATGGAAAAGCAGTAGGTTTGCTAACTGAACAAAACGGCGAATAATTTTTTATTATGAGTTTATTAGCAGGAAAGACAGCCATTATAACCGGCGCATCCAAGGGTATAGGAAAAGGTATAGCAGAAGTTTTTGCTAAAAACGGAGCGAATGTCGCTTTTACTTATCTGAGTTCGGTGGAAAGGGGACAGGCTCTTGAAGAAGAAATGAAAGAATATGGAACTAATGTCAAAGGTTACCGCTCGGATGCTTCCAAAATGGAAGATGCTGAGGCACTTGTGGCTCAGGTAATTGAAGATTTTGGTGGGGTAGACATTGTGGTTAACAATGCTGGTATTACAAAAGATTCTCTTTTAATGAGAATGACTGAAGAGGACTTCAATCGAGTTATAGAAGTTAACCTCAATTCCGTCTTTAACATGACAAAAGCTGTTCAACGCACTTTTTTAAAGCAACGTGCAGGATCTATAGTAAATATTAGTTCAGTAGTCGGTGTAAAGGGAAATGCAGGGCAATCAAATTATTCCGCGTCTAAAGCAGGAATTATAGGTTTTACAAAGTCAGTTGCTTTAGAATTAGGCTCTAGAAATATTCGTTGTAACGCTATTGCGCCTGGCTTTATTGAAACTGAAATGACAGCTGTATTAGATGAAAGTAAAGTTCAACAATGGAGAGAAGGAATTCCACTTAAAAGAGGCGGAAGTTCTGAAGATGTTGCTAATGCTTGTTTATTTTTAGCATCTGACATGAGTGGCTACATAAGTGGTCAAGTTCTCAATGTCTGCGGCGGAATGTTGACTTGATGCCTAGTATAGTAGCTGCTTTAATTGCACTGATTGCAGGTGCCTGCATTGCTGCTTACTTATATTATAAGCGAGGCGCTAAATTCCCATGGGATTTAGCGCTTTTGCGTTTCCTATGGTTTGGATTATTAGTTTACGCTATAGTTGCTCCGCCTTACGAGACTGAGGTGGAAGATAAGGTAAAACCGCATCTAACAGTGCTTGTGGACACCTCCGCCTCTTTAGGGCTAAATGGGGATAGTTTGATGGACCATGCCTCCGAGCCTTTTGTTTCGCTTGGCTATCATGTTGATCTTAATGATTTTGCTGAAAAACATATTCCCTCACAATCCAATTGGGCCTATGTTGGTGACGGGCATATTCCGAGTATATCTGGTAAGAATACTCCCTTGTACTATTCACTTCATCCTTCTCAGAAACTTGAACCAAGTTCGTTAATTCAAGGTATTGT
This sequence comes from Flavobacteriales bacterium, assembly GCA_002707525.1. Taxonomy (GTDB): domain Bacteria; phylum Bacteroidota; class Bacteroidia; order Flavobacteriales; family Schleiferiaceae; genus UBA10364. Next base: position 184,595 of record PAND01000002.1, read on the forward strand.
AGTTCCACCGAAAGTTCTTGCCGGTTCCCTTGTAAACATTCGGGCATTGGTGAATCCTGAATGCGAGGTAACGCTATCATTTAATGGCGATAATCATAGAGGTCGTCTATGGACAACCAATGCACCCTTAGACACAGGTTACATGCCATTGCAAGTTATAGCTAGTTTGGATGGAAGAAAAGATGTGCTGGAGACATCAATTCAAGTTTCAGGTTCACTTGCGACTATTTTGATAGTAAGGAATGAACCTCATCCACATGAAGGTATGATTCGCAGGATTTGCAGGAAGAAAGGTATAGCAGTCAAAACAGTGAATTGGAGTGAACTGAATCGTATCAAAACCTTTTCGGGCCCAATTATTACATTGGGAGGTTCCAAAGATGCCTTGGTTCGTTTAGAAAAAGTCAGCAAGGTTCCAGCACTCCATTTAGACATCACTGGAGCAAATACCTACGCTAATAATAATCTTCTGACTCATTCTCTATTTGATTACTCAGTTCAGGTATACCATGGTAAGGGAATCCCAACTATTAAAATTTCAGATAAAAGCATTGATGCAAGAGGAATACATTGGTATAAAAGCGCTTTGGAAGATCCACGTTCTTTAAGCGCATTTGAACAACTTATTAAGTTGGTGCTGGAACGGTATGAACCTGTACAACTAATGCTTACGCTTCCTCAACAAGCGCAAACAGGAGAGCGTATTCATGTTTCAGCTGCTGCAGTAAATAGCAGATCTGAAGCTATCCCTGCAACCATCACGGGGTATGTTAGGTTACAGGATAAAGTAACTGAAAATCTCACAGACAGATCAGAGGGTTTAAGTATGAATTCTTCATTTATACCTCATGTTCCTGGCTCATATATGGTAGTGGTAGAGGGCAAAACCGAATTTGGGACGATTGAAAATATGGCTACTGTTCAAGTTAATGATGTGGATATTGAATCAGTAAGAACCTTCAATACCGTTCAATTCAATTTTTGGAAGAGTGAAGGTTCTCAATTACTCAGTATGGTGGAAGAAAAGGTACTCCCTGAATCAATCATTTATAAAAAAGAAATACCCCAGCACCTTCATTGGTGGTACTGGGGTATTGTGTTGTTCGCTGCTACCTCCGAATGGACAATACGAAGAAGCAGGGGATTAGTTTAGAGATTTGTAGCTAGGAACTCTTCAAGTTCAATAGGCTCTAAATTTTTTGCCACTATAATACCGTCATCATCTAAAAGCATATTCTGCGGAATAAATTGAATACCGTAATAGGTGGAGATTTCATTCTGCCAAAACTTAAGATCCGATACTTGCGGCCAAGTCAAACCGTCTTCTTGTATTCCTTGTTTCCATGCATTTTCATCTCTGTCAAGGCTTATACCTAAGATATTGAAGCCCTTATCACTGTAGGTGTTGTACAGTGCTACTAGTGCCGGATTAGCGGCACGACATGGTTTACACCATGATGCCCAAAAGTCAACTAATACATATCTTCCATCAACCGCTAGAACAGAAAGAGCCTCACCTTCAGGAGAGGCTTGGGAGAAGTCTTTAAACTGGGTTCCTATGGATGAACGTTCAAATACACCTACCTTCTCACTTAATTTAATGTAATCCGGAGCTCCATGGTAGGGTTCACTTACCTGTTCTAAAACCGCCTTAAGGTCCTCATAGGAATAATCCCCACCTTGTCCAGAAAGTACAATAGCTGCACCAAGGATGTCGTTCCTCTTTGCGAAATCAAGATTCACTTTTCCCTGATTTTCCATGAGTTGCATGGCTTCAGTTCGAATTTCGTTTTGCACTTGAACATCACCAGAATCCATTGCTTGCATATACTTTTGTTCTAGCATTTGCATGGTTTCTCCAAAAAATGCACCTTTTGCATTCAACGCATCCGCAGAATCATTCATTATTCCTGCCTCCACATCAAATCCAGTAGCTTCATTAAAAGTTATGCTTACGTCACTTCCGTCATGATAATAAACAGTGGGTTGCCCTAACTCCAAAACCTGAACCATTGCAAATTGATTATCAATAGGATCAATGGTTGCTGTGAGTTTTCCATCCGTCAAGTTTCCGTCAAAAAGAACAGAATCTCCTTCAATGGTTACTTTAACCGGGCTTTGTCCAGCACTTGGAATATCTATATTTAGTTCAAAGCCTTCCGTTACTTCACTGTTACAAGCAAAAAGAAAGGAAGCAACAGCCGTTAATATGATTATTTTCTTCATTGTTTCATTAAATTTATGGCGTACAAATTACAACACTTAAGATGAAGAAATTTCTTTCCCTACTGTTAATTATTTCAAGTTTCCAAATCACTCTTGCCAAAGAGGGAATGTGGATTCCAATGCTCTTAAACAACAATATTGCGGAGATGCAATCCATGGGCTGTGAGCTGTCTGTGGAGGATATATACAGCGTGAATAACAGCTCTTTGAAGGATGCCATAGTAAGCTTTGGCGGCTTTTGTACCGGTGAATTCATTTCTNCNAAGGGATTGGTTTTAACCAACCACCATTGTGGTTACGGGCAAATACAGAAACAGAGCTCTTTGGAATATAATTATTTGAAAGAAGGTTTTTGGGCAGGATCTATGTCAGAAGAGCTCAAGAATCCAGGCTTGTTTGTAGAGCAATTGGTATTCATGGAGGACGTAACCAACTCCTTGCTTAATGCTGGAGACCAATACAAGGTGATTGAAGCACAAATTATAGAAGCTCAACGGACTCAGAATTCATCGTTGAACTATAAGGTAGTTCCATTCTTTAATAATAATCAGTTTTTCCTACTAGCTACAATCAAATACAATGATGTACGCCTTGTTGGTGCACCTCCTAGCTCGATTGGAAAGTTTGGGGCAGATACGGATAATTGGGTTTTCCCCCGTCACACCGGCGATTTTAGTTTGTTCCGTGTATATGATGATGAAGGAAATCCTTTTGCACCAGCACAGCACCTCAAGGTGAATATTGCACCAAGAACACCCGGAGAATTCACCATGGTTTTTGGCTATCCTGGCCGCACTCAAGAGTATTTAACAGCTGTTGAGATGAATCAATTGGTCAATGTGGAAAACGCAAGACGAGTTGAAATCCGTAATGTACTGCTAACCGTTATGGACGCTGAAATGAGAGCCAATGCTGAAGTACAATTAAAATATGCCTCTAAATATGCGCGAATAGCTAACGGTTGGAAAAAGTGGATTGGCCAGATTGAAGGGGTCCAATTCTCCAAGGGCCTTGACCGTAAGCGTAAGCTTGAGGCAGAATTTACTACCCGTATAGCAACTGATGCTAATTTGTGGGATAACTACAATAGTTTACTGAATGACATTGTTGTGACCAAAACGCAGCTCGCTCAATCGCAACTGAAGCGGAACGAATTTATTGAAACCATTTACTATGGTATGGAGTGGTTTTCGCTAATGAGTAAATTAAAACGTGTTAATGATGATAAAGATTTAGTTGAAGCATTGAACGAATTCAATAGAAATTACAGTCGCATAGTAAGCGAAAAAACAACTTCTGTAATGCTAACAATGGCACTAGAAACGTTCCCTAGTCTTATCGGGAATCATGATCAGGATTTTTTTGTTAGAATAGTTCACAATGAAATTGATACACTTTTAGCGATGGCTCAAAAGGGTAAAAAAATCGAATTAAATCAAATTGCCACTNCTGCTTTGGAATTTCACAGTGCTGCTTTCCAATCTTTCAATAGCGTATCACCAGATAACTCATTAATGCAAAAGGCAACGGAGCTCTCATCAAAGTATATGCTTGCCCTTATGGAAGTATTTCCTGAGCGTAATTTCTACCCCGATGCCAACAGCACTCTACGTGTTACTTATGGAAGACTTGAAGGAGTACATCCACGGGATGCCGTTTCTTATGGCACAACTACTTACTTGGAGGGTGCTATGGCTAAATATAAACCAGGTGATTATGAATTTGACATGCCTGCCAAACTAATAGAATTGTACAGCACCAAAGACTACGGCAATTATGCAGAGAACGGTAAGCTNCCTGTTTGTAACATTGCCTCAAACCATACTACTGGTGGTAATAGCGGTTCACCCGTATTGAACGGTAGAGGCGAACTTATAGGTCTAAACTTCGATCGTATCTGGGAAGGCACAATGAGCGATGTAAATTTTGATNCAAACATCTGTCGTAATATCATGGTAGATAGCCGCTATGTCCTGTTCATTATTGACAAGTTCGCTGGACAGAAATGGCTCATTAATGAAATAGAGTTGGTGCGATAAATGAAGAAGGTAGCATTTNCTTTAGGACTTTTTGTTTTTATAGCTTGTGGTCGAGGAGGTTCAAACAACTTTGAATTAGATGCTGCTTATACGGTCTTTGGAACTGATTTCCCCTTAGAGCCACCATTAGATTATAGTAGTAATGCACCCAATTACATTTACCGAGACAATAGATTGGGCGGAGATGTTGATGATCGTAAAGCAACGCTGGGAAGAGTGTTGTTTTATGATAAACACCTTAGTTTAAATAACAGTATTTCATGTGGATCTTGCCATATTCAATCCCATGCCTTTGGAGACACATCCCAACAAAGTATCGGGCTAAACGGTGGACTCACCTCTAGACAAAGTATGAGATTGGTGAATACAAGGTTTGCCGATTTACCGGCAATGTTTTGGGATAGGAGGTCATTAAATCTCAATAATCAAGTTACTCAACCTATTCAAGATCATATTGAAATGGGGTTTAGCGGTACAGGAAATCAACCAGGTTTGGATAGTTTATTGGACAAATTAGTCGCAATTGATTATTATCCTGAGCTGTTTGATTGGGCTTTTGACGAATACAATACTGCCATTAGCGAAGTAAATATCGCAGCTTGTATAGAGCACTTTGTCAGTTCCATTGAGAGCTTTGATTCAAAGTTCGATAGAGGTTTACAAAAGGCAATCAATTTTGAAAATAAGTTTCATAATTACTCTGGATCTGAGACGAATGGAAAACATCTTTTTTTACAAGCTCCTCAGCTTAACAGTCTAAACGTGCGTATTGGNGGAGGTGCCGGTTGCGGGGGTTGTCATAGACCCCCTGAGTTTGATATAGATCCTTTAAGCCAAAATAATGGGGTAGACAGTGAAGCAGGTAATCCGGCAGGATTTGATACTACAAATACTCGGTCACCGACCTTAAGAGATGTTTTTGGCCCTAATGGAATGGTCAATACACCCATGATGCATACCGGGGGCTTCTTGGAATTTACTACTGTTATAGAACACTACAATCAAGTCATTGCGGATGTTAATAATACAAGTGTAGATACCAGATTGAATAGAGGGTCTACTAGTGTCAAATTAGAGCTTACCTACGCTGAAAGGGATGATTTAGAGGCGTTTATTAAAACATTAACGGGCTCAAACATCTACACTGACGTGCGTTGGTCATCCCCATTTTAATGTGTAAAAATCAACACAGAAGTTATTAGTGATATACGCGAGTTCAATGTAATTTTGGCTAATCAAAAAGTAATCATGAGAGACAATACCATTTTTGACCTAATCGCTCAAGAAAACCAACGCCAGATAAAGGGTATAGAACTTATAGCATCTGAAAACTTTGTATCACCGCAGGTAATGGAGGCCCAGGGCTCTGTATTAACTAATAAGTATGCCGAAGGGTATCCTGGGAAACGTTATTACGGTGGATGTGAGATTGTTGATCAGGTGGAGGAATTGGCGAGAGAACGTGCTAAGGAGCTCTATGGAGCAGCCTATGTTAATGTACAACCACATTCGGGTTCTCAAGCAAATGCAGCTGTTTATCTAGCCGTTATGAAACCTGGTGACACAGTGCTGGGTTTTGACTTGAGTCACGGTGGACACTTAACTCATGGTTCTCCTGTGAACTTTTCAGGAAAAACCTATCATGCTGAATTTTANGGTGTGGAAGAGGAGACAGGGCTGTTGAATTACGAAAAAATTGAAGAGAAGGCAAAGGAATGTAAGCCGCGTATGATTATTGCCGGTGCCTCTGCATACAGCCGTGATATAGATTTTAAAAGATTTCGGGAAATTGCAGACGAAGTTGACGCAATTTTATTAGCAGATATATCACACCCGTCCGGAATGATTGCAAAGGGTATTCTAAATGATCCAATTCCTCATTGCCATATTGTAACTACCACAACTCATAAGACGCTTCGCGGTCCTCGTGGCGGTATGATAATGATGGGAGAAGATATGCCTAACCCATGGGGAGAGACCAATTTTAAAGGCGAGGTAAAGATGATGTCCAATGTATTGGATATGGCTATTTTTCCGGGTATTCAAGGAGGCCCTTTAGAGCATGTGATTGCAGCTAAGGCCATAGCATACGGAGAGGCGTTGTCAGATGATTTCTTTCACTACCAATTACAGGTCAAAAAGAACGCAACCGTTATGGCNAAGTCTTTTGTGGATCGAGGTTATAAAATAATTTCAGGGGGTACGGACAATCATTTAATGCTGATTGATTTGCGGAGCAAGGGCGTCACTGGTAAGGCTGCTGAACAAGCTTTGGTAAGNGCACATATCACAGCAAACAAAAACATGGTGCCATTTGATGATAAAAGCCCGTTTACAACATCTGGTATTCGCCTAGGCGCNTCTGCTATAACTACTCGCGGCTTAAAGGAAGAACATATGGATACTATCGCAGATTTGATAGATCGAGTGATACTCAACATAGATAGTGATTCAGTTATTTCCGAGGTTGGGAATGAGGTGATGAATATGATGGAAAACAGACCCTTGTTTACTTGGGATTAAATAGGTAAACTTTTTAAAAATCAAATCAATGAGATTTCATTTCCTCAAGCCTATTGCTGGTTTAATCATTTTATTAATAACCCCTTCAATGCTCCATGCTCAATTGGGATTTGAGCCGGACCGCACTGTTAAGGAGACTAGACTGAGCATCATTAAAAATACCNTTTTGACTGTAGATGATGATGCGAAAGACATCTTAATTCGTCCATTCCAGAATCCAAAATTCGAACAAAATGCGGTCAAGTTATTTAGTCTTATTGTTACAGATTACGCCACTACCAAGGCCTTTCAAGACTATATTGAGCCTCTAGATCAATATCTCAAACCATACATATCTTTTCCAACTATACTAAATCAAACTCCCTTTTTACGCAATGCAACTACAGGTAAAGATGGTTATATCTATTTTGGATTTACCGCCATGTATGGAGCAGGTTTACTTACGGGTAACGAGAAATTACAAGAAGCTAGTTTACTAACGACTAAAGCAGTAATAGAATCCTATGTTGTAAGTCATCTCATTTTGAAAACCTTGATAGCAAGGCATAGACCAGCGCGTCCTTTAGGTGATTATTCAGAAATGGATAANGATAGCGAATACCCATTCGTCCATAGCCCTTTTGACTTTTTTAATTTTCATATTCCCGTGTTAGGATCTGATGCTTACGGCACAGGCTTCCCTTCTTACCATGCTACAATGTATTACAGTATAGCAAGTGTGATGAGCAGGGTTTATGATAATCGTTGGTTACCCTATAGTATTATGACCCTTGGTATGATGCATAGTATAAGGGGTCACAATCATTGGGTGAGTGAACTAGTTGCGGGATATGTTATAGGAAACTTNATTGGAAAGATGGTTTATGAGAATTATCACCAGCAAAGAAGTCTTAGCAACACAATAAAACCTAAAAAAAAGTATACGGCAGATATGAGTGTAGGTCAAACATTTGGGGTTTTGGGACCTTGTCTAACTATTTCGTGGTAGTTTCGGCACTATTGTTGCTTTATTGTGGTGCAGTATTTTATTAGTATGAAAAATCGATTTCTTTTTGTTTTAGCTATTCCCTTTATTCTAGGTTCTTGTGATACTACGGAGCCTCAAAATGTGAATACCGAACGATTTTACAGTTCTCCATGGAATGTGGAAATGAAACGTACCCATGGTGCCGTTGGCGCTACAGCTGCCGCCGAAGAAGATTATATAGGATATGTCACTCTTGATAAAATGGGTTCCATGACCTTTGATATCGTTGCCTTAAACGATCATAGGCATCAGTGGTGGGGCTACAGTTGGTCTACAGATCATTTTTTCATGAATTGGTCGCCATGTCTTGAATGGTATATTAATGAAGAAGCAGATAGCATGTTCATTAACTATGATCACTATGACTACGACACCAATAATGGAAATTCCTTTTACTGGAACTATTCAGTACATATGACCAAATAATGAAAGAGGCCTTAGAGGCCTTTTTTTATTCGTTCAATTTTCTTTTTAAGCTAGCTACCTCTTTAGCTAGTGTATTTAATATTTTGAAAGTTATTACCGTTGTAGCTAAGAGCCCAACGGTTAAAATATAAATCAAGTATTCCATTTTTCTCGTTTTACTATTAACCACTAAGAAGCAAAACGGTTCTAATGCATCTTATGGATTTTTCCAATATAAAATTTAGCATCACCGTAGAAAAAGACTTTTATATTCATACAAGGTGATTATTTGCACCCCATCAATGGCGAGGTAGCTCAGCTGGTTAGAGCGTCGGATTCATAACAAGACTATATCTAAGTCTTANCTTCTTTAAATCAATTACTTACAAGAANATCTCATAACTGACAGTACAATACTGACAATTATGAANAAGAATTGGAGCGTAACTGTNGGTTCTGCNCAANGCAAACCATTTATTAATNTNTACTTTCAAAAGAAGCGGTTTCGTTTCTGGAANGGAAANNNNATTAATGTCAATCTGAAAGCTGAGTGAAGATTCNGAGTTGCTTCGTAGTGCATTTGAATTAAAACTTAGAGAAGGGTGGAAGCCAGAGGTTAGGGTGGTAAGTAAAAAGAAAGCTGTTGAAGTTCCAAAAACATTTCTACAGCTTTTGCAAGAGGAACTTAATAAAAAACAAGTTGGTCACTTCTCATTCCATTACAAAAGNGATTGCAAATGGCTATTTAATCAGTGGTTAAAGTACTCTAAAGAACAAGGTCTACATAGCTACTGTCCAGATAGATTAACCAGTCACATTATAGAAGATTTTGTAAAGCAATCAAGGTGGTCACCCAGAACTCAAAAGAATGTATTGACTTACTTTAAAATCCTTNCTAAGGATATNNTNAANNTNCAATTAGNAGGNATAAAGCTNAGTCGTATTAAGTCTGAATTGCATAAACCTATACGGAATCCAATTGCGCTTTTAGAGGATATTAAAAGCTATGATAAGCGGTTGTATTTAACCTGTATACTTACCTATGGCTGCTTACTTCGACCACACCAAGAGATTAGATTATTGAAATGGGGAGATATTGACTTTGAACGCAGAATTATCTCACTCAGTGGTAAGCGAAATAAGAGCGGTAGGAATAGGGTAGTGCCTATGAGTCAATTTATCATTGAAGCATTAAAGTCCTTTGATGAAAAAAGGCTAAACATCAACTATGTCTTATCATCGTCAGATTCACCCTACAACCGNGATTATATATCGCTATTATGGTCTCGTTACCGAAAACAGTCGCAATTATTAGAAGAAGGAGTAACCCTATATAGTTGGAGNCATCACGGTGCNATCAANGTNTTTGAGAAAACAGGNTCTCTNCAAAAGCTACAGCAAGTNATGGGNCATAGTGATATGAAAGTATCCTTGACCTATTTGAGGGGATTAGAAGTGAAGCAGCTGGATGTTGAGGACTTGCCAGAGTTGTAAATAAATCCCATCAATGAAACTTATAGGCGGAAATGAGTTAACCTTTTAGGGATACGAGAGCAAAA
>PAND01000013.1 GCA_002707525.1 Flavobacteriales bacterium
ACTTACTAACCGGAGTTGATATTAGCGAATCGGAGGAGTAATACCTCCCTAGACTATGACAGTTACAAGCAACTGGAATGACTTTGGCCACCGAGAAATCGCTGACGCCAAAGAATTATTGTCACACATCAAAAGCATTGAATCCTACGGTAAAGTAGAGGTTCAATTCAATACGATGAGTGGTTGTGTTTTTCTTGTTGATGAAGATTACAAAGTCTGGATGATGAACGGAGAGGCCATTGAAGAATGGCATAACTGTCCTGAATGTGGACACGAGGGATTCCTTGAAGATATGGAACATGATGGCAACTACGGTTGCTTTGAGTTTCAAAAGGCAATAGGTATTGTAGAAGAGTGTGATATACACTACGAAGAGTACCTGCCTTCTGATGGATGCCCTGACTGTAAAAAGTTACCAACACTGAAAAAAGTAAATTAGTCGGAGGCGTATGCTTCCTTAGATGTCAAACCTGAAACAATGTAAGCAATGTAGTACATACATTCACAAGTTAAGTTTGAAAGAAGGTGTCTGTAAGAAATGTGCTGAAAACAACACAAATTACTGGGCACGATTTACAAGTGAGGAAGAGTGATTCCTCTTAGAATGCCAAATTGGTGTCAAAATATAATGGAAGTAGTAGGTGACGAAGAATACCTAACAGAATTTATTGAAAAAGGTGAAGACGGAAAATTTACTCTGAATGCGTATTTCCCAATGCCTGAAAACCCAGAAGACCATCTTGAAGACGGTTCGCCCCATTGGACAGATTTGTTGAAAGACAAAGGAATATCCAGTGGCATGCCTGACTGGTATGAATGGAGAGTAAAAAACTGGGGAACTAAATGGGATGTTAAAGAAGAAGGCGGTACCTTTCTTATGAAAGAAGGAGAGTCCGTACCTGTATCATCTACTACTATGGAAATAGACAACGGTAAGATAGCCGTGTCTTATATGACAGCGTGGGGTCCGCCAGAAGCGGCCATACGTGAAATTAGCAAGCGTAATCCCGCATTGATATTCAAACTCGTATTTGCAGAGTTTGGTCATGGAAGTGCAGGTACTTTACTGTACCTTGAGGGAAATCCGATAGCCTTTGAAGAAGGTGACCCGGAAGAATACGCCGAGCGTTATGATTTTTCAAACGCTTACTGAGGCACAGCCTCTTAGATATGCTAAACGCAAATCCCCCAACAGAGCAGAATACAGATGAGGATGATTGTCCTATCTGCGGTCTGCCGTTGAAATACCCCGCACTATCAAGATTTGATAACAAAACGTACGTTTGCGGTCAGTGTGGACAATCAGAAGGAACTGGGTTCCTTTTCTCCTTGTTCGATGACACTCAACGTATTATGTTACAAGATAGAGAATGGGCAAACACCTATGGACTAACAGAATGGCAAGCACATTGTATTGTGATTGCCGCAATAAACGGTTCAACATTAGGGTACCAAAAGAAATCAAGAGAAGCCTTTGAGCGACTCAGAGAAATGATGGATAATGGTACTTTAGAAAAACTGGAGGAAGAATAACCTCCCTAGACATGGACTTTGAAACCGAGAAGGAAATAGAAGACGAAATGAATATGATGCTAGACAACATGATTATTCCTATGATGGAAGGAACTGGAAGTGTAGAACTTATGGGAATGTTATTCCCCGACAATGCTCATTTGCCAAATGAGATGAAGGAAGATGTACTAAAATCAGGACAAAAGGCCTGTATGATTTTCCCTTCTGCGGCAGTAGATAGCAAAGAAGAATGGTATGAAGGAATATCTCATCTCACAAAGAAGATGAAGATACGAAATTCATTCATGATAAGTGATACATGGATTGTAGAAGGGGCCGAAGATACTTCGGTTGCCCCTAGCCAGCATCCCGATAGAACGGATGCATTCGTAATTCATTATGTTAATACAGATATCAATGGTATCTTAATGAGGACAGCAATGATGGTTTGTAAATACAAACTTGAAGAAGAAAAAGTAGTTGAAAGAGAAAGACTATTTACAGTGCGAAGCCCTGACGAGAATATCGTTAGTGCCTTTGCTGAGGCTGTTTCAAATAACGACTGGGTATGATTGCCCTTAGATGAAACCCTATATGAAGAGGTTTTGTGACTTTGCTTACAAAGTTCTAAGAGATGGAGAACCAAGGACAGGTAGACAACTGTTTGAACTCCTTCATGCTACGAACCCTAAAGCAACACGTTACATCAGTAACCCCAATACCTGCGTTCATGCGCTAAAAGCCGATAGAAGATTTAGAAATATCGGAGGTAGTAAAGGGAGTTTATGGACATTGGCTTAATTGCCCTAGACATGGTTGAACTAGACGTTGAACTACTGGCACAACAATATGAGGAGCAAAGCCAAATCGCTAAGATGGCAGATGCGCAAAAGAGAATCATAAAGAAACAGTTGGGTCAGATTATGGACTTGCAAGGACAAGATAACTTGAGTACGTGCGAATGGAAGATTCTAAGACAAGAAGAATCCGGAGGTACACGGCTTATGAAGAAAGATGACCTGCAAGAAAAATTTGGAAAGACTTGGATTGAAGAAAACTCCGTTGAGGGTAAACCAATCACCAAGTTCTATATCCGAAAGAAAAAATCGGGTGAGTAATCGCCCCTAGACATGGACATTCACAATATGAATGAATGGGATGAAGACATAGAAGTTATTACGGAACGCATGACTAATGCAAGAAAAACTCTAGACAGTGCTCTAGGTAATTTAGTTTTGTTTCGTGATACTCGATACGCCACCGGACAATTCGGTGTCAGAACTGATGGGTTTATCGACAATTTCGATATGCCAGATTTAGTGATGGGTAACATTCCATATTACTTGTTTGATATGACAGAAGCGCACGCAAACCTTCTGGAAATCATTGCCACATATATGTACATAAGAAGTGATGAAATAACTTTCAAAGCGGGTATGACTATTGTAGTAGAAGATTACGAATTTCTTCTAAGAGACTACGAGGGCCATTCCTTGGAACTTGTTTCACCACAAGATGAAGTACCGTACTGTGCCTGCTGTGATGCAGCAAAGGTATGTGGAGAATAAAGGCCGTATGGCCCTAGAGTGACTGAAGATAATTTGGACGATGCACTATACAATTTGAAGTTAAAGGCAGTAACTATTGTTACAGAGGTATTGCCTTGGCTTGCATTAATTGGTGTATTATTTATTGCAGTAACTGTATTGGCCTAACGGCCTTAGATGCTACAAGTATCACCAATAAAATGCAACGGTGGCAGTATTCCTGTCCCTTTGCAATTAGAAAGGTATAACGGAAAAGGTAGGTTTATGACACCTTGGCGTATAAATCAGCAAAAATCTTGTAAAGAAACTACTGTAACACCTATGATAATGCATAAGGTGGAACCCACAGGAGATATTGTTAAAAAGAAAATAGTGTTCTATTGTTCAAAGGAATGTTACGATAGAAATATTTTACGACGATACCCTGTAATGAGTGGTATATGGGATAAGGACTCTGGTGAATTAAATCCAGAACTCTTTATTCAAAAAGTAATGTACGCCCAAGAATTGAACGGTATTGGAGTCTGGTTTAGACCAGATAATGAAAACCATATGAACTTCTTGAAAGAAGAAGTTCAGCGTATGCAAGGAAGCCCCATGCACGGTCTAGGAAACTGGCCAGAGGGCGCACTTGCTGATACAATGCACGATGAATACCGGAAATTAGTAAATGACCTTCTTAATGCACTAACGCATGAAGAAGAATAATGGCCTTAATCGGCCTTAGTATGGACAAAATAATTTGCCCTAGGTGTGACCATTTCATTGCTATGAATGGAAACCCCGGAGATACGTGGCTTTTACAAGACCACGTGAAGAACCTATGCAACCCCGCAAAAAAGTATGAGCCTTCGCACATTACTACTTGCTGTGGAAGCAAGCACTGGTCTTCAGATGAAGACGGCTACAGATGTAGTGCGTGTTACGAAATAGGTTACACAAGAAAATACTTCCTAAAGGAAAACCCTAACTGGAAGAAATAAAGGCCAATGGCCCTAGAACATGAGTATGAAACCTCTATGCGACCGTTGCGGTATTACCCGTGGCGGATTTAAAATGTCTATGTTTAACAAAGACTGGTGTTGCGAACTGTGTATAACAGTAGAAAGCAGACATCCAAACTATGCTAATGCTAGAGCCTCTGAACTTGAGGCAGTAAAGGCAGGCGTCAAGAATTATGACGGTATTGGATTACCAGAAGACTATGGCCAATGGGCCAAAGAACAAAGACTACATCTAGCAACAACAGACGAAAGATTTCTGTTGCTAATGGATGGACTAACAAATGAGGAATAAACCTCTTAGATATGTCAAGATTTAAGAATAAACGTGACAAAAAAGGACGAAGTAGAACCTATAGTGATAAAGAAAAAGAATTCTTTGCACAGTGGGATGCTTACTTTGGAAGTGAAGAATTTAGACAAGCAGGAAGTAGATGGGCAATGAACCCAAACTTCCACTTACTCAATACTAAATCAAGTCCAGAAAACAGACTACACCTACTAAGGTGGTTTGAAAATCTGTTCAGAGGATTTGGCAAACAATCTACATGGGTACTAGAATGTGGACTTATCTATGGAATAGATAAGCAAGCAATGAAAATATACTTTATGAAAAGTCACCCTTCTCTAATGAGAAAAGTACAGCATCTAAATACAGAAGCATGGACTGGAAGGGTGAGAAAATTGATTGATGACAAATTAGACGAAAGAGTAGAATGGTCCCGAGGGGGCCATTGGTCTTACTTTCACCAAGGAAATATATTTTTCTTGTCCTATATGGGTTACGAAATAGAAGATGTGGATATTGCTCCGGGTTGGTGGTACAACTGTGGAGTGAATAGAGTCCACCAATCTTTTGACAGTACCTTGACAGGTTTTGGCGACTCCGATGCAGAAGATGTAGTGGATGCCATAAACGTGTACAGGAATAAAGAAATCACCAGAATCGCTGAAAGATTATGGGATGTTATGTCCGGCAAATACCCGGGAAATAAAATCCTTGAAGCAGTCTTACATGAAGATTCTACAGGTGTAAAGTGGCAGCCTTGAGTTGCCCTAGAATGGAGGTATCACAACCCCAGACCGTACATATCGTGCGGGGCCCGTCAGGGTGTGGAAAAACTACTTTTGCTAAACAACTAAGTGAAGATATATTCGCTGCTAAGATTCTGGCCTATGGGCCACCACATCTTAGACCTAAAATTGTTTCAGCAGATGATTTCTTCACAACTAAAGACGGCGAATACAAGTTTGACCCACGGATGTTAAGCCGTGCGCATACTGAAACAATTACCAATGCTATGTCTGCCCTAAAGATGGGTAGAGATGTAATCATTGCTAATACGTTTACTAACTACTGGGAAGTTTCCCCGTACTTATGGATGGCTCAATTAGCCGGTGCTTCATGCATCGTATACGAGCCTGATGTACTTCTTGAAAACAAAGATGGTGTTTGGAATGATAATGACGAATTGTATCTAGCAGAAATGCACAAGAGATGTACTCATGGAGTACCAATTGAAACAATTCAAATACATATGACCAACTTCTGTCATTTGGAAGAAGGTAAATTAATCAGTAAAGTCAAACAATTTAACACTGGACTCCTATGAGTCCTTAGACATGCCAAGAGGTAATGGATTAACATACGACCACCGATATTTGCGTGGTTGTATTATTCAAATAGTAGAGAAGGAACTACAAACAGGGGACATAGTGTTCTCTGAAACCATAGCATACTTACTATCTCCTTACAAGGGACTAAGCAAAAATGACAAAGAAAAGAACTTCTGTTCACCTTTGAGTACTTTATTGTGTAGTAGCAACTACTTTCTTACGATATTGAACAGTCTATCTAAAAACAAAGAGATTAGACCTGTTTCAAGAATCAGAGTAAAGAAAGGAGAAGTAATAACTGCAATATGTGGTAGGACCAAAACTACACCAAACTCACACTATTACGTCGTCGATTAGACTAAATAGTGATGTTACTGGGCCCAAGATGAGGGTTCTTAGATATGAATGACCATCAAGACAGTGAACATTTCTCCTACGAAAGAGAATGGAATGAAATAGAAACTATGTTGGACAAGGCAGAGCGCAAGCAAAATCAGCATTTCCTAGAAATGCAAAGGAAGGGTATAGATAAGAAAACCCGTATTGCTCATATGCGTAATTACAAAGCCTTGGAGGGCGTTATCAAATCTCTAAGATGGGTTCTTGGGGATAAGAACGTCAGTCACCCATTAGAATGAGCCGAGTGCTCTTAGTATGAATATAGTTAAACAACTAATTCAAGAAGTAAATCACCTATCTAATGTACATGGCCCTCATTGGGCCATGACAGAATACGGCGCAGAAGAAACCCAAGAAGGAAGCGGTAGTGCCACTCAGATGATTCATATGATAGCAGAATATCAGAGTCAGATTAATGATGGACTATACGTAAAGTACCCAAAAGGTAGATTTATTCACAATGAAGAACCCTTTACCCATGACTGGTCAAGGATTACAACGGAAACGGCTATAATTAAAGTCGTATTCCCTCAACTTGGAACTGATACTGTGTGGCTACTTGCCCCGCAGCATCCTTTCCCTTAACGGCCAATTGGCCTTAGACACATGGGCGTATGATGTAGTTTGGATATCATCTCGGCCTTCTAAGCCGATTACCGGGGTTCAAATCCCTGTACGCCCGTTTACAACGGCCATGTGGCCATAGATGACTTATGAATGTAGGTTAGATGCAGAAAGTTGGAGTCTATACGCTAGTAGTATGGATTGCACATCTGCAGTTGCTGGACTAAATGCAGCACTAAATGGATGTATAAACGATGCGCTTAATGATATAGCGAATAACAGTTTACTTTCAGAACAAAAAGTAGGACAACAAGTGTTCTATGCTATGCGAGGTGTATTGAATCAATATGCTGACTACGGGGCTGCAGATAGCGAGCCTCAGTACATGCTTTGTGATGAAATAGAAAGAGCATTCAAAAAACATCTTGACGTTAATATTAGCGTATCAAGGTGGTGATGGCCTTAGGGTCCTAGATGCCAAGCGATAGCGAAAGCACATACGAAACACAAATCGTATACAAGAAGACCAGCACAGGCAAAATCCAGCAATGGAGAGCATGGGTTGAGAAGACACCAACAGGATATCTGTTGAAGGTCGAGTCCGGACAAACAGGCGGTAAACTAAAAGAAACCGCAGGACAAGTAATTGATGTAGGCAAACAAAAGCGTACAGCAGAGGAACAAGCAATCTTTGAAGCAAAATCAAAGTTGAAGAAGAAGCGAGATGAAGCGTACTACGACACAGTAGAAGAAGCGCAAACTCAAGTGAAACTACTTCCTATGCTAGCGCATCCGTTTACAAAGCGAAAGCACAACATTACTTATCCAGCATATGTCCAAAGAAAGTTTGACGGTGTCCGTTGTCTTGCTGTACTTAACAGCGATAAGACGGTTACACTATTGTCAAGGAAAGGAAAAGAGTTTCCTCATCTGGAACACATCAAGAGCGACGTACTTGCTAACAACAAGGACCAAGGCTTGGTACTAGATGGTGAATTATACTCTGATACCTTGACATTTCAAGAACTTGTAGGACTTGTAAAGCGTGTCACATTGAAGCCGGGAAATGATAAGCAAATGCTTGAAGTTTCTCTGCGTGTATACGACTGTGTTCATATAATGAATGGCAGCGCAGACTTCCAAGACAGATATCTTACTATTATGGGAATTACTCATACTGCTAAGTATCTTTCATTGGTTGAAAATATCGGCGTTGATAATGAGGCTCAAATACATGAGGCTCAAAGGAAATTTGTAGAAGAAGGTTATGAAGGTGCCATGGTTAGAAACCTAAAAGGTGCCTATGCAATCGGAAAACGAAGCCCAGACTTACAGAAGGTAAAGACCTTCTTGGATGGGGAATACGAAATTGTTGGCTTTAGTGAAGCGACAGGTAACGATGCGGGGACAGTAATTTGGGAATGTGAAACTCCTGAAGGACTGACCTTCCGTGTTAGACCTCGTGGAACTAGAGAAGCAAGAGCGGAACAATACCAGAACGGTAACGACTATATCGGTAAGCAATTAACTGTCCGATACCAAGAACTTACTGACGATGGTGTTCCAAGGTTCCCAGTGGGAATCACAATTCGTGACTACGAATAAACAGGCTTAACAGCCCTAGATATGGTAAAAGATACCACATGCAGAGAATGTAATTGTTACATTTACAGCAAGTACGGATGGACTTCTCCAAGACCACACATTGATTTTGGTGGTTCAACGGAACAGTCCTTTGTATTATGTTTAGAATGTTTTGAAGAAATCTACAACGGGGACTACAATGAAACCAAAGAAACCTATGAAAAATGGTATGATATAGTAGAAGAACAACTAAGACAAGAAAAGGAAGCAAATAAAAAGATATGCGGCTTTATGAAGAAAGATGGTAAACCTTGCAAGAGGGAAGTATCACAGTACTCTTCAGCGAAGCACTGTACATATCATTCCTAACGGGCAAACGCCCCTAGATATGCTTGAAGAAGAAATTATCGGACAAAGACGGTTTTCAGACCGTGTTTGTATATCTGACCCCTGCTATGATAGGGGTACATGGTGTGGCGAATTTGACCTTGACATTAAAGAAGGGTCATACGAATGTCGTACCATTGTTGGAGAATGGGCTAATTGGGGACGTCGAGTATGGCGTCTTACAGCAGTGCATGAAAACGAAAAAGTGACCAAGTGGAAGTTTGAAACTAACCTTGGAGTAGATGCAGCAATGATGAGTATTATCTGTTCTGTATACTATGATACAGAAAGGCACGAAGCCTTGTCTGATTATCAAAGTAATGCGGGACAGACCGGACACGGGTTTTATTCAAACTCGGGTCTTGGTGACGGAAGTTATGCTCTATTCTGCGGACACAACGATAAAAATGAAATCGTTGCACTAAGCGTTGTTTTCCTTTACCCAGACGGGGTAGAAGAAAGCGTTGCAGACGAAGATGGAATGTACAGTTTTTCAAATGAAGAAACTGTTGAAATTCTTTCTAAATATGCCCATTGCTCAGTTGAGCAATACGTACCAACAAAAACTAAACAGGCTTAAGTGCCCTAGTAATGCTAACAACCGTACTATACGGCCTACTGTGGGGATTTGGATTCGCTGCAGGATGGATGTTATTACAGTATCTTTTATCTCGCTTCCGTAAACCCGGAAGTGGAATTAGATATGTTTGAACGCCGCATATGCGGCCTAGAAGAATGGAACTAAGACCATACTAAGACCGCTATTTTGTAGCGGTCTTTTCTTTTTGTAGCAAACTTAGATTTGCTACCCCTTAAGTCCTCGTAAGAGGGCTTTTTCTTTTTGCAACGTCTACAGTATATGAACGAAGTAAATTCATATGAAATTTACTGGTCGGTTGCAGCGTTGAAACTTACTGGTCAATTACTAGCGTTCTGATTGACAAAGTGCGAGAACTGCCTCGTGCATTGGGAGAGTGTGAATGCCTGTGTCTAGGCTGAATGTCCTATACCCTTGGACTGTAATGGGTTTGTCTATTTGAACTTGGACTTGTTTGTTGCCGAATGTTTGAGCCGAGTTGAAGAATAAGTAATCCATGTCCATTAACTCCTCCTGCTCTACTACACGGCATTCGTAACCGTGTTTACTATTGATTGACCCGGGCATACGGATAATTTTGTTTACTTCTGCTGTAACGGAGGTGTCAATCTCTACAGCATATTTTTCTTTTGCTAAACTCAAGAGCATAGCATACATGTTCTCTAGTCTAGTCTTGGTGGCCAACTTCTCACCGAGGAATGCTCTAAGGTCGCCCGTGCGTACAAGGCGTTGGCGGNNTNTTGNNNTAGANAAGCGAGACATAAGGTTCTGAAATTCCTTAGGCGTGATTTTCTTTGGCCAATGTTTCTCTTGTATGTCTTGGGTATAAGTGTCGAAGTTATTCATCAAATCATCACAAACAAGACGAATCTTGCCTCCCCAATCATTGAGGCTACGCTTTTTTAGTATGAAAGCAGCATCGCTCTTGAAAGAATTTGTTTCGTACGCAGCGAGTGTCGCTTTCTTCTCCAAGCCTTCGCCTAGTAAATCACGCATTATCTCTTTGCGTTGGCTTTTAGATAATAGGGTGTATGCTTCATCTGTTACCCTAACGTGAAAGCCTCTTCTCCCTGAGAAAGTTACTTGGTAGTTTTGTACTCCGTATTGCTTAACAAGAATGTCAATAAGACGCAGGGTGTGCTTTGCGATAGTTTCTATTTGTTGAACATAAGTCATATCGCTGTGTCCTTCAACATGGTCGAAGTCTAGGTCGAATGTAAGGTCGGTAGATTTGCGGTCTTTTTGTTTCCATGTTTCGCTAGCCTTGCCTGTTCCTGCGTTTGCAGAAGGCTCAAGGTATCTCGCAGTAGAATAAAAAACACTATCAGGTGCTTGGTCTACTAAATCCTCTCGCAGTTTTTCGATGGTGTTGTAAGAGTTATGTCTATCCCATGTGTTAAAGGCAACAGACCTGCGGGGCAGTTTTTCAACCACCAAGTCGCATTCTTCGTAATGTTTACGGAGAATACCCGACAGGTCTGCTACTTTTAGAACCACTCAATCCCCTCACTTTGTTTCTATACCTGCCAACCTTTTCATCTCATTGATTACTTTGGTTGCATCTCTTTTCTGCAAATTGCCGCAGAATTCGTCTGGGCCCAAGCCGACATAGTCTGCTTCGCTAACATTGTGGTCTTCGGTCCAATTGACCAATTCCTCTAATTCAAAGTCCTGACCCAATGCTCTTTGGGCAAGTGAGTAAATGAAACTCGCTTGCTTCTTAGTGCAAAGGTTGCCCTCAAGCCTCGCTTGCTCATCCCAGTTGATGACCTGCGGGGCTTTTTCTTTTTCTTCGATAGGCGTTTCTAAAGTGGATTCTGCTACTTCGACCCACTTTGGTTTGTCCTCTTCTACAATAGGGGCTTCGATAACGGGTTCAGGGGTCTTACGCTTTGGTTCAACAACTTCAGCAGCCTTCTTAAAACCCGAGAAAGAGCCTTGACTCTCATTACTTTGCACAGGCTTGGTTGTTGCCTTTTGGCCAATCACTCCGTCTGTATCTTCGTCATTGCTAATCCCAAGGATAGACGCCAATGCGTAGCGTCGGAAATATGTGATTGTTGCGCCAACTGCTTGGGCCTCATTCATTTTCTTGTTTCCTGTCATGTGGGGTAGGGATGCAACACTTCTGAGGCATTGTCCGCTTTCGTGCATGATGATTGTTTCCAAGCCATCACCTGTAAGCGGTTGTAGCAAAACTAGATTATGTCTAGCAAGCACTGGTTTTACAACATTCAAGATGTCATCAAGTGTTGCATACTTGTACCCGTATGCTTGGGCGTTCTTTGGGATGGCTGGAATTTCAGCCATTGCTGCGACGAGCGCAGGTCCAAGTTTGTCGTGTCGGTATTCTTCTTTTTCCATATTATTTTCTCTCCTTTTTTACAGCGAATGTGTTCAAGTTCTTGGTGCGTATTTGTAGCCTTTTCGCTCGATTCGCCCCTCTTCCTCAAACGCCTTCATCGCTGAATGAATCTTACCCCTAGCGGGTTTATCTATCTTGCTATCCCAGTTTTGCGAAACGTACGTTTCCATTGCATCCAAGTGGACAAAATCTGCTTCTGGGTTTTTATCTAGTTCCTGCGTATAGCAGATTCCGAAGATTGAGAGTATTTTATCGTACAATTCTTTTTGCTTGCTAGTCTGTCCTCCATCCATTTGGCCGGGATGAGTATCTGTCATACTTGTTCGCATTAATTTCTCAGCAAACTTAGCGTGGTTGATTGTTGCTGTACCTTGGAGTGTTAGCCTAGTTACTGCTTGCACAAATCTTCTCAGTGACTCATTTCTTCTCGGTGTTACTTTCCCTTCGGCTCCTGCGTTCTTTCTAGCGTCATTGTATGAATTGACTAGGTATGACTTTGCTTTGGGTTCAAAGAATACTGTTTCGATACGCTTTGCTAGTGTGACTAACTTAGGCATGAAGTTTTCAATTGGGAATACTTCTGATTGTAATGTCTGCAGAGCAGGGTCTGCGGCATCCCACATTGACTCGGAGATGCTAATGTCTAATGCTTCTTCTTCAAGGTCACGCATGATGGCGACATAGTCTGTTCTCGATGCAGTATTGACTTTGATACCTGCTTGTTGGTAAAGTGGTGTTGGACTATCTGGGTCGAATCTAGCATCTCGTGTTCTTGGGTTTGCGGCCATCAACACTGCCACTCTTGTACGGACTACACCTTTTGCAGCCTTACTGATTCTAACTTCTTGAGCCTCAAGTGCAACGTTTAGTGATTCTACAACGGTCGTGTCTTTGCCTCCGAGTAAGTGGAATTCGTCAAGTGCGCAGATGGCGTGGTCTGGTGTTAGGGCCAAAGCACCTGCTTTGATTCCCCATGACTCTCCGCTACTGAAAGCGTCTTTCAGTTTCTCGGCGGCGGCCACTAAACCTGCTTGTGTTGCTTGAGAGCAGTCGTACAAATGAGAGCCCGGTGATGCTTTAACAGCAGCATTGAGGAGTTGTGACTTTGCTACACCCGGGTCGCCTAACAATAGAATATGGAGGTCGCCCCGCTTACCTTGAGACTCGATGCGAATGCCGCCCACTGTTTGTAGAATGATTGCTTTCTTGACATTCATGTGTCCGTGGATGATTGGCGCAAAGTGTTTTGCTAAGTCATTCATCACTTGCTCAACACTACGCTCGCTAATCCAGTTGCGAATAACTTCTTCATCTTCTGGTGAAACAGCGATAGTGCGGGTTTTACCATTTTCAACAATAGCAGTACAGAAGAAGTAAGGTTCACGATGTTTCTTACCACGGCCAATGGGTTTACTCATTAGCACACCATCAAGAGTAACAAACCCACCATCAACAATTTCACCGCATAGGTCGCCCCTCATCTCAACATGAATTGTTTTTGGGCTTCCATCTTCACTATCAACGTCTTGGACTTGTATCATCTGGATTGTGTCTGTAGTGGTTTCTGGTTTGTTTAGTAGTGTGAAAGCAATTTCTCCCTTCTTACGCCCACACCCTCCTGATTCAGTGTCTGCGGGACACGAAGAAGGTTCTCGTAGTACATCATCGTAAGGGTCTTGAGGTAAGTGAGTTATTGTAGCGCAGGGGTTTTTTGGGGTTCCTGAACACTTGAATGCTCCCATTAAGATAGTAGAGTTTGTGCCTCCTGTGTGAATTACTTGGGCCTTCAATCTCTTTAGTTTACCTATGTCATTTGACTGACGAAGTTCGTGTACAGTAGAGGTCGTTTCCAAATTACCGCACATGATTGTATAGGCTGGAGGCTCAAAGTGTACATTTGCTAACGATGAAGCGTAAACAAAGTCTACTTGTTGCAAGTAGTTCCTTTGTACATCTTCAATCTCTTCCATTACTAACTCATAGTAGTAAAGGAGGAAGTTAGGTAGCATACGGTATGCATGCATCAGTTTCTCTATCCCTGAGCCGAAGTCATTACCTTCATTGAAGAGAGGGTCCAACGGTGGAGGGGCTATGCCAGTCTCTGGGTCGGGTATTTGAGGTACAGACAACGCTGAATCTGGAATGATTTGAGGCAACATATCTACGGGTGGTAGATGTTGGCCCATAGAAAGTACAGAGGCATCTAAAGTAATTACTGGCTTTTCACCTGTTCTGTCCTCTCTATCTAATTGAGCCTTGAGGCTATACATGCACCAATGGGCATCTACATTAGGAATCAATTCAGATGAAACAAACTCGTTAGATATGTTTCTTGCTCTGTTGTCTATCCATTCTCTTGTAATCCCCGGCAATTGCCCAGTGTGCCACATAAAATATGCGTGTACTGATGCTCTCACTAGTGCTGCTCGGCTCTCTCTATCTTGTCCTACTTCTGGGCTTCCTTCTGGCATTTTTATTTCTCCTATTGTTTTTTGTACACCTTGCGATTTGCTGTGGGGTTGAACCCATGGACTTTCATCAAGGGTGTAAGATGACGGTCTGCCCATTCCTTATACCTTAACGGGTTGAACTTGTCAGGTAGTTTGAATTTAGATTTTTCTGATAGGGCCATATGCGTATTGAAAGCAGGTTTACCAGAATTGATTGCCATTTGGAATAGGGCGTTACTCGCATCTACAGGGTATTGCATAATATCTATGCGCCCTTTATCATGAGGGGAAATCCACATGACTGGGTCCCAATCTTCGTGGTAATACCAATTAGAGCCCCCGTCTATGTGTTTTGCCGAGGATTGTATTTTATTTGGAACATATTTCATTACCTTAGCAAATTGGCTAGCATCCCTCAAGGAGTACATTTCCTTAGCCCACCTCCATGTAATGCAACCATTTTCCCTTAGTTGATTACTTATCCTAACTGCTATTTCCTTGAGATTTCTTTTGGGATTGCGCTTTGCGTCTGGAGATTTCAAGAGATTGTGTGCGTGAGCCTGTAGCACAGGTACACTATTCCAGTGGGTAAACAGGGCAGACATAATTTCTTTCTGGTCTAAAATGGTTGCACTGAGTACCATTTTCTTTATCTCGTCGTTTCCTATGTCTTCCAATATCTCACCTCCGGCAAAATCTCTCTATGAGGTGGGCTTATATTCTTTTTCACTCGTGTAATCCCGGGACACCCAGTAGTCGCCATTTGCTATAGTTTGTGTCTATCCGAGAGTTAATCGCTGTACTGCTAATCAATAGATACACATAGACACAGTTTTTAGAGCATTAAACGTGTTTTTGTGTCTATATCTGGATAGACACACTTTTTTAGATTTAAACGATGTACTGAACTGATAGACACATTATAGACACACTACTACTACCATACATATGGGAAGGTGTAGGGAAAAGACAAAGGGACAAACTCAATTAGTTCCTAACCAATCTCTTCCCAACAAAATCGGACAAGAAACTTTAGAGCGGTCTGCTGAATTCATTTCTAATTCAAAGGTCGAATCACCCCATGTAAACGTAGTAACGACTACGCTTCTTTCTTCCTTACCTAGTGCCGACTTGACTACCTTAGTTTTATCAGTATAGATTACTACGTCATCGGAGTAGTCTACAATCATTGAAACTAATCTGAAGTCGATAGAGGACATTGATGCTCCGCTGTCCACTCTAGCATATACGTACAATGGATGTTTATCAAAAATCTCAAGGGCGACCAACACCTCTCCTTCTTCTACTGCTCTACCTATCTCAACTGATGAAAGCATTGTACTTTTCCTCTCCTTCTTCTGTAGTACCAAAGTAATAGAAATGACGCATACGGTTTACGTTGTACTTACTGATGCCTTGTGTAACCATCGCTTGCTTTAACTCTGCAAGCATCTGGGTTTTATCGGCGGGACTTATCTCTCTTGGGATTAAACCGAACCGTTTCCAGTATTGGTTAATTGAACCGCCATTTGATTTGATATCACCTACAATGTTAGAAGCCCATGAAGAAGGTGTACTAAGCATCACTTCTTCCTCAAGGTCTTCATCCTCTATTGCATCAAAAATAATTTCTTCTTCTTCTGGAGGCGGAGCGGCAAAACCAGTTTCAACATATCGTATCTCATCTGTTTCTGGTTCAGTGATATATTCTTGAGGAGTCTCAATCAAACTTACGTTTTCTATCCCCAACTCTTCACGAGAAACGAAATCGAATACATTATCCGAAGAAGATTTTCTATCCATGTCTTTTTCCAAGATAGACATTTTACCTTCTACAGTGGCCAGTCTAACAGATAGTGCCTCAATGGTAGTCAGCAACTCGACTTGCATTTGGTGCATTAGTGTCTTTAGTTTATCCAACTCATCAAAGGGTACAACATACGGAACGCCCAGTCTTGACCAAACGGAATCATCACTCATAGAATACCCTACCCTCAAGTGAGCCATAAGCATTCTCAAGTACAAGCAACCCCTCGGGTGTTCAATGAGAAAGTTAATTTTGTTCGGGGAAGAGTGGAAAAGACAAGTCAGAGAGGCTCGCAACTTCATAGAAGACAAGGGCTTACAATACAAGTTTTACGACACCACTTCCAACATCAACAACAGAATTATTCTCTATGGGTTGGTTGAAGATTACAACACTCCAATCCTATATGACAACGGAGTTAGATTTGATGGCATCACGAAGATTCGGAAGCATCTCGCTTGAATTGTTTACTTGTCTTGACGACAGGGACGACGAGGATTGCGGGGTGTTCAGAAATGAAACCAAGACGGACAATAGAACAGGTGACATCATCTGTATGCTTTGTGGTCTAACGGTTGGCACTGACAAAGAGGACGAAGAAGCATCTGCGGGTGGAGCAGATGAAGAAGAAACATCTGACGAAGACTATACCGATGACGGTGACGAAAACACTGTCAAGGATAGAGAAGACATGGATAACGAATGGGATGCGGCCAAGAAAAAGTTAGAAGCAGAAAAAGAAGCCCTGCGTAAGTTAGCAATATTGCTAATCAACACCAACAGCACTCCCTCTCAAAATTTTGGAAACTCGATAAACACCAAGTTCAATGAGGTACTAGCAACTCATAAGACATTAGTAGATAGAAACTTCTATGGCCCTCGTATGTACAAAAAGAAGATGATGTTGTCTTCTTCTCTAATTCATTTTACGAGCCAAGAGAAATACAAAGTAGACAAAGAGGTTATCCTAATGGCCGGAGAAGACCCAAATCAAATAAGACCTATTATTCTGGAAGGCATGAGGAAACTAAAGGGGTTAGAAGAAGGGCCTATCCAGTCATGGATGAAGATATACGGCGAGTCAGCAAGCATACCGCAGAATATAATTGAACAGGCCATAGACTACTTTAGAGAAGCAGAACCAAAGATGGTAGTTGGCGATGACCAGTTGAAAGCACTGGCATGGCTTTACTTAACTTGCAGAACAGTTGACCACAAAGTAACAATGAAGAAACTACAAACCATTTCCGACCGTTCAAGACAGTCTATAGGCAGGTTAGTAAAAGCGTATTCAATTTACTTTGAGGATAGCAATGACTAATATCAACCTGTATTCTCCATTGAAATAGGCGAACATTATGACAGACCTATCATACAATGAATTCCGTTCCCTTCACAAAGGAACGCCACAAGGAGAAACAAGCGAACTTTGGAAGAAATACAAAGCAGGTGAATACCAACCTGATGCAGATAACGACGGCATCCATGATTCTGTAGATGACGACGTGTCCCTTTCTACTGAAGAAGAGTTTGCTGCTAAAAATAAAGTAGCAGAATTAGTCGATAAGGAAAATCCCGAACTACTTTCAGATGAAGAACCTGAAAAGACTCCTGAGCAAGTCTACAAAGAAAACCTACTCAACTTTGCTAACGCATACAGGCTACTACAAAACAGTAGACACCGCCTAACTCCTGAGCAAATTAAAACACTTGAAATGCGTTTGATTAATACTGCTAAGGCCACACGCCCTAGCAACTTCCACGCAAAGCCTGAGGATGGATGGCAACTTTGGGTCGGCCCTCATCCAGATGCACTCCTCGTTAATGAGCGAAATCAAATTGCGTTCTGTATTACTCGTACATGGTGGGCAAAGAATTACCAAGGTAGTTTCCTAGTTCAAGACATGATTCTTGACGAACCCGGAAGACTGGCGTCAATTAGAGATAAGTTCCGTAGGAAAGGAAAACTAGTTTTGCGCAACCCTATCCCCGGTATCGAAATCAAATTACCAGCAAGCAGGTTGGAAGCAATTGTTACTTCCTCCGGTAGTTACGAAGGCTGATGCCCTATGGGTGACCCAGTAGTAGATGCATTAAGTATCACCATTACCACACTTCAAGAAAAGATTAGTTCCCTTGAGGAAGAAGTAAATGCATACCGTGCATCCGATTTAAGTAAAGCATCATCAGTGTGGGTAGTATACTCACCCGACAGAATTTCTACATGGTGTTCTAAAGGCGACTGCGAAAGATTAGGCCGTAAGGTAAAGTACGCCGCAGAAGGTAACGAGGAATTAAAGGATGCTATCATGGGTAAAGATGTACTACCCGAAGGAGCAGTCATTGTAGACATATCAGAACCAACAATGCAAAACCATCCATTAGGGCTACTTGCAACATTTACAGACGAAGAGTCCGCAACGGAGTACGTTAAGAAGTGGCACTTCAAGAATAGAATGTCTAACGACACAATAATCACTTTGTCTATATGCGAGATTACTATTGCTTAGTCTTCATCAAGGAACTCAGCGGCTGTAAAATCAAACGCTTCGTCTGACTTCATTGCGGCTTCTTCCTGTTCACGCACTTCCATTAGAGCATCTATTGCAAGAGCGTACTTAGCACCACTCTCCACATTAGCAACTAACTTCTCTGGGTTTAGTTCTTGACCGTGTGAAGTAATTAGTTGCCTTAGTAATCTACGGTTGTAATGGTCTGCACCCATCAAATACAATCTAAGTACTTCTAAAGACATACGAACAATCTCTCTATCTGTTAGAATATGTGTAGGGTCTGTAGGGTCTTCATCACGCAAATGTATCTGCTCATTGAACAATGCATCCAGTACTACGTCAGGAATGTACTTCCAACATTCAACAGAATGCATCTGTCTAATGTCACTGATAGTTTTGATTGAAGAAGACGGAATTGCAATGTGCATTCTTTTCTTATTCGGTTCTGTTTCTATATTTTTAGGCCAGAAAATACTTCTTATTTTATCTTCCCTCTTTTTCTTTTCACGGGCCTGTTGTTTTTGCGAACGTGTTTTAGAATCCTTCGTTTCCATTGTTACGTACTACGAATAGGGTGGAATATTACTATTGCGTTTTATTGTAAGCAATACTTTTCTGTTTACAAGAGTAATACGCATTGATGCGCATATTGTTAATAGCCCACCCGTATGCTCGTTTAGTTCATGCAGACCGTTGCTAGTAAGTTGGTTGTCATTGACGGCCCAGAAGATGAAGTTAAAGAATACATATCCGCCACAGTAATCATGCATGATTTTGGTATGGCGGTTAAGAATGATGCAGGGCTAACCCTGTATACTTGGGACAGAGTAAAGCAAGTGTCTTGGTCTGACCCTCAAGTTATCAACCAAGTCTGGGGACTAATGTTGGCGCAACTTGCGTCTGACTTAGAATTCGATGACGAATACCTATGGGACGATGAAGATGAGGAAGACCCATACGGAGTCAGCGAAGAAGAACCTGCAAAAGAAGAATCGAAGGAAACACCTGAGCCTGCAAAGGAAGAAGAAGTAAAGGAAGAATCCGAGAAACCAAAATCAAATGACGACCCTTACGCTTGAGGTGATACCATTAGTGATAATGAAAAAGATGTTATTGATATTGACCCAGAAACGGGCAAGTCAATGAACATAGACTTCGTAGACAAAGATTTGCCTATGAAGTTGAAAGATATTCGTGACAACAACATGATGATGTGGTCTAAATTAATTTCTAACCCACACGCATACTCTGTAGAAGCCATTGACGATATGAGAAGAAACATCGTAATGACTGCGGCAGTACTCATGGAACACGATGTTAAAATTGAAGTCCCTAACAAGGAAAGAACACCTGAAGATGTAATCAAAGAAGGCATGGGCGAATTAGGACTTATGCTAGGCTCCAAAGCATTCACAGGTGCCCTAAGTTTTTGGCGTAGAGTCAAAGATGATGTTATGGACCACGGAGCAAACTACGAAGAAGTAGATGACGAATACTATCAACGTGACGATGGCAGTTATTTCTTTATTGACCCAGAAACGGGAGAAGAAGTAGACTGCGACGAAGATGGAGAAGAAATTTAGAGGTGAAAAAATATGGACGACCTGAGGGTTTGAAGACGAAAACAATGATGATGAACGTAGCGGCGACCCCGCATGGGATTCGCTAAAACCGAGTGAAAGAAAGACCTTGTTAGACGAAGTATTCCAAGATGATGATTGGTATGACGGTAGCCCGTTCTATGTCGGAGGGGCAGCAAACCCTGCCTTTGATGAGATTGCAACAAGAATTGGGGCTCCTGCAAAGACTATCAAAAAGTATTATGCCGCATGGCTTAGTGCTAGAGGGTTGGATGCTAAATCTGCATTCACTATCCCGGGAAGTGTTATCTCCCCAATGGGGCCCAGTGCCTCTGAGGGTAGAAGAAACTCACCTAGCCAACATCTAGAAGATATGATGAGAGCACCTGTTACTTTACCACAACCACCAATTCAGCCTCCAATGGGAGGAGACTCAACATCTAATTCTGTATTCGCTATGATGAATTTCATGGCGCAACAACAAGCAATGGCCCTTGAGCAAAGTAAGTTTTCATCTTATCAACAGATGGAACAACGCAGGATGGACCAACAAAGGGAAATAGAAAACCGACGTGAGCAAATGGCAAGGGACCAACAATTCCTAACTCAACAGATGGCTTTCATGCGTGACATGATGAAAAAGAATCCTAACGATGACGGATTCTTCGACTCAGACATGAAGGGCATTTTCAAAGAAAAGATGGTAGACCAATTGCTAGGGAATAACGAAGGCGGTGCTATAGAACGTGTCGCTAGTAAATTATTGAATAGCGATGTTCTATCTGCAGTAGGAACAGGNGTACAAGCAATGGCTGCGACAAGAAACCAACCACCTGCAGGATACGACGTACCATCATACGACCCATATGCACAAGAAGTACAACCTACTCAACAGCAACAGCAAATTATGCAACAACAGGCATACGAGCAACAACAGATGCAACAGCAGCAAATGCAACAGCAACAGATGCAACAGCAACAGTTCCAACCTCAGCAACAACAGTTCCAACCTCAGCAGCAAGAAGAACTCCCCGGATTCTTCTCGGAAGGAGTCGAAGAACCTGAACCTGTTCTCCAAGAGATTAGCCCTGACCAATACAAGATGGAAATTCTAAATGCTTGGAAACAAATCCCGGGTAAAGCAGAAGAACTTCAAGACCCTAAGCGTTTGAAGGCTTTACAAGAAAGGATAGAGATTGGTGTAGAAATTATCATGACAGAAAATTCTAAGATGATTCCGCAGAAGAAAATGGAACTTATGGTAGAACGTATCCTATTGATTGACAATGTCCGTGATATCGGATTGCAAATTAGACAAGCAATGGAAATGGTCGCACAAGGAGTAACAAAGGAAACAGTACTAAGTGAAGCACGCAAGCGACTAACTGGAAACCCAGTACTCGCAAACACATTCGCTAATACAACTTACGAGGAACTGATTGGAAAGATTAAACCATTTGAAGCAACAGGTGGACTACATCACGATATTGGATTCCTACAACGCCCAGATACCGCAAACTTCTGTAGAGAAATTCTTGCTGCAATCGCTTGAGGTGAAGTCAAATGGATGATGAAGAATCAAACTTTGAACGTGATGCATCATTACTTTCATTTAACACGCTGATGTATCTTCTGTTATTCGTAGTCCCTGCAATATCTACAGGAGTACTCCTTTCGATGAATACTAATTGGGAACTAACCAATGTTTCTATTGTTTCCGTTGCGGTACTTAACGCAAGTATCAACAGCGTAATTGCATACCTAACGATTAGGCTAGACGGCAAGTCAAACGACACACTAGACCATCTTGATGTTGTTATTGATGCTACTGAAGAATTAGACGATACACTACAAGACGCTAATGCTAAAGTAACATCATTCACCACTGATTTAGATGAAGCAAAGGCTATCTTTCAAAAAGTTGGAGTGAACCTAACTGAGTTAGATTTGGAGCCTATTGCGGAAGTAGTAGAGAAACTAAAAGAAAACAAAGACGGCTTGAATGAAGTTTTAGACAACCTCAGAGAAGTTGATGTAACCAGTTATATCAATCAAGCAAAAAGGATAGACTGGAAACAACTTTTAGATGCCGCAGAAGAAATTCTAGGATTTATTCAAGCAAGGAATACCCCTAGCGAACCCGCACTTTCAACACAAGATATAATGCAAAACATATCACTAACAAATAATAATGAAAGAGTCCCTATTCTAATAGAAGACGAATGGCCAGAGGAAGAGGAAGAAGAGTACGAACCTGACTGGGATGAGGAGGAAGAAGACGAGGAAGAGGAAGAAGAATACACGCCTCCTCCTATTTCTCTGAGAAGGAATAAGTCACCCTCTCTAAAGCGAAGGTGATACCTTGCCTAAGGTTAGAATAACAATA
The DNA here is from genome assembly GCA_002707525.1 of Flavobacteriales bacterium. Classification (GTDB taxonomy): domain Bacteria; phylum Bacteroidota; class Bacteroidia; order Flavobacteriales; family Schleiferiaceae; genus UBA10364. Next base: position 22,311 of record PAND01000013.1, read on the forward strand.
CCCGGAACACCAGTAGCACAAGGAAGACCTAGACTCACTACCTTCGGAGGACATGCAAGAGCGTACGACCCGAAGAAATCAAGAGATTGGAAAACAATGGTAAAGGAGTTTGGAATACAAGCCATGAGAGAGTTTGAACACGAGAACCCATTTCAAGGACCCCTTAAGGTATGGATTAAATGTATAATGCCCTTACCTAAATCATCACATAGGAAAAGAACACCCGTACCAGAGAAATGGAATATCAAAAAACCAGATGTAGACAATCTATACAAAGGAATAGCAGACGGACTGGAGGGAGTAGTTTATCATAATGATTCTCAGATATGTGACTTACAAGTTATCAAGAAAACGGCGGCCCAAGAAAAAGGACCCAAAGTGATGATTGAAATTAGTACTATAGATGATTAACGCAGGTGTTAATACAAAGCATGAGTTGGGCAATACATGGCCGAGCAGGTTCTTCGTGTAAAGTTCAAGCCCGGTACCTCTATGGAACAACGATTCAAGGTTGTTGTCGAATACCTACGCAGACTAATCGAAGATGGTCTACGAGATAGATTCGTTAGACAAAAAGCAATAGAAATTATTCATAGAGCAGGAGTTAAGCAACACGATGAGTTAGGAGAGATTACTGCTATAACAAAGTGGGTGCAAAATAATGTTCACTACGTCAAGGACCCATGGGCAGTAGAATACTTCATGACAGCCAGACGTATACTAAAAGACGTAGACGCAGGACAATCAGGAGCAGACTGCGACGACTTCGTTATTGTGTGGGCATCTCTATTAGGAGCACTAGGATATCAAACAGGTGCCATAATTGTAGACTCAAACAAAGATGGAGTATTCAATCACGTAATGGGTTGCGTCAAAACCATGGGACCAACTAAGAAATATGGGAACAAATGGATTGTCGCAGAACTTATCTTCCCCAACTTCAAGTTGAACCAATCAGTACCAATTAGTAGAGTATATCCGTTGATTGCGGACGCAAGTACATCTAGAACACCTATACATCATCAAAACATTGCCGGAGGAATCAATTCATTAAGTGGTGGCCCATCCGGTAGTTTAGGTACGGGATATAAACACCCTTACAGTAGAGTATTAGGCTTCATACAAGATAAACGGTGATACAATGGTTTGGATGGGTTCAGAAAGAGAAGACGATGGACACATACCTATTGGATTCCCAGAAGAAGCACTAACACCATTGGGTAACTCCGATATGGCCAACTTCAATATCAATAACGATGCCGAGCGTTTGATTAATGAACACCCAGAAATGAAACAGTTAGGTGCTTTACCTAATCTTCCTGCTCCCAGAAATAACCCGATGGGTCTTATCGCTAACAAAAAGGAGTCAGTTATGCTCCTTGGAATTGGCGCATTGTTAGGACTCGGCCTTGTTAGAATCTGGGACCATAGAACCAAGTGAGGGAAATAATATGCAAATGAGTATGAAAGAAGCAAAGCGTAGAGGAATGCTACAGCCGAATCAAATGCCGGCCAACAGCAACAACTTCTATGAAACAGACATTAGACTACCGGAAGAATACATGGCTAACGTTCAGCGTGAACCTATTATGTTCGGCGGACTAGGAAGAATGAATGGATTCGGAAACGACCCAGAATTCAACCAAGGACTAGAAAATCTGAAAACACCGGGACTTTACGGGGCGTTTGGAAATCTAAGTGTCAGTGATGGCGGATTAATCAAAGCCGCTGCAGCAGGCGGAGCATTGCTTGCATTGACAGGTAATCTCAATCCAACCAAGATGAAGATGAAAGATGTAGTAATGTACCTCGGTGGCGGCTACATTCTCATGAAAGCACTTAACTGAGGCGATTCCTTGAGAGGAAATCCATCGTATCACCTAGGGTATAGCCCTCACGCTCCTTATGGTGATTTAGGATTTTCCTTTAAGAAAACACTCAAGCGCATCAAGAAAAAAAGTAAAGTTGCAGCAAAGTCCGTTAGGAAATCTTCTGCGTACAAAAAAGCAGTATCACGAGCAAAATCTTCTACCAAGTCAATTAGACGCTCACCATTTACAAAAAAGGTAATGCGAAGAATGCCTGCTCCTGTAAAGAGAAGTACACGCAATATTATTTCACGCTCAAGGGCTCAAGCGTACAAAAAAATGAGTGCAAAGAAACGCAAGGCATTACCTTCTTTTATGAAACCAAAGAAGCGAAGACCGACTCCATCAAGGCCCAAGGCAGTAGTAAAAAGAGCACCTACACGACAACGTGTATCAAAGCCAGTAAATAGAGCACTCAAACCTAGAACCGTAAAGGGACCTAGAGGAGCAAGAGGCGGAACTGGACCAACCGGAGAACAAGGACCGAGAGGTTACCCCGGCAGTAGAGGCCAAAGAGGGGCAAGAGGTTTGCCCGGCAAAAGTATCTCCACTACTGATAGATGGAAGCACAAACTTGAGAAAGATGAAATGCGACGCATTTATCAAAACAGAATGAGGTTAGGTAGAGAACGCAATCTACTAATCAACAATCAATTAAGCGAGATGCAAACCAGAAATGCAATATTGATGCAAAGAATCAATGAGCAAGAAGGACTCGCTAAGAAAAATATTAACAACGCCACAGTGTACAAACAATGGCATGATTTCAAAGAAGCCGCCCAAGAGACTATATTCCCCAAACTAGGCGGCATTGATATAGAGGACGAGTACATCGCATCAAGCGTGTCGGTCTTACCATGGCTAGTACTCGGACTAGCATTGATTACAAGGGAGGGCTAATATGGCAAAAATACCAGTACGACCACCTAATACGCCAAGAGAAGTGAAAGCAGCAAGAAGTGCCATTCATAGGCTTGACCAAAGTGCAGCAAAAATCAACAGAGACATAATGAATCGTAAGGTGGATAACCTAAGCGAAGCAAGGAGAATTGCCGCCAATAAAAGGGCAAAGTCCACTGAACTTAAGTTAGATTTAATCAACTCACCCGCTATGAAGAAATCATCTCGCAACAAGTATCATAGTTACAGAATGCCTACTAAGGTTAGGTCTGCAAGAAGAAGACCCAGACGCAGGGCACCACTCAAAAGAAGCATTCAAGCATCTATTAGAGCAAGCAACAACAGGCTAGTACAGTCGAGAACAGCAAAACCTTTCACTGTTGCAAAGCCTTCACCTAAAGCACCTCAAATCAAGAGAGTAGTCAGGAGAGCACCACGAAGAGGATATGTGCGCCGTGTACCTCAAAGTCCAGTACGCTCTGCGAAAAATATTGTGAGAAGACCAAACAGAATGTCTAGAATGTTCAAGCGTATGGCAAGAAGGAGCCCATCAAGGCGACAACGCATTGCACTCAATAGAGAGTCAATTGTGCAAGAAAGAAACGCCAAGGTTGCTAAATCACAATTAAATAAGAACAGACGGCAACAACAAAACTCCCGTATTGCAAGGATGCGCCAAAGATACCTACAACAGCAAAAGCAACGCAAATACACAAAGAGAGTCGCACCTAGTCCACAGGATGCCAGAAGAATTAGAAGGCGAGCAATTTCTAGGCAAACGTACGTTATCAAGGGCCAGAAAGTCTCTAAACCAGTTTACGATAGATACATGTCCCAACGGAAAGCAATCCGTGACAGACGAAGAGCATTGATGAGAACCAAGCCTCGCAAAACATCTCGCAGAAGAGCACCTGTTAAAATGAACAGACCAAGAAGCAGGGCAATGAATTTACAGAGCCAACAACGCCGAGGTCAATCAATCGACAGGATGAAAGCAAACGCAGCGCAACGCTCTATGCTTGAAAGAAATCTCCAACGCAGAAGAGTTGCTCAAGCACGAAGTAACAACATTGCACAGCAACGCCTTAGAATGCTAAGAGAAAATATGACCCGCAGTAGAAGTTCTGCAGTCATGCAAGCAAAGCAAATAGAAGAACACTTGGCTAAACTTAAGGCGAAGCAAACAAGTGTACAAAGTAGGTTATCCCCAATTAAGTCAAGAATTCGTTCATTCCGTAGTATGCGAAGACTAGGAGAAGCAAACTTAGGTGCAATCCGTAGGGACGACAACCTAGCAGACAATCACCGCTACAACATGCAAGAACTTTCAAAACTTGAAAATGAAGCAAGTGCCTTGGGAGCAGTCTCCAGAAAACTAAAGCAACAAGAGATGAACTTACAAAATGAACTTCAAGTTGTTTCTGACCAAATAGGAAACCTAAACCCTAGTAGACTTTACAATGAAAACAAAGAGAACCTAAGCGAAACAAAGTCGCTTGAAAAGTGTCTAGCAGACAAACTACAAGCACTGAATCAAACAGGGCACGTATCTGGCGACGGCATCAACAAAGCAAAGGCAATCATTAGACAATTTGACAAGCGTCAGATTCCATTTGCAGAAGCCAAGACCCGTATCTATAGAACACTAAAGCAAGCACATACTCCAAAGGGAGGAGATATACTTAAGCCTGATATCGCAGGCCTAACTGCGGGTATTGAGATGTTTTCCAATATGCTTGCTGAACAAGGTAAAGAGTTTAATTCAAACGGTAAAGAGCAACTACGTAAACTAGTAAACAAGTACTCAGTAGGTCAAATTAAGACACAACAAGAAGCCGAGGCACAGTTTACTCAAATTATCAACAACCCAAGATATGTGCAAAAGAAAGTTACTATTGCGGAACTTGGACATGCAAGAGCATTGGGTATTGCTGCAACAATACGCAGCAGAAAATCAAAGCAACTACCCGGCGTACGCCAACTCACTACTGAGCGTCGTGCTTTCTATGAAAAGCAAAGAATTGCAGAGGAAGAACGTCTCAAGAAAAGCCAAGAGCGTGTAGAAGCACAACAGTCTCTGGCCGGCATCTTCCCTCGCACTAGGTCTGCGATGGAGAGGATGAGTCGATGAACCGTGCAGCAAGGAACGCTCGACAATCTCGTAGGCANCGAAGATTCGGTTCTATAGGAAATGTCAGCCCTTCCTTGCCGACAGGCAGACCATTAACGCTAATGTTTCTCGGATATCAACGCGAAGCAGGGGGTAGAACCCACACTCTTTACGAATCAGGTAGATGGAAGAAGGTAAACGAAACCTTTCAGACAGATGAGGACATTACCATACACTACAAAGTTCTAGGAGATGGAGCAGGCTTCCTAATGGGTTCCCACACCTCTAGCGGAGTAGAATCATTGTTGTTTGTTAGACCTGTAAAACAAGGGGAAGGTCGAATGACTGTAAGAATCCCCTTACCTAAACTACTTGCTTTCAAAATAGCACTTGCAACTTCACTACCCACTAATATAGACGGTTCACAATTAACCAACCAAGAAAGAGCATTTATTGCACGCAACGCATTATCAATATCAGCAACAAGGACACCCAACACGCAAATAAGCCCAACATTAGGGGCATTAGGCTTTGTACCAAAAAATGAATTAACATTCAAAGCGAAGGGCAACACCACAGTAGGAAACAGGGAATACTGGGATGGTAAACTAGACAAGCATTCATTCAAGCGACACGGGTACACAGGAACCACTTCGACATTCAAATCTGGGGGCGCAACCAACCCAATAGGCCCATCGTGGGTTTCATATCCTACCGCACTTCACGCCTTTAGAGCAGCCTATTATTACGCAGATGAAGGAACCGCAGACAATTTTGGTTGGCATGCAATAACCAAGCCTAACTACAGAATGGGAACAGCAATACCAATAGCAATGGTTGGTCAGATGGTTTACCACGACGACGACTCATTGACAGGTTCAGTTTCATGGAAAGACCCTAAGACATTCAAAGGCTTAGGAGAACTAAGCGACCAACAAATACTTTCATACGACCAAGCAGTTGGAGACTTTAGTGAACTAGGTTGGTCACTCAAGAAGGCATACAAGGGTGCCAAGAAAAGGGTCAAGAAAGCAGGAAAGAGCGTCAAGAAGGCAGCAAAGTCAGTAACCAAGACTGTCAAGAAGGCAGTAGACACCNTTGTACCAGATGTGCGTGCCCCGGGCAATCCTGAATACCATTGGACAAAAGGTAAAGTTTCAAGAGAAAAGATTTGGTTTATGAAACAGTATTACACACATAGCCTACCAGACCAACAGAAGAAGTCCAGTGAAGAGAAACGGTTGAATGCTAAGTGGCCTGCCGGAACTGTGCTTGATACAGCGATAGCACCATCTGACCAGTACAGATACAAATTACCAAATGCGATTCCGGGGCTACCAAAGGCAGACCCAGAAGCNGGGAAAAGNATGGAAANTAACGGCAATTACTCCGCCAAAGATATTCGCCGCCTTGCAATGAAAGTTGAATGGTACAATCCGAAGGATGGCAAGTGGACTCTAGGGAGACACCCGCCTTATGACCCAGAAATAAAAGGCAAAGGTAAGTTTGCTGTGTACTTTAGGTTCCCAAGGCAGTTGGCATCTAAAGACCCGGATGTAAAACACTGGGAAGGATTCAACATGGGCCCCAACACCAAAAACGGAGGAACTGCTCATTGTTACCCTAATTANACTGGAAGTAAGATAAACTACAACATAGTAGGGAGGCCAGAAATAATTCAAGACGGGCAAAAGATTGCACCAACCGTCACAATAGGGAAAACCACCCTACAAGGTGCACCAGATTATAGTGGAGTATTGTGTTGTCTAGCAAGAGGCAAACACAACGCAATACATGTAGCAAACACACAAACTTTTGCAGTAACCGATGTAGACAAGCAAGCATATCTAACTCAACCAAACTTCTCTAACATATACTGGAAAGAAGGAGAGTTTTCACCGGGCTGTAAACTAATTGTAATCGGACAAGCACTAACAGGGTTTCAGTCAGGAGCATATTTGGGTATTACAACATCAACTAGTAAAACAGCGATAGACATACACATGGAAAACTACGGCGTTAAGCGAACCAACAACATGGGAGGCACAAAGCAAGCAGACTTGTTGAAACTTGTCGATGTAATCACTACAGCAGACTTGGAAGACGATGTAGACTTGGTGTTCAACAAAAGGGCAGTGGAAGCAAACGTCAAAATGGCATGGAAAGAAGTATTTGGCATAGACTTGTCTCCACAATGGTTCTATGACATCAATGCAGGGCTAAAAGACAATGAAGGAAACACTATCCCGGGACTTGCTAACGCAGACCCCAATAACCCATTGAACTACACAGTATCTATGCAAGGTCAAGAGTTCTCATTCCCTTATTCTATAGCAATAGTAGAAGTACCTAGTAATTGGTGTGGACCAGTACTAGACTTTGAAGAAACAGCAGGAGATTGGAAGGTAACAGATAAATCAATCAAAGAAGGACCAAACGGAGAAGCCACTGTGTACTTTGTAGGTACTAACTCACTAAAGTATGACGTGAAGCAGAAAGTGAATATGTCTGGGGAAATAAAAGAACAACTTGCCGCACTTTCAGGAGGAATGTCACCTTCAAACACTCTACTAACAGCAGGCCAAATACCAGATAAGATGGTAGAAGTTAGCCACCAAGCGTATCACGACAGGGTACAAAAGCCTGCTGAAGAGCAACCACCAAAGCAAGCAAACTGGGGAATCTTTGACTTCCTTAGACCAAAACCATTCCAAACCGATAGTAAGACAAGAGCAAAGACACTACTACCGGTTGGAAAGAAACTACCACTAGGGGGCCTTAGCGGAATGAATAACCACGAAATAGAAGATGTAAGTAACGTATATGCAGCAGACAGAGTAACAGCACTTGGAAGCCTAGGCAAGCCAGTGACTGGACCAAAGACAGACATTCAAGAAATGTTTTTGATTAACCCAAGTGACCCAACATCTGCTAATTTAGGTTGGTTCACACAATCTCAACCAAGACCATCAACTGTGAGAGCACGCCCCCAAATCCCACAGTTCGGTTCTGCATACGCTAGTAGTAACTTGGCCAAGAAGCGTGGCCACATTATGTCTGAGAAAGATTTTCCAGAGGACAAGTAGTTAATACCAGTACTAACTTGTCCGGGCATCAAAATCTGGGATTTTCGCTCAACCCTATGAAGGCATTAGGCGTAGACCCTGAATCAATTAAGAAAAACGCAGGTTTCGTATTCAAATGGGGAGTGATTACACTAATAGGTATAGGAACTGCCTACATCGTAATCAAAGACCCTAAAGTACTAGGCAGATGGATTAGATTGCCCGTCGATGCCGCAAAGGGTGCAGTAAATGTTGCAGGTACAGCAGTAAAAATAGGTAGTGATGCCGTAATGCTAATACCAAACGCAATTAGCAGAAAATAGCAATGATTTGATATAAAAACATATAGTCGCAGGAGCAGGGGCCACAATGATAAGAGCAGCAGTATACGAAGGAGCACTGGAAAGATTTGCCGGTGAAGTAGAACACATGATAGACAGCAGAGGTATGGGACAGTACAAAGGAACAGGCGTTCTAGATGACGTTCAGCGAGAAATTGATAGCCTCGTCGATACACATCAAAGATACATTACCAGACCCGAAGCATCCATGGAAAGGATAGCAAATGACTTCAACAGAACCAAAATTCGTGTTGAATTGTTGCTAAANGAGAAAGTAGTTCAAAAGTCCGTTGGTTTAGGTAGTGCATTACCTCAAGTCCCAATTGGGAATGACCCACAATGGTCTGGCGTATTGGCCCACGCACAAAGACACCTTGAAAGGTTCACAGCAATTTATTCTGCACAAATTTCAACGCTACCATCAGTAGATAAAAAGAAACTCGACTTCCAACTTGAAGANGTTTTACTGAACGTAGAGAAGGCTTTCAAGGTTAATCCTTCTGCTTCATCTGCTCAAGCGCATATGGCNCACATAGACCAAACATTCAACGCATTGAATGACAGGTTCTCAAAGTATGCAAACTACACAATGCAAAAGAACTTACAGAACCTTGTTGAGCAAAAGAGCGCAGAAAGATTGGCCCTAGCGTCGCAACTAAAAATGTCAGACGAACATCTAAACAACAATGAACGTATTGTAGTTAGCAAGTCATCAACCGAAGTTCTAAGAATTATTAACGAACTCAAAACAGATTCTGCTTCCTTTAACACAGCATTACGCAACCAAAAATTAGGAGTAATCAACAAACACCTAGACATACTGAGAAAGGTAGTAGATAGCCTACAATTCAGAGATAACTTGGGCGGAGGTCAGTTCATGAGTGCAAAGCGTCAAACACGAGCCTTCTATGGATTCGGGGATTTACCGGGCAAGCGTTACCCCTCTATTAGAGGTGGTGGCCGACCTTTTCTAAACGCCCCTAGTCGTACATCGTCTAGGGGCTTAGGCAGTGCCTTCCCAACAGCAACATTGGACGACCCTCCACAAAAGATAGCAGACATACTTGCAGAAAACTTGCAAACAGCGCAAGGCCAAGGTATGCTAAACCCAGAANACGGGGCTATGCTTTTGAGGCAGACCAATATGCTAACAATAGGTGCTTTTGGAGGCGACTCTATAGCACTTGAGCAATCTAAAGCGTACTACCGTGGACAGATTGAGAAACTTATGAACAATCAAAAGGTATTTGCATCCAATAATGCAGGGAAGTCTGCCGCCATATTATCAAGTAATACAAATGGTGGAAAGATAAAACCATTGATAACAGTACAACCAACATACGGACAGTACGCTATGACTTATGTAGGCTACCCAGTATTTGGNCTAATGGCACTAGGCGGCATACTCGCTGTAATGAAAATTAGGAGTAATAAAGTAAGTACAAGACCTACTGACAACAAAGTACCAAAGCCAAAGAAAANGAGNAAATTCAAGTTCAAGAAACCNAAGTTCAGTGGAAAGGGCTTAATGCCAGCAATAGATGCGCTTAAAGGAGGGCGGAGTAAGTGAGGCAAGTTCAGAGTTTTAAATTACCCGAAGGCGGTACAATAAACACCGACAACTACACCGTTATGAGCAATCCAAGTTCTGGTGCAACAATCCTATCTGCAAATCATAATGGTCGCAGACTAACTAAAATGGTAAGGAATAACCCGATACCTCCCGGGGATTTAGCATTTAGCATTGAAGAAGAAGATATCGAGGATGATGAAACTATGTATGGCACAACTACAGACGACGAAATGATTATGGGAAGTCAAGATACCAATGACGACTACCTATTGACTAACCCAGTAACACGACAAGAATCACTGGCACAATCGCTATTAGGCATTCCATGGAGGGCATTACGGCTCGTTAGAGGCAGTGAGAGAAGCGGANGACTTCTAAGACCATTCACNAGANGTCTAGAACGGGCGGGAATCAAAGCAGCAGACTTCCGTGATTCACACTTGATTACACTAGTACCTGCAGGAACATGGAATGAATATGTGCAAAACATGACCATGACAGATGTAGGAGCAGAACTTAACGCATCGGTATCAGAAGAAGACAAAGCAATCATTCATCACTTCCTTTTCAACTGGGAAAAGGACCGTGACCATATGGAATTGATTCGCCGTTCAATTAAGGGAGGAACAGAAGCAGACAGTCTACAGAAAGGGGCTTTAGTGTACAACCTAATGACAGACGGATTTACCATTCACCAAAACCTAGACACTGCAACAACACAATTCAACAGAATGTTCAAACTCGCTAGAGACATTATCTCAAGTATGCGAATAAAGAAGTACAACTACTACGAACTACCGCTAGTTCATCGTGATGAGTCTTGGGCTATCTACCAATCACTCACAAGCAGATACAGACCACCTGCACCTGAAGAAGCGTCTGTTGTTATGGAAATTGACACCATGACTAAAGCCAACGGGCGTAATTATGCCTTTAGAACCACCAACTCTAACCACGACCCTATCGGTGCATACGAACTAATGCTACAAACAGTGGCAGCATACAATTCNGGTGANATTCTAACCATGAGAGCCAACTTAGATATTCTTATGAAGCCACCTTACAACTTCAAACCTGAAACTGGTTACATTGGTTTGTTTGACCCAAGTAATGATAATTACGTCGGACACCAACCACTTATTGTAATCACTAAGGGCGGAAAGAATGAGCCTGCAACACAGCGCATATTCATGTATCACCCAAGCCTACAAGCAGCACTAAAGAAAGACAACAACCTTGACATGAAGAGACTAGCAGAAGGAGTCTACACCGAAGTAGTTTCCTTGACTAACTCTAAGCCTGTTGGACGATGGATGAAAGCAAAGGACAAGTTTGTTCAAATTAGTGAAGACGAATTCAAGAATTTGACCGCAGGTACAAACGAAGACAACTACAGCCGACAACAACGCCGTGGAGAGCAACGCATNCTAGATGAACGTCGTGGAGATAGAAACAATCGAAACCAAGGAAACAACCGTAGAGGCGGTGCTCGTGGCGGCGGNGGCCGTGGCGGTGGCGGCGGTGGCGGCGGTGGCCGTGGCGGTGGCGGAGGCCGTGGCGGTGGCGACAGACCCGGTGGAAACAGAAACCGCAGACCAAGCCGTGACGCAGTCCCTGAGGGCGGACCCGGACATGTAAGAGGTTCAGCGATTGACAATCCCGGTTATGGCGGAGAAGTACCACTAGGAAGAGGTAAATTCCTGTATGTTCAACTCTTCCCTAAGACCAAACTTAACTTTCCTAAGAAAAAGAACCTCACTGACGAAGAACGCAAACTTGGTAAAACCAAAGGCGAAACCAAA
>PAND01000014.1 GCA_002707525.1 Flavobacteriales bacterium
ATGTTAGCACCTGCCTCTAGCAGCGGAAATTTACACCGTGTTGTTCTCGGCGGAGGGATGCACCCTACCATACCTGCGGAATTTAATGTCTATTTTACACGTAGTAAATAAGAAGCCCTATTTTCGCCAAACAAATCAATTAAACTAAGTGTCATTATGTGCGGTATTGTTGGATACGTAGGAGATCGAAAAGCTTTTCCCATATTAGTTAATGGTCTGAAACGTTTAGAGTACCGCGGATACGATAGTTCGGGTGTTGCCCTTGCACAGGGAGGAGAAATAGCTTTGTATAAAAAACAGGGCATGGTTAAGGGTATGGAAGAATTAGCCTTGACCCAGAACACTAGTGGCTCCACAGGTATTGCCCACACAAGATGGGCAACGCATGGTCAGCCTTCTGATGAAAATTCTCATCCCCACGTTAGTAATTCTGGTAACCTAGTTCTTGTCCATAATGGTATCATTGAGAATTACCAAGCATTGAAAGAGCTATTGCTTACCAATGGGTTTGAATTTTCTAGTGAAACAGATACTGAAGTTCTATTAAACTTTATTCAATTCATTCAGGATCAGGAAAAGTGTGAGCTTATAAAGGCTGTTCGCATAGCACTTACTCAAGTAATTGGAGCCTATGCAATTTGCGTTTACGACAAAAACAAACCGGAAGAAATCATTGTTGCGAAACTTGGTTCTCCATTAGTGATAGGCATAGGCGTGAATGAGAAGTTTATTGGTTCTGATGCAACTCCATTTCTTGAATATACAAAGGATGCCATCTATCTAGAAGACGGAGAGATGGCTAGTCTAACTGCTGAAGGCGTCTTAGACATTCGTCTTATAGAAAGTGATGAAGCTGTCAAGACAAGGGTCCACAAACTGCAAATGGACCTTGAAAGCATTGAAAAAGGCGGATACGATTACTTCATGATGAAGGAAATCTATGAGCAGCCGCGCGCGATTTACGATACTTTCCGCGGAAGACTCTTGGCCGATCAAGGAATGATTAAAATGAGAGGTCTTGAAGAATACGCGGATCGATTCAAAAATGCCGATCGCATCATCATGACCGCCTGCGGCACATCATGGCATAGCGCTTTAGTCGCAGAATATCTTTTTGAAGAATACGCTCGAATTCCAGTTGAAGTGGAGTATGGTTCGGAGTTTAGGTATCGCAATCCGATTATTAGAAAAAATGATATAGTCATTGCCATCTCACAAAGCGGCGAGACTGCGGATACTTTGGCCGCTATTAAAATGGCCAAGAAGGCCGGAGCCATGGTTTTTGGAATATGTAACGTTCCTGGGTCAACTATCGCAAGAGAAACTCATTCAGGAGCCTATACGCATGCCGGACCAGAAATTGGTGTCGCATCTACAAAGGCCTTTACTGCTCAAGTTACGGTGCTAACTATGATGGCTTTAGAGTTAGGTAAGATGAGGGGAGAATTCTCTAGATCCCAATACAGAGCGTTATTAAATGAATTAAGCATCATACCCAAGAAAATTGAAAAGGTGCTTGAATCTAAGGCTCTCATAGAAAATATTGCAACTCAATACAAGGATTCAACCAACAGCTTGTATCTAGGTCGTGGCGTGAATTTTCCAATTGCATTGGAAGGCGCATTAAAATTAAAAGAGATTTCCTACATCCACGCAGAAGGGTATCCTGCAGCCGAAATGAAGCATGGCCCAATTGCCCTCATTGATGAAAATATGCCGGTTATCGTTGTTGCCCCGAATAACGGGCATTATGAGAAGTTAGTTAGCAACATTCAAGAAGTAAAAGCACGCCAAGGCAAGGTAATAGCAATTGTAACTGAAGGAGACTTGGAGGTGAAGAAAAGTGCAGATCACGTCATAGAAATCCCAGAAACACTAGAAGCATTAACACCTTTACTTACCGTAGTGCCGCTTCAGTTGTTAAGCTATTATATTGCAGTTATGCGCGGATGCGATGTAGATAGACCAAGAAATTTAGCTAAGTCAGTTACGGTGGAGTAAAATTTTGGGTTGATAAATCTTACTCCTGCAGGTTACAGAAAAATTTCTAAAACATTGAAAGATGAGACCAATCTTTTACGCCATATTCTTAGTCTCTTCCTTGGTTCAATGTGTATCCTTAAATCAGAATGACGATAATACTATTTATAAAGTCGGGGACATATCTTTTTATTCCGTGACATTTTTAGATTCTTTGGGTTTAGTTGAGAAAATTGATACCCTTAGGATGGAAGTTACGAATGGATTTTATCCTGAAAGAAAACAAACGCGTATTGACTACTATTATCGTCAACACAATTATAAAGAGGTAATTGAATATAATTCATGGACAGGTGTAATAGACAGTGAAGATTACTTCTTTATTCATCCCCCTCGTGTTGGTGATCTTAATGTGTTAAGTTTTTCAGAGTTCCCAAGAATAAATAACACATTCCTTGATTCACTAAATCAGTACTCATATGAAGGAGAAATGATTATGAGTAAGCATTTTAATGGGAAATTGATTAAAAAAGTAAACACCTCACAAAAGTACCTAGGAAAAACAGCAATTGAATTAAAAAATTATGGAAGGATACGNGTCCACCGCTCGTATTCAATTGCAAAAAGTAATCTGGGTGTTATTGTCGGGGATTATTTCTTTTCAGAAAAATTAGGGTTCGTCCAATTAGATTATACACTGCCAAGAGGAAAGAAAATTTTAATTGAAAGAATTAAAGTCTTTCAGAATCAGCTTTAATTGATTTCTAAGGGTGCTCCAAATAGCTATAGAATTCGCCTTTAGTGGGGGTCTAAATGGCGTATGTTATTGTTAGGAGGTTGCTTTGATTGAAAAGGCTGAAACTCGTTGTTGTATATAATGACCCATTAGAATCAGTTGCCCAATTTTGCTCCAAGGAAATAGGAGTTTCAATACTAAAGTTTAATTTTTCGTTTGCCTTGTAGAGAAGTCCAAACCTGTAGTGAGCTGCGTAAGTCTGGCTACTATAATTGGTTCCTCCATAATAATTTAAACCAATTTCAGGCGCGTGTACAAAATAGAGTTTATCGGAAATTAAATTGCGCCATTCGTGTCCAAAAAAAAGACCTGTGTTAATACTGAGGTAGGTTTGGTCTTCATAGTTTGTTAAATTAATGGATGCCTGCTCCAGTCTTAATCTGTGCAAACTTTTGAAATCTTTTCCCCATTTAATAACNGGACGGATATTATAAAATGTGCCAAAACCCAATCCAATTGTAGCTTCTGAGGAGGCTCCTAATTCTAATATTCTAGTCTTGTTTTGAGCGGATATCTGCACGCTAAATGCAATTACGATAAAAAAGAAGTACTGTTTCATTCATTAAAATTACAGTATTTATAGTTCTATCGTCTGATTATTGATTCTTCATAAGAACTTTCTATCTCAAGTCTTTTGAATTACACGAATGTGGTGGCTACCTTGTGGAAACATACGTTAAACATTTAGAATCCTCATCGGTTTCTATTTTGTAGTATAAACTGCATTGAACAATTTTTCGATTTAAAGCTAATTACTAAGAAAATGAAGATATTCAAGCTTGTAGCCTTAACAATTTTGGTAACGTTTGCCACAGCTTCTTTCGCACAGGAGCAGGGTAAGAGCACCCTCGAACAGGTNATGGAGAACATGCAACCAAGAAACATTGGTCCAGCTGGTATGAGCGGACGAATCACATGCATAGCAGTGCATCCAGATCGACCATCAACTATCTATGCAGGTGCTGCCAGCGGAGGCCTTTGGCTAAGTGAAAACAATGGTCAGACATGGTCTCCAATTTTCGAAAATGAAGCTGTTGCTTCTGTAGGAGCGATTGCAATTGATCCAAAACATCCAGATATCATTTATGTGGGAACAGGAGAAGGAAATCCAAGAAACTCACAAACGAGCGGATACGGGCTCTATAAAAGTTATGATGGTGGCACTAACTGGGAGTTGCTTGGTCTGGAAGAAACTCGTACCATTCATAGAATCATCATTAATCCAGAGAACACGGATGAGATTTTTGTTGGTGCAACAGGCGTTGCATGGGGAGAAGGTCCAAGAGGCGTTTTCAAATCTGTAGACGGAGGAATGACATGGAACAAATCGTTATTCATTGATGCTAAGACTGGAGCAGGAGATCTAGTAATGGATCCAAGTAATCCTAAGAAATTGATTGCCTCCATGTGGGAGTATAGGAGGTGGCCTTGGTTCTTTAAAAGTGGCGGTTCATCAAGTGGCCTCTACATCACCTACGACGGAGGTTTGAATTGGAAAAAAATGTCGGACAAAGAAGGGTTGCCAAAAGGAGACTTAGGCAGGATTGGCCTTGCAATAGCGCCCTCAAATCCAGATAAGGTGTATGCTCTTATTGAAACCGGTAAGAAAAACGGGTTGTACGCGAGTTCAAACGGTGGAAAGAAATGGTACAAGGTGAGTGAGGATGAACAATCGGGAAATCGCCCTTTTTATTACGCAGACATTCGAGTTGACCCACAGAATGAAGATCGTATTTATTCGCTATGGACTTATATAACCCGGAGTGATGATGGAGGTAAAAGTTGGAAAACAATAACTCCTTACAGTCGAGTACATCCCGACCATCATGCTATGTGGATTAATCCAGAAAACCCTGCCCACGTTATTGAAGGGAACGATGGCGGTATGAACATTTCGTATGATTACGGTACTACTTGGTATTTTGTGGAAAACCTCCCTCTTGCGCAATTCTATCATATAAATGTAGACGATCATTTACCGTATAATGTTTATGGCGGTATGCAGGATAATGGATCATGGATGGGCCCTTCCTACAGCTTGACAGTTGATGGAATTCGAAATGAAGAATGGAATGAGCTTTTCTTTGGCGACGGTTTTGATGTGGTTCCGATTCCAGGACGAACTGATGCAGTGTATGCACAGAGTCAAGAAGGAAATGTGGGTCTGGTACACACAAAAACAGGATATAGTGAGTTAATAAAACCAGTGCATCCCAAAGGGGAAAAGCTACGCTTTCATTGGAATGCACCAATTGCACTTGATCCATTTGATTCGGAAACAACATTATACTTTGGTTCTCAATACATTCACAAGAGTTCTGATAATGGTAAGAACTGGACCATAATTAGTCCAGATTTGACTACCAATGACCCGGAAAAACAAAAGCAGCTTGAAAGCGGTGGTTTGACATTTGACGTTACAGGTGCAGAGAATCATACTTGTCTAATTGCTATTGCACCAAGTGCTTTAAACCAAGATGTTATTTGGAGTGGTTCGGATGACGGTAAACTCTATTTAACGAGAGATGGCGGAGCAAATTGGATAGACCTTAGCAAGAAANTGAAGGGACTACCTGAAGAATCTTGGATTCCTCAGATTCGTGCTTCAGATTATAAAGAAGGTACGGCTTGGGTTGTTGCGAATGATTACCGGAGGAATAACTGGAGCGCCTATGTATATAAGGTGGAAGATTTTGGCAAAAAAGTCACACGAATAGTGGACGACTCTGATGTTTTTGGTCCGGTATTGAGNGTTTTACAGGACCCTGTAGAACCAAATTTACTTTGGGTAGGGGGTGAATATGGACTTTATGTGAGTTTGAATGGAGGTACTAGCTTTCAGAAGTGGACAAAAAATATGCCCACCGTTCAGGTAATGGATCTTGCTTTCCAAAAAAGAGAAAAAGATTTGGTTCTTGGTACCTTCGGAAGAGGCGCTTGGGTTTTAGATGATATTGAACCTTTGAGAATGTTAGCGTCGTCTAATGATTTTGAGGAATTAACCTTTTTCAATCCTCCCGTAGCATATCAATGGGAACGTAAGCAGAGCCCTGGTGTTCGGTTTGCGGCTAGCGCAACATTCCGTGGAGAAAACAGATCCTTTGGTGCACGCTTTAAAGCATATTTACCACAAGTAACAGAGGACAACAAGAAGAAAATGCGAGTAGATTACCAAGGTTCAGAAGGAGATACAATCTACACGCAATATGTGAGGGTTAAAGAAGGTTTAAACAGCTGGCGTTGGGCAATGTGGCAGAGCGGTGAGCGTTATCCAGAATTTAAAATTAGGAAAGAGAAGAAAGAACAAACCGATCCACGCGGTGCATCTGTTCTTCCGGGAATATATAGGGTTACTATCAGCTTTAGCGACGAGGTGGCGTCTCAAAGGGTTGAGGTACGTCAAGATCCTAGAATGAAGGAATGGGTAAATATGGAGGATCTTGCCTCAAGACAAGAAGCATATAAGGGTATCCAATTCATTCAGTCAGAATTAGATGAGGCTGTACAGAAGTTGGCGCGGGCTCATCAGAATATTGAAAGTTTACAAAAGGTTTTGAAAACAGAATCGTATAAGAACGATTCAACGCTCTCTGACACTGTCAAGGCCACTGCTAAAGCCCTAGAANAGGTGCGTCATGGTATTTTTGGGAAGAAAGAGACCAAAGGTTACTTTGAGCAGCCAGAAACTTGGTCCAATCAATGGGGAGGATCATTGTGGCAGTTGGCAAGTTCCAAGCGTGCTTGGGAAAGCAATGAGCAAAATCTTTTCAATCATTTGAAGAACCGAACGGAAGAGGCAACAAAAAGTGTAAATGACTTCTTGGACAAGGATTACAATGCATTAATTGAATATCTTGAAGCCAATCCTGTTAATTACCTTCTCCCGCTAGAGTAGATTTTGTCAAAATAAATGAAATAAAGATCCCCGCGGGCTTCGCTCGCGGGGATCTTTTATAATCTATAAAAACCCTAAAGGATTACTGAATAATGATAGGCTTTCGTAAATCGCCCGATTGGAATATGTAGTATCCTGGGTTTGATTCTATTTGTATAGAACGTTCAAAGTTTAATTGTCCTTGCTGAACTTTACGTCCATCAATTGCATAAATAACGTATTCTGAACCTGAGGGTAAACCTCGTACTTCGAAGATACCATTCGAAGGATTCGGTACAAGTTGAACATCCTGGATTGAGATTTCTTCATTGTTGAGTACGGTAACCAATTGAAAGTCGTCTAAGAAAGCGTTATTTCCTCCGCCAGAAATGAAGTCAATTTTCAGCATAATTGGATCCGGCCCTACATAATCGCTCAAGTTAATATTGATGCTTCTCCAATTATTTAGCGATGTGGGGTTCCATGGATTTGCTTTATTCGTAGTTGCATATAACAACGGCCCAAGCAAAGTACGCACGCTTTGCCAAGATGCACCACAATCTTGACTAACGCTCACGACTATGCGGTCTCCGGCATATCCAGGTTTACTGGCGACAGNATATTTAAAGCTAAAGTTCATTGTTTTTGCGCCTCCAACATAAATTTTATCTGTTATCAGGGCGTCAGAATTGTCTACTTGATTATTGTAATTATCTAGTTTGACACAATAGGCACCTTCGTAGAAATTGAAGCTGTTACGTTGCCATTTGATATTGTCTCCATCTGTATTTTCTACATGCCAAGTGCCGCTTGGAATACTGCTGAATTCGAAACCAGATTGGAAGCCGTTTACCCATAGGCCAGGAGCATTCTTTCTTACCGAGATAAATCCGTTTTGAAGAAGAGTGTTTGATCCATTGCCGTTAGTCACCTTCAAGGAGACATTGAAATTACCTTTGTAATGATAGGTAACGGTAGGGTTTTCATCCGTAGATGAATTCGGAGATCCGCCGGGAAAATTCCACTGCCAGCTAGATGGATTTCCAAAGACGCTTCTGTCTTCGAATTGAACTGTTGTNCCCNCACAGATTACTGACTGATTAACGCTGTAATTGGCTTGAGGCGCACAAGGCAAAGTTGCGTTTGCTGCAATGCCTGTTATTGATGCATTGTTAGGGGTTACTAAATATCCTCTGCGATTAGAAATATTCAAGTTACTGCGCATGATAGCCCGCTGGTCTTGAGTGAACATGTTCATACAGTTGTCATCTGAATAATCCATATAATTCTCAATCTGGTCAAGCTTATCTGGATTATCATTTGAACAGGTATTTGCAGTTAAATTACAACCAAAACTTGCTTCGGTTACAGGAGGGGTGTCCGCACAATTGTCTCCCGAAAAACACCCTCCTTTAAATGGATGGTCAAGACCTAAATAATGACCTACTTCATGAGTGAGTGTTCTCCCGGCACTGTTGCCAGTTCCTATTCTGCCCATTCGATCGTGCCTTACTACCAGGCCATCAAAGGTTGTTCCTTGCCCCGGAATGGGTTTATATGCATATCCTAGTACGGTCCCCGATCCTGAACTACCAAGGTCAATACTATTTACCACCCAGATGTTCATGTATTTGTTGTTCGGCCAGCTAATCAAGTTTTTAACGATATTATTTGCATTCGTGCTCAAGGCACTTTGAGTTCGGGTAATCCCAGAGGTGCAATTTCCTTGAGGATTTAACTGCGCTAGCTCGAATTCTATTTCACAATCTGTGGCTACACCGGCAAAAATGGAGCGTGTATTCGTGGTATCAGCATTTAATCGTCTAAAATCCTCGTTAAGAACGGCGATTGCATCTCGCACTTGCTTATCAGAAATGTTATCAGAATTGTCGTCCCAAATAATGTGAACCACCACCGGGATTTTATAAACTGTGGCTTCGGTTTTTTGGATTTCATCGAAATCGATATCTTGGATAAACTCATTTTCAGCGCTTTCAAAGGCTGGAAAGAGACGTTTTACTTCTGCTTCTAGTTGGTCATGTCCACATTTTTGTCCAAATACAGCGCTAGAAACTAGGGATAAAGCAATAATTAAGGGTAATCTGATGTATTTTTGCATGGTCTGCAATTTCGCATTTATTCTTCTTGTTAACAACACAATATCTTTACTTAGTTCATCGCACTGATTTTTTGTGCATAGATTTTTGGTTGTTAGGTAAATAAAGATGTATTTTCGCAGCCCTTTTAAAGGTCGTGTAGAGCGGCCACTTTTAAATTTAAAACGCATTAGCGGTGAATACATTAAGTTATAAAACAGTTTCAGCCAACGCGGCTACAGTAGACAAAAACTGGTTAATAGTTGATGCAGAAGGCCAAACTCTGGGTCGTTTAGCATCTAAAGTTGCGTTGCTTCTTAGAGGAAAGCGCAAGCCTAACTACACCCCGCACGTAGACTGTGGAGATAACGTCATTATTCTTAATGCAGATAAAGTGGTGTTAAGTGGAAACAAAATGACGGAGAAAACTTACATATGGCACACGGGTTATCCTGGCGGTCAGCGTACGACTAACCCTGAAAACATTATGGCAAAGTTTCCCGAACGAGTTCTAGAAAAAGCGGTTAAGGGAATGTTACCTAAAAATCGTTTGGGCGCTCAGTTGTTTCGTAACCTACATGTTTATGTTGGTGGCGAGCACAAGCATGAGGCCCAAAAGCCGGTGGCAATCAACATTAATGAAATCAAATAAGTAATAATAAATGGCAAAGTTTCACGCAATTGGAAGACGTAAAACTTCTGTAGCTCGTGTTTACATGGACGAAGGTGCTGGAAGCATCACTGTCAATGGTAAGGACTACAAGGACTACTTCAACACTGCGCCGTTGCACTACAAGTTAGAGCANCCTTTTTCTTTGACTGAGACTACTGGATCATATGACGTTAAAGTAAACGTTTTTGGTGGTGGTATCACTGGTCAAGCTGAGGCAATTCGCTTGGGTGTTTCTCGTATTCTCTCTGAGATTGATAACGAGAACCGCACAGAATTGAAGCCCGCTGGACTTCTTACTCGTGACCCTCGTATGGTTGAGCGTAAGAAATTCGGACAGAAGAAAGCACGTAAGAAATTCCAATTCTCTAAACGTTAATCGAGATTTAGTATCCAAATGTGTCAGACTCTTACAAGGCTACTGACGCATTGCTTACTAGGAAAGTAAACTCAAAAAAATGGCAGTAACAGACAACATTAAAAAACTCATGGATGCGGGTGTTCACTTTGGACACTTGACCCGTAAGTGGAATCCAAATATGGCGCCTTACATCTTTATGGAGCGCAATGGAATTCACGTAATTGACCTACACAAAACGGATGCTAAGATCAATGAAGCAACAGAAGCTTTAACCAAAATAGCAGCCTCAGGTCGTAAAATTCTTTTCGTAGCAACGAAAAAACAAGCAAAAGAAATCGTCTCTAAGTATGCAGGAGATGCAAACATGCCTTATGTAACTGAGCGTTGGCCAGGAGGTATGTTGACAAACTTTGTAACCATCCGGAAAGCCATCAAAAAAATGCAGAGCATTGACAAGATGAAAGAAAACGGTACGTTTGAGACTTTGTCAAAGAGAGAACGTTTGCAAGTAGATCGTCAGCGTGCAAAGCTTGAAAAAGACTTGGGTTCTGTTGCTGATATGAATCGCCTGCCTGCTGCTCTTTTCATTGTAGATATAAAGCGTGAAAATATTGCTGTGGATGAAGCTATCAAGTTGGGAATTCCAACTTTTGCTATGGTTGACACAAATTCAGATCCACGCCGTGTAGATTATGCTATTCCATCAAATGACGACGCTTCTAAATCGATTGCAGTCATTTTGGAAAGAATTACAGAAGGTGTTAAATCTGGTTTGTCTCAGCGCAAAAGCGACAAGGCTGCTGCNGAGCAAGCAAAAATTGATAAGAAAGCTGCGAAAGCATAAGCAAAGGCGGCTTTTTAGATAAATACTTTTAAGAGTCGTGGAGAACACTTTACGGCTCTTTTTTCAATTAAAAACAATAAATTAAATCTCAATATCATGGCAAAGATTACTGCTGCTGAAGTAAATAAACTCAGAAAGCAAACTGGTGCTGGTATGATGGACTGCAAGAAAGCTTTGGTTGAAGCGGAAGGTGATTTCGAGGCGGCAGTTGACATCTTAAGAAAGAAAGGTCAAAAAGTAGCAGCAAAGCGTGCAGATCGCGATGCTACGGAAGGAGCTGTTATTGCAAAAACAAACGGGGCAGATAAAGGTGTGATCGTAAAATTGTCTTGTGAGACGGACTTTGTGGCTAAGAATGAAGATTTTGTTGGCTTAGCAAATAGGTTGGCGGATTTAGCACTTTCCTCTGGTGTTTCTAGTGCAGAAGAATTTAGTGCAATAGCCTTTGAGGNTGGATTAACTGTTGCAGATAAATTACAAGAACAAACAGGTGTCATTGGTGAAAAAATAGAAGTTGCAGAATTAGCCACGGTACAAGCGGCTTATGTTGCTTCTTACATTCACATGGGCAACAAGATTGGAACTTTAGTTGGTTTAACTGCTGAATCTGCTGAAGCAGGTCGCGATGTTGCGATGCAGGCTGCAGCCATGAATCCTGTCGCTTTAAATCGTGATGCCGTAACACAGGATGTTATTGATCGTGAACTAGAAGTAGGTAAAGAATTAGCTCGTCAAGAAGGCAAGCCTGAAGAGATGTTAGAGAAGATCGCTGCTGGTAGATTAAACAAATTCTTCAAAGAGAATACATTAGTAGATCAGGCCTTTATTAAAGATAACAAGATGAGTGTTTCCAAATACTTAACTAGTGTACAATCCGGATTAGAGGTAGTTGATTTCAAACGAGTATCCTTGTAATCACATACCGCATGTAAACAAAGCCTTCATTGTAAAGTGAGGGCTTTTTTTTGCGCTAATATTTCCTTTCTCCTTTCGGTGTAAAAGTAACTAAGGCCAACTATACATTCATTTACAGTTGACTTATATTTGTGTTCAAACCTTTGAAAGATGAAATACAATAGAGTCCTACTGAAATTGAGTGGCGAGGCGCTAATGGGCCAGAATGACTTTGGTATAGACCCAAATCGAATATCCGAATACGCTGAAGAAATTAAGGCTGTTTCAGAAAAAGGTGTTCAAGTAGGTATCGTTATTGGCGGCGGCAACATCTTTAGAGGTATTAGTGGTGCATCTCAAGGAATGGATCGAGTACAGGCTGATCATATGGGGATGTTGGCCACGGTCATCAACGGTCTGGCTTTGCAAGGCGCACTGGAAAATGCGGGAGTAAAAACGCGATTACAAAGCGCTATTGAGATGAATAAAGTGGCAGAGCCATTTATTCGCCGCCGTGCAATTCGACACCTGGAGAAAGGTCGCGTAGTTATCTTTTCAGCGGGAACGGGAAATCCATACTTTACCACGGATACAGGCGCTACGCTACGTGCTGTGGAAATTCAGGCAGATGTGATATTGAAAGGAACTAGGGTAGATGGAATTTATAGTGCTGATCCAGAAAAGGATGATTCAGCCATTAAATTTAAAGAGCTCAGCTTCAAGGAAGTTTATGATCGCGGATTGAATGTGATGGATATGACTGCGTTTACATTGAGCCAGGAAAATGACCTTCCTATTATTGTTTTTGATATGAATGCCAAAGGCAACTTAATGAAAGTAGTTGAAGGTTCAGAAGGAATAGGAACATTGGTAAAGAACTAAGCGTATAGAATTCATGGAAGAGGAATTAGAATTAGTATTAGAGTCAACAAAGGACGATATGGATAGAGCAATCGTTCATATGGAAAAGTCATTGCTAAAAATTCGTGCAGGTCGTGCAAGTCCGTCTATGCTTGATAGCGTAATGGTAGAATATTACGGTTCACCTACTCCGCTTGCCCAGGTGAGTAATGTCAATACGCCGGATGCAAGGACCATTAGTATTCAACCTTGGGAAAAGAACATAATACCAGATATTGAGCGTTCCATCATTAATGCTGGATTAGGATTTAATCCAATGAATAACGGTGAAAGCGTAATAATTTCAGTGCCACCCCTTACCGAAGAGCGTCGCCGTGATTTGGCTAAAATGGCCAAAGCTGAAAGTGAGAATGCCAAAGTNGGAGTTCGTGCTGCTCGAAAAAGTGCAATGGATGAACTCAAGAGAATGGGGAATGACGGTTTGAGCGAAGATCTTCGCAAAGACAATGAAAATAACATTCAAAAGATGACCGATGATTACATTACAAAATGTGATACAATGTTTGCCAAAAAGGAAAATGATATTATGACGGTTTAAGTCATTTTCAGCTCTATTTAATTACCTGTGTGCGTTACACAGGTTTTTATTTTCTCAATATTTGTTTGAACAATTAACATGGTTATTCCTTAGAGTGTTATGAGCTTAGAAGAAGAAATCAAACAAAGGTCGTTTAAAACTGAACAGTCAAAATTGATTGTAAATCTTATCTATACCTCCAATAGATTAAAAGAGCGTATCAGCGCTAGATTGAAGGCAAATGGCATCACAATGCAACAGTATAATGTTTTGCGTATTGTCCGCGGTTCAGGCGAATCGGGTTCTACCACATCAGAAATACGCGAGCGCCTATTGGATAAGATGAGTGATGCATCCCGTATGGTTGACCGTCTTGTAAGTATGGGCTTCTTGGAAAAAGTACGGGACAAACAGGATAGAAGAATAGTTTTCATCTTTTTAACCCACCAAGGCAAAACACTTGTTAACCTTCTAATTCGAAGAGAAGAGGTAGAGTCACTAGCTGCTGGTATGGATAAAAAAAAAGCCCAACAACTCAATGAGCTATTGGACTGTTTTAGATCGGATCTAAAGAGTTAAATTAACTTTTCAAGTAATCTATTAAGGCACTTGTAGAGCTATCATGGTCATGCGAAGGACCGCCGTTTAATTCATTTAAAACGGCTTTTGCCAGCACCTTCCCAAGTTCAACGCCCCACTGATCATATGAATAGATGTTCCATATATAGCCTTGAATGAAGATTTTATGTTCGTAGGCGGCAACAAGTTGACCTAAATGATAAGGGTTCAACTCATCTAAGACTATACTATTAGTTGGTCTATTGCCTTCAAATACTCGGTAGGGAGCAATTTTATCTATGTTCTCACTACTAATTCCTGATTGCCGCATTTCAATTTCCACATCCATCCTTGACTTTCCTGCCATCAAAGCTTCCGTCTGTGCAATAAAGTTTGCTAATAGAATGGGGTGATGTTCGGGTAAATCGTGTTGGCATCTCTTAGCGGCAATAAAATCTGCTGGGATGATGTCTGTTCCCTGATGTATAAGTTGATAAAAAGCATGTTGCCCGTTTGTTCCGGGCTCCCCCCAAATGATAGGTCCTGTTGGATAGTTTGCTCTATTTCCTCCGCGGTCAACGTACTTTCCGTTACTTTCCATATCACCTTGCTGAAAGTAGGCAGCAAAGCGGTCTAAATATTGGTCGTAGGGAAGTATGGCGTGCGAAGGTGCGTTGTGGAAGTTTCTATACCAAATACCCAAGATGGCCATTTGAGCAGGAATATTTTCTGACCAATCAGCTTTGGCGACGTGATTGTCCATAGCATGTGCCCCACTCAAAAACTCTTGAAAACCTTGAAAACCAATAGCAATGACAACAGGCAAGCCTATTGCAGACCAAACGCTATAACGGCCTCCAACCCAATCCCAAAAACCAAACATATTTTTGGTATCAATTCCAAATTGAGCAACCCCCTCTGCATTCGTACTAACAGCAACAAAGTGTTTTGCTACACTACCCTCGTTACCGCCATTTTTAAGAAACCAAGCTTTTGCGCTATTCGCATTCTGCATTGTCTCCTGTGTGGTAAATGTTTTAGAAGCAATTATGAATAGCGTTGTTTCAGTATCTACTTTTTTCAATACCTCATGAAGGTCTGCACCGTCTACATTGGCTACGAAATGAAAATCAATCTCATCAGAAGCAAAAGGGCGTAATGCATTGATAACCATTCTTGGGCCAAGATCAGAACCGCCAATTCCTATATTGACAACATGTTTGATTCTTTTACCCGAATGGCCTTTCCAATTCCCTGATCGGATTTCACTAGAAAAAGTAGCAAGTTGCGCCCAAGAGTCTTTCACTCCTGGCATGATGTCCTTGCCATCTACGAATATGGGATTTTCACTAACATTGCGCAGTGCGGTGTGCAAGACCGCGCGATCTTCGGTAACATTTATTTTTTCCCCACGCTGTTGTTGCTCAATAGCAGTGCGAACATCTGCTTCTTCTAACAATTCTTGAAAGAGAGCAAATGTTTCGCTCCCAATATGGTTCTTAGAAAAGTCAAAGAGTATGCCGTCCCACTTGATGTGGTATTTATTGAAACGCTCGCTATCCTCGTAAAATCGAGTCTTTAGCGTACGTTTATCATAGATAGAGTTCTTTTGAAGCTTGTGCCATGCTTTTAATTCTGTTGGCTTTTGATTTTTAAGCATCTTAGATTTTCTTGAATTCTCGACAAAACTAAACTATAAGGGGCTACTTAGCGTTGTGTTTACTAATTTCACTAATTATTTATAAAAACTTCATGTTAAGATTTAGAAATACTAGCGATTTTCAGAAAGAAGTGCGCACCCGAGTTAGGTCGTATTTAAACGANCAAGGTAAATCAGGTTTAGCAGACTACCGTTACTACCTGAAAGCAGGCATGAATATGGCCCTGTATCTTGTTCCATTTATAATATTCCTTGCTGTTGATTCGTCATTTTTAATGACAACGTTACTTTGGGGCATTACCGGTTTAGGTATGGCAGGTGTAGGTATGAACGTTATGCATGATGCAATTCACAACACTGTTACCAGAAGTGAATGGGTGAACCGCAGAATAGGTGCCGTAATTTATATGCTCGCTGGTAATTCATACACATGGAAGGTGCAGCATAACATCAAGCATCACACCCACACAAATTTAGACGGACATGATGACGATATTGATATGGGAGGTATGTTTAGATTTCACCCCACTCAAGACCTGAAACCTCAACATAAATACCAGCATATTTATGCTCCATTCGCGTATGCTTTTATGACTTGGAAGTGGCTGTTAGAAAAAGATTTTACTCAGATAGTTCAGTATAATAAATCTGAACTGTTTAAGGCAAGAAATCAGTCTTTGAGCCTCTTGTGGACCAAACTCATAGTTGGTAAAGGGTTTCATTTTTCAGTTTTTTATGTTTTACCGCTTGCCTTAGGTTTACCCTGGTATATGATACTATGGGGAAACATGGTCATGCACACTGTGGCTGGTCTTATTTTGTCTTTCACATTCCAATTAGCACATGTGGTTGATAAAGCTAAATTCCCAACCAATGAGGAAGCTAAACAAGACAGCTTGCTGGAGCATCAGCTGAAGACCACAGCAAATTTTAGCACTAAAAGCAAATTAATTACTTGGTATACAGGAGGGCTTAACTTTCAAGTGGAGCACCATTTGTTTCCAACTATTAATCATGTTCACTATCCAAAGATTGCAGAGATAGTTCGTAAGACGGCGGAGGATTTCAAGTTGCCTTATAACGAGTATAGATCAACACTTTTGGCACTTAAAGGGCACTTTGCTCACTTAAAGAATATGGGGCGAATAGTAGCGTAATTCTAAAATTGAATTAAACCTTTCTGGTTAGGCCGGGTCTACTTAAATATTTCTAATACAAATGTGATAGATGATTTATGAGAATATTCTTTGGTTTCGCTTTGTTATTTTTTAGTTCATTCTTGAGTGCCCAAAGCACTTTTAACGACATAGCTCCTATTCTGTACAAAAATTGCACGAACTGCCACCGTCCAGGAGGAGGCGCCCCTTTCTCTATGCTTTCATACGCTTCCACCTCTCCTTGGACTACCAGTATGGTACATGTCCTACAACACAGTGAAATGCCGCCTTGGGCAATAGATACTTCATACTTACACTTTGTTAATGAAAGACAGATTACCAAGGAAGACAAGGATTCGTTATTAACGTGGATTTTTGACGGTGCGGCACAAGGNGACCCAGCACTCCAACCTCCAACACCCCTGTATCCGCTGCGTCAATTGGGAGGAACCCCAGATACAGTAGTTCAAATGCTAAAGTTCAAGAGCAACGCGAACAATACTGATTCCTACAACACAATTGCAGTTCCTTTAAATCTTGGGCAGAATAGATTTCTTCGCGCTGTTGAGTTAGTTCCTAGCGACCCGCAATTGATCCATCATTCATTGATAGTTGCTGCTTCGTCCGGAGGAATTAACATTGATACTAGCGGTAACTCATATGCTGTTCCTGGAAATATAGCAATTGGAACTTGGGCACCGGGTTCAATGCCCATAGTATACCCTAATTCTCCTGAAATAAAAATGGGAATAGAGCTTCCTGCGAACGGTGAAATAGGAATGAATATCCATACCCCAAAGGGTACGGCAGGTCAATTGATTGATATTCAAGTTCGACTTTATTTCTATCCAGTCAATGAGACAGGAATACGACAAGTATTAGATTTTGTACCACTTCAATATTGGGACAATGATTTTTTTATTCCTGGCGGTCAAATAAAGAGTTTTTCTGTTGAGGAACCTGCACCTTCACAGGCAATTTCGATTTTTTCCGCGTTCCCTCATTCACATCAGGTTTGTACCGAGATTCTTAATTACGCCTACGATCCTTTGACAAATGATACGATTCCTCTCATGAAAATAGATAGATGGGACTTTGAACATCAAGAGTACTACTATTATAAAAACTTAGTGAAGTTATCGCCTTCTTACATTCTGCATTCNGATCATACCTACGACAATACGAGTCTTAATCATCATAATCCGCACAATCCGCCTCAATTGATTACAGCAGGCTTTAATACTGATGATGAGATGCTATATGATGGTTTTCAGTTTATCATGTATCAGCAAGGAGACGAGAACATCAATATTGATAGCATTCTTAGTCATGATCCATTAATTGTACTTGGAATATCAGAGGAAACAAATGTTCCAAGAGCAACTTCAGTTGTATTTCCAAACCCTGTTCAGAATGTTGGAACGATTTTAATAAATTCTAATGACATTGATATTGAAAAAGCTAGCTTTCATGTTTACAATCAACAGGGCCAACGTGTGGATTTGAACTATAGATTTCAAGAAGGAAATATTCAATTTTCAAAAGTAAATCTCGCGGCGGGCATGTACTTCTTTGAAGTGGTTGATAAGGGACATAGAATTACCTCAGGGAGAATTATCTTTGAATAAGATTATCCGTTTACGGCAACTACATCATCTACGAGTGTAGGCAGCATTTTTTGTAGAATGCTTAAGATGCCATTTTTCAAAGTCATTGTAGAAGAGGGACAACCAGAACAGGCTCCTTGGAGTTGTACCTCAACAATTTTATCCTTGTAAGCCATAAAGGCAATATTACCGCCGTCTTGAGCCACAGCAGGTTTAATGTATTCTTCTAGGATGTCTACAATACGCGCTTCAACCTCTCCAAGGTCTTCAGGATTGAGCGCCGGACCAGAACCTTGTACAGCTTTTTCTTCTTGTATGGGTGTTAGCTGCTCCTCATCAACTGCAATACCACCATCTTGTAAAAATTCTGTTATGAAAACACGAACCTCTTGTGCAACGTCGTCCCATTCAACAATGTCGAATTTCGCTAGAGCAATGTAGTTACCGGAGATAAACACTTCTTTTACAAAAGGGAAATGAAAGAGTTTAGTAGCTAATGGCGAAGGCTTGGCTTCGTCAATGTTTCTGAATTCAGCTGAATCGGACTGAAGTAGTAGTTTATTACTTACAAACTTCATAACCTTCGGGTTTGGAGTCATTTCTGCGTAAATACTCACGGGCACTCTTTTAATTTCCATATTTAGGGTATTTTCAGGGTACAAATTTACACCACAAAAANAAGACCCTATGTCTATTGTTCGCTCAGTTCTTGGATATACTCCCGAAATTGGAAAAGATTCTTTTATAGCGGAAAACGCTACCATAATTGGAAACTTCACTTGTGGTGAAGGATGCAGTTTTTGGTACGGCAGTGTCATTCGTGCAGATGTGAACTCAATTACCTTAGGAGAAAAAGTAAACATTCAGGATAATGCAACAGTACATTGCACCTATAAGAAATTCCCAACCGCCATAGGAAACAATGTTAGCGTGGGACATAATGCCATTATTCACGGGTGTACCATAGAAGATAATGTCCTAATTGGAATGGGAGCTATAATTATGGACAACTGTGTTGTGGGAGAAGGTTGTATAGTAGCTGCGGGTTCAGTGATAACTCAAGGTAAAAAACTAGCTCCCGGAACGCTATGGGCTGGAGTGCCTGCAAAGGAAATTGGGCCTGTCCCTCCGCGTCTAAGAACGGGAGAAATAGAAAGAATAGCTAACAATTATCTGAAGTACAGCTCTTGGTATAAAAAAGAGGGATAACTTTTATGAAAGTTGAAGCTTTGCACGCAGATTAGTCAGCATATCAACGGTCATGGAGTCCAGGTCAAATTTAGAGGTCCAATTCCAGTCCATTCTTGCTTGAGAGTCGTCAATGCTTTCAGGCCAAGAAGCTGCGATTTCTTCTCGATAGTCTGGTTTAAAATTCAATTCAAAGCCAGGCACTATTTTTTTAATACTGGCGCCAATGGAAGCAGGATCAAAACTGATTCCTGCAAGGTTGTAAGACGAACGAATTTTCACATTTTCCAAAGGAGCCTCAGTAAGCTCCATAGTCGCACGAATAGCATCCGCCATATACATCATGGGCAAGGTGCGATGCTCACTTAAGAATGAAGTGTATTTGCCTTCTTCAAGAGCTTTGTAATAAATCTCCACTGCATAGTCTGTTGTGCCGCCGCCTGGTTGCGATTTCCATGAGATGAGCCCTGGATAACGTATGGAACGTACGTCTACATTATATTTATTGTGGTAATATTCACACCAACGTTCTCCAGCCAATTTAGAAATACCGTAAACCGTAGATGGTTCCATGACGCCCTGTTGAGGTGTGTTTTGCTTTGGTGTTGTAGGTCCAAAAACAGCAATAGAGGAGGGCCAGAATATCTTCTTAATCACTTTTTCTTTGGCCAATTCAAGTGCGTGGAGTAAACTCTGCATATTCAAATCCCAAGCTTTCATGGGGAACTTCTCTCCTGTTGCGCTTAGCATTGCAACAAGGTGATAAACAGTATCCACATTGTATTTTTCGCAGATTGCCCGCATGCCTCTGGCATCGCTTGCATCAAGAATTTCAAAGGGACCTTCTTTCAATTCAATTAAATCGGGTTCTTTAATATCTGTAGCTATGACCTTATTGTTGCCGTATTTCGCTCGAAGACTTAAAGTCAGCTCAGTGCCTATCTGGCCGCAGGCGCCTAGGACTAATGTGGTTCTGTTCATATTCTGAGTGTGATAAATCAGATTTAGATAGCTCAAAGATAACTTATCTTTGTTGCAATAAATTGCTTTTATGGATCCTAACGCGGGAAAAGGAGGTTTAGTCAATAAGCTAGATAAAGAGGGGTTAATCGCAAAGCTTCAGCAAGAGACCTTCAAGCGTATTACGCTATCTTTTTACAAGTATGTCATTATAGAAAACACTCATGAATTGCGTGATGACTTATTTGCAAAATGGAAGGATTTAAATTGTCTGGGAAGAATTTATATAAGCAGGGAAGGGATTAATGCGCAAATGAGTGTACCGGAACATTTTTGGGACGAATTTCAGCAGCATGTGCACTCCCTTGAGTATTTCAAAGATGTACCTTTTAAGATCGCCGTCACGGATAAAACGGAGGGTAAATCGTTTTTAAAGTTAAAAGTCAAGGTTCGCGAGCAGATTGTGGCCGATGGGTTGAAGCCCGAAGATTACGATGTTACCAATGTTGGAGCTCATCTTAACGCAAAAGATTGGAATGAAGCCATTGAAAAGGAAAATCCTATTGTTGTAGATATGCGCAACCATTATGAGAGCGAGATTGGTCATTTTGAGGGTGCAATTCTTCCCGAAGCAGAAACTTTTAAGGAGGAATTACCCATGGTGCTTGAAAAGCTCAAAGGCAAGGAGGACCGGAAGATCTTACTTTATTGTACTGGGGGAATTCGATGCGAGAAGACATCAGCCTACCTAAAGCACCATGGTTTTGGCGACGTCAATCAATTGCATGGTGGCATTATTGATTATGCACGTCAAATCAGTGAAGAAGAGTTAGAAAATAAATTTCAAGGAATTAATTTTGTTTTTGACGAACGCTTAAGTGAAGACATTTCTCCGGAGTTGATTTCTCAGTGTCATCAGTGCGGTGAGAAATCGGCTCGTCATACCAATTGCGTGAATAAGGCTTGTAATCTTCTTTTCATTCAATGTGAGAAATGTGAAGAGAAAAATGAGGGATGTTGCACGCCGCAATGTGTAGAGGTTATAAACCTTCCTGAGGAAGAACAAGAACAAATTCGCAGAAAAGCGAAAGAAACAAAGCGGTTTCACAGACATTCTAAAGTAAATTTACGCAACGCGTTTAAAAAATAATCGCGTTACATACGCACGGATTTAAATAGAACCACCATGTTAGAAAAGCGACTGCAACTGGATGACCTTAAGAAAAAAAGTCATGAAGGTGGAGGTAAAGCAAGAATAGAAGCTCAACATGCAAAGGGCAAGCTCACTGCAAGGGAGCGAATTCACTTTTTGTTAGACGAAGGGAGTTTTCAAGAGATGGGTGCACTTGTGCAGCATAGAAGCGATTTATTCGGTTTAGATAAGCAGAAAATATTGGGTGACGGCGTAGTCACCGGATATGGAACTGTTAATGGACGGATAGTCTATGTATTCGCTCAAGATTTTACTGTATTAGGTGGCTCATTAGCTGAAGCCCATGCTGAAAAGATTGTTAAACTTTTGGATTTAGCAATGAAGACAGGTGCTCCTGTGATAGGGTTAAATGATAGCGGCGGCGCACGCATCCAAGAAGGAGTGGTTTCGTTAGGAGGGTATTCAGATATATTTTATCGAAACGTCCAGGCTTCCGGTGTTATTCCACAACTCTCCGCGATGATGGGACCTTGCGCAGGAGGTGCAGTTTATTCTCCTGCATTAACAGACTTTATCATGATGGTAGAGGATACTTCTTACATGTTTGTGACTGGACCAAACGTGGTTAAGACGGTTACTCATGAAGACGTTACTTCAGAAGAATTAGGAGGTGCAAGCGCGCATTCAACAAAAAGCGGTGTCACACATTTCACCTATCCAAATGAAATCTCCTTAATAAATGGATTAAAAAAACTATTGAGTTTTATCCCTCAAAATTGTGAAGAGGAACCGCCTGCCTTACCCTATGAGTCGGATGATGAAACGCGAATGGAACTTAAGGATATTGTTCCTGAAAACCCCAATCAACCGTATGACATGAGAGAGGTTATTGAAGGTATTGTTGATCTAGACTCCTTTCATGAGGTACACAAGGATTTTGCAGAGAATATTATTGTTGGATTTGCTCGATTGGCAGGAAAATCGACGGGTATAGTTGCGAATCAACCCGCGTATTTGGCTGGAGTATTAGATATTCATGCATCAACAAAAGGCGCGCGTTTTGTTCGCTTCTGTGATGCGTTTAACATCCCTTTATTAGTTTTAGAAGATGTGCCAGGATTCCTGCCGGGTACAGACCAGGAGTGGAATGGAATTATCACTAATGGCGCAAAACTTNTATACGCATTTAGTGAGGCAACTGTGCCTAGAATTACAGTGATTACCAGAAAAGCNTATGGTGGTGCCTACTGTGTCATGAATTCCAAACAGATTGGGGCGGATATGAATTATGCATGGCCGTCTGCTGAAATTGCAGTAATGGGTGCAAAGGGCGCGGCTGAAATAATTTTTAGAAAAGAGATTAAGGCTGCAGATAACCAAGAGGCTAAATTGGCTGAAAAAGAAGCTGAATATTCCGAAGCTTTTGCCAATCCATACAGAGCAGCATACCGAGGCTATGTGGATGACGTAATTATGCCGGAACAAACCCGTGATGTTTTAATTAAGGCGTTTAAAATGCTAGAGAATAAAGCAGTGAAATTACCAAAGAAGAAACACGGAAACCTTCCGCTTTAATGTTTATAGATACGCACTGCCATTTGTATGATGCATTCTTTCAAGACAGAAAGCGTGAGGTAGAGGGCAGAGCCCTTGAAGCAGGTATACATACCGTTTTACTACCTAACATCAATGTAGCTTCCCTAGAGGCACTAGACAATGTACAGAATGACTTCAAAGGTTTGCGTATTGGAAGAATGATAGGATTACANCCTTGCTATGTAAAAGAAGATTGGCAGCATCAATTGAATCAAATAGAAGCCCATTATCATGAAAATGCCAAAAGTTATTTGGCGGTGGGAGAAATTGGAATGGATTTATATTGGGATACTTCAACGGAGGGAATTCAGGTTGAAGCCTTAAACCGTCAACTAGATTGGGCAGTGGAATGGGACCTTCCGGTTGCGCTACATGTTCGAAATAGTTTCAAGCAACTCTTTCCAATATTAGAAGAAGCTCAAGAGCGACACGGCGGCAAAATCCGTGGCGTGTTCCACTGTTTTAGTGGTGGTAAAAAGCAAGTAAAACGTGCAATGCGCCTTGGTGATTTTTACTTTGGTATAGGGGGTTCCTATACGATGAATCGTTCTGCTACAGATGTTGTTCTGCGCAGTATTCCTATGGAGCGACTCGTGTTAGAAACAGATGCGCCATATCTAACTCCTAAACCCTTTCAAGGAAATAAAAATGAGCCTTCTTATATGCTAGAATCAGCTAAAGTCATGGCGGAGGTTTTAGAAACGTCTCTAGAGTCTGTAGGTGAAATGACTACTCGAAACGCTCAAAAACTATTTGGATTGGATGCGTAAGATTGCACTTATATATACAGGAGGCACGATAGGTATGCGTCAAAATGAGCGAGGGAAATTGGCTCCAATGGATTTTGAATCGGCTATTGAAAATATCCCTGCCCTTAGCTTATTACCGATTGAAATAATAACAGTCTCTCTGAAAAAAGCCATAGATAGTTCAGAGATGATGCCGCAAGTTTGGAAAGAATTAGCTGAGGCAACGGATAAATTGATATCCGAAGTAGATGGCATAGTTATTCTGCATGGAACAGACACAATGGCTTATACTGCATGTGCTCTGAGTTTTATGCTAGAGGGTTTGAGAAAACCAATAATAATTACAGGGTCTCAATTGCCCATTGGTGTATTGCGAACAGATGCTGTAGAAAATATTGTAAGTGCATTTGAATTTGCAGCGCTTTCTGATAAAAAAGGCGATCCTGTAATCCAAGAAGTAGCCATTTACTTTGAATACGAATTNCTCCGAGGCAATAGAGCTTATAAAAGATCTTCAAATGAGTTCAATGCATTTAGTTCTCCCAACTACCCGGCGCTTGCCAGCAGCGGAGTTCGTCTTACCGTTAATAAAGAATTGCTTTGGAGGGCCAAGGAAAGTTACTATGTGGATACTAGAATTTGTAATAGTGTTGGCGTTGTAACTTTATATCCTGGCCTTAATTTTTCCGCCTTACCTGCCTTGAATACATGGAAAGTTCTGCTTCTAAGAACTTTTGGCGCCGGTAACGCTCCAAAATCAGATGATTTTTTGAAATTTTTAAAACGAGTGGAAAAAAATGGTACTATAATTGTCAATACTTCCCAGTGTGTAAGCGGTTCGGTAATTCCAGGTTTGTATGATAGTTCAAGTGCGTTAGAAGAGGTTAATATGCTGAATGCTAAAGACATGACTTTTGAAAGTGCTGTGGTAAAATCAATGATTTTGCTTGGACGGGGACTCACTGAATTAGATTTCTATGAAAATTTTTCAAAGAGTCTTTCCGGGGAGCTCACGGAATAGGAATTGGACACCAATTTTTTGTATTTTCGAACGCGCGTTGGTGGAAAGATGTATCAACCGCCAATTAAAATTAAAACAAGAAAATAATTCTTAAGAAAATGAAAAAAGCACTCTCTTTGCTTGCAATCGTGGTTCTTTCCATGGGCACCATTAACGCCTATGCACAGGATGACACGGCGGCTACAGATGAAGTAGTAGACACTACTATGGGAACAATGGACTCTGCTAATGCAGTTTTAGATTCAGCTGCTTCAGATTCAGCTGCAACTGAAATTGAAGAGGCTACTGAAGAGGTAGTTGAAGAGGCTATTGAAACCGAAAAGGCATTTACTCAAATCCTGAAAGAAAAATTTATTGAGGGCGGTGCCTTCTTCATGTCTTTTGTATTGTTGGCCTTAGTTTTAGGTCTTGCACTTGTTATTGAGCGCATTATCTATTTGACGTTCGCTCAAACAAATACTGAAAAATTATTGAGTGAGGTTGAAGGTGCATTAAATAATGGTGGAATTGATGCAGCTAAAGAAGTTTGTCGCAATACTCGCGGACCTGTTGCTACCATATTCTTTGAAGGATTAGATCATTATGATGAAGGGCTGGATATGGTAGATAAATCTATTATGAGCGTTGGTTCTGTGGAGAATGGAAAACTAGAAAAAGGAGTTTCTTGGATATCGCTGTTCATTGCTTTAGCGCCAATGCTCGGTTTCATGGGTACAGTAATAGGTATGATTGGAGCATTTGATGCTATTGAAGCCGCTGGAGATATCAACCCTTCTCTAGTAGCTGGTGGTATCAAAGTGGCACTTTTAACAACCGTATTTGGTTTGATTACGGCAATCATTCTTCAGATTTTTTACAACCTTATCGTTGCAATGATTGACGGTATTGTAATCAAGATGGAAGATGCATCAATCTCTTTCTTGGATATTTTGGTAGATTTTAAAAAGAAAAATAGCTAATAGTTATGGCTGATAAGATTCCATTAATTGGACGTATCCTAGGNATTGCTTTTGGTGTAATTGGCGTTGTGTTATTCATTTTGGTAGCAGCTAATGAAGGCCAAGCACCGGGGTTTGTATCCTACGGCATGATTATAACTGTAGTGAGTATGATTATTGCAGTACTGAGTTTTGTTCTTGCACTTGTTGTCAATCCTAAAGGGATTAAAGGTGTGGGAATTGGTTTGGCGGCAATTTTAGTTATTGGCTTAATTTCTTGGGTTACAGCAGATGGTTCAGACTTTGTTCAATACAAGGACGTTACTGAAGCTACCTCAAAGGCATCTAGTGCTATGTTGACCTCATTCTACATTTTGTTCTCAGGTGCAGTTTTAGCTGTGGTTTATTCACTAGTATCTAGAGCAACTAAATAAGAAGAGATATGGCAAGAAATAAAAGAGCCATACCGGAAATTAACGCGGGTTCAATGGCGGACATCGCCTTTCTTCTATTGATATTTTATCTCGTTACTACGACCATGGATACGGATAAGGGGATCAATAGAAAACTTCCTCCAATTGATGAAATTACGGAAGAACCACCTCCAATTAAAGAGCGTAATATATTTACGGTTTTGGTGAATTCAAATGACCAATTACTCGTGGAAGAAGAGTATTTAGAGATCAGTGAATTGCGAGCAAAAGCCATGGAATTTATTGACAACAACGGCGACAATTCTTGTNATTATTGCAAAGGTTATGGGATTAGTACCAGTTCAGATAATCCAGTAAAAGCCGTCATCTCGCTTCAAAATGATAGAGGTACATCTTATGGTATGTATGTCAAGGTTCAAAATGAATTAGTGGCTGCTTACGAAGATTTACGTGAAATCTATGCAGAGAATGAATACGGTCGTTCTTATAGAAGTATGGACCCTGAGGAAGATGAAGAAATCATTCGGGAAGTTAAAAACGCTTACCAACAAAAGATTTCTGAGGCAGAACCATTAAATATTGGTGGATAATGGCAGTAATTAAGAAAAAGAAAGACAAGGCCTTGCCTGCAGTTAATACGTCAGCGCTACCTGATATTGTTTTCATGTTACTTTTCTTCTTTATGGTTGCAACGGTAATGCGTGAGGTTGACTTAAAGGTGAGCGTAAGCAAACCTCAAGCGACAGAAATCCAGAAATTGGAACGCAAATCCTTGGTTACCTATATATATGCGGGTTCTCCAACTCAGAAATATGAAGAAAGGTTCGGTAAAACACCAAGAATCCAATTGAATGA
Organism: Flavobacteriales bacterium; assembly: GCA_002707525.1. Classification (GTDB taxonomy): domain Bacteria; phylum Bacteroidota; class Bacteroidia; order Flavobacteriales; family Schleiferiaceae; genus UBA10364. The sequence continues at coordinate 26,830 of PAND01000014.1, forward strand.
TGCTTTTGCCTCACTTGATGATGTTCAGCCATTTGTCATTTCTGAGCGTGATACAAAAACCGAAGAGGAGCGTCCTATGATGACCATGTCCATAAAGGCTGATAAAACGGTTAAAATGGGGCTTATTTCAGATATCAAGTTGGAGCTGCGTAAAGCACAAGCGTACAAGATTAACTATAGTTCTAATCCTGCAAAAAATGCGGAAGCATTGTATACCAAGGATTATTAGAATAGATTAAGGAAAAAAAGAAAAGCCGGTCTTTTAAAGGTCGGCTTTTTTGTTTCTAAAAGAAGAGAAATTATCTCTGCTTAGTCATGTGCTCCTTACTGATTTTACGCAGCCAATACATACCTGCTACGAGAGGAATAAGGCCTGCAATACTCCAGCTTATATCTAAGGTGCTTTCATATTGCAGCTCCCCTCCAGCTGCGTAGGAAGAGAATAAGGCGAAGCCATTGTTTATACTATGCAATAGAATGGCTGCCCATATACTGCCCGTCCAATGTTTGGTATAACTCAGCAATACTCCCATAAAAAATAATGGTATAAAGCTTAAGGGCTGCTGATGCGCTAAGGCAAAACATATGGAAGTTGCAATAACGGCAAACCTGAAACGAAAATTCCTTTGAAAAAGTTTTTGTAGTATACCTCTGAAGAACAATTCTTCCCCTAAGGCTGGAACTAGAACCATAACCACAAAATTCCCCGCTAAAGCGGATAGCGAAGTGTCTTTTAAAAGAACCCCTAGTGCTTGTCTTACTTCTTCTTCTTGCGCTTTGATTTTTTGGAAATAATTCAAATCGGGCACCACGGATTGACTCAATTGCGCAAGTAAGTCTACGGCAAAAAACGCACCGAAACATACTAGCACTAAACACACATAAGTATGCCATAATGGAGGTGTTTGAGCAGCATTTTTTCGGGAATAGATAGTTGAATTATAGGTTGGTAAAAACACTAGATTCAGGAATTTCGAAGGATTATTTGAAGCTATTTGTGCAAAAAAAAGCGGTGGCATTAGGAATAAACCTAAGGATATTGAGAATTGAATCCAGCGCATTCCTTGCGGGGAGGTTACTCCATACGTAGAGCTAACAAAGGAAAGTCCTATTCCCCCAAAGAAAATGAGACTCACTAGAGTGACAAAAAAGAAGGTTAATAATGTTCTTGTATTACTCCACTCTAAAGTTTTGTCCAAGTAGTTCATCCCGACGTATTTTTGCGACATGGTAAAGATAGGTGATATCGACTTAGGGGAATTCCCACTGCTACTTGCACCAATGGAAGATGTGAGCGATCCGCCATTTAGAAAGTTGTGCAAGGATCATGGTGCAGATGTTATGTATACTGAGTTNATTTCTTCAGAGGGTTTGATTCGTGATGCGGCTAAAAGTGTCAAGAAGTTAGATTTCTATGAATACGAGCGCCCCTTGGGTATACAGATTTTTGGAAATGAGATTGATAGCATGCGAAAAGCTGCTGAGGTCTGTGAAGCTTCAAACCCGGATATTATAGACATTAACTACGGTTGTCCCGTAAAAAACGTTGCTTGCAAAGGGGCAGGCGCTGGAATATTACAAGATATTCCAAAGATGGTTAAGATGACGGCAGAAATAGTTAAGGCCGTTGATAAACCAGTAACGGTCAAGACTAGATTAGGTTGGGATGAGAATACTAAATACATTGTTGAGGTTGCAGAACGACTTCAAGATATTGGAATTCAGGCGATTTCTATTCATGGACGCACTAGGAAACAGATGTACAAAGGTGCGGCTGATTGGTCTTTAATTGCAGAAACTAAAAATAATCCACGCTTGAATATTCCGGTATTTGGAAATGGCGACGTGGATAGCGGCCCAAAGGCACTAGAGTATAAAAATAAATACGGAGTAGATGGAATTATGATTGGTCGTGCTTCCATAGGATATCCATGGATATTTAATGAGATCAAACATTACTTTCAANACGGTGAAGAGGCCAAAAAGCCAACTGTAAAAGAGCGTGTTGCTGCTGCACGCGAACATTTTGAACTCAGTTTAAAATGGAAAGAGGAACGCTATGCTATTATGGAGACAAGAAAGCACTATACCAACTATTTCAGGGGCTTAAGCCATTTTAAGCCTTACAGAACAAGACTCGTGACAATTGACAATCCAAACGAAGTTTTGGCTACTCTAGATGAAATAGAGCAGGAATACTTAGCAAAATATGCTGATGAGCAAGATTTAGGCGCGATTAATAATTTACAATTTGGCCGTACTTCAGAGAGACAAATAGGATAGTTTTATTTGATGACTCTTCTTGTTGCCCATGCGCTCAAACAACTTCCAATACCTAAAACAATTACAGTTGTAAGAGCTAAGTGTTGCCATTTTAAACTTACTGGATAATATTCTTGAACATATCCAGAGCCTAGGGGTACTATACCAATCCACTTTTGAAGAGAAATTATTGCCATGCCAAGTAGTATACCACTGAGCCATCCTGTGGATACAATTAAAATACCGTTCTTGAAAAAAATACTTTTCAAGTCTTTATCTGTAGCGCCCATTGACCACAATGTGCGAACATCACTCTTCTTTTCTAGGGCTATAATAAGTAGAGCGCTTACCACACCAAAGCTTGCAAGAAGAACTATGAAGCTCAGAATACAAATCACTACAATCCGTTCTGACCTCATAACTTTAAAGAGGGTGGATTCTTGTTCTAGTCGATTTGTTATGATTGCATTACCCTCAAAATATTGTTCAAGCGTTTTTCTAACAGTGGTTTCGTTGGATGTATGTATCTCTAGAAAGGATGGTGCCTTCATTCCTGTGAATTTTTTAAACCAACCTTGGGGAGCTAGCGCATATTTCTGATCATAATCTGCTTGTACGGAATGGATTGCTGTGGTAAACGCATCCTGTCCGTCAACGGCTTTGCTGAGGTTAAGAGCATTTGTTTTTGTATTTATTTTAGGCAAGTAAACGGTAACTATAGGTGGTGGATTAGTACTGGATAGTCCAAGATGATATGCTACCCCAGCACCCATTGTAATGGTAAATTCTCCATAATTCATACTGGGGTCTGTCATGGTAATCAGATGTTCTGACAGGTTATGCAGTTTCGAATACTCTTCAGGAACTCCAAGTAGATATGAAATATATTGGTTGTCGCCATTAGTCAAAAGCACCCGCTTTTCAAAAATGTGCATGACTGTAGTTTCATCAATGTCTGTGATTAGACCTCTTAAAAAAATTGAATCTTTTTCCGATAGGTTTAATGTAGGTCCAATAATCGGCTCTACTTTTAGNGTGGCATTGGCATCTTCAAATTGCCCTACAATGAGATCTTCAAGACCTGCAAAGGCACTCAATACCACAGTCATAGCAGCTGTTCCAAGCGCGAGCCCAATGAGTGCAGCCCATGACATCAGTCGAATAGAACCGAGCTTCCCTAAGGAGAAGAAATACTTTTTTGCAATAAATGAGGAAAAAGACTGCAAGAGTGCTTATTTAATTGGGTTTTCACCTTCCCCGCGAAGTAAACGCTCAATATTCTCCTCGTATTCTAAGCTGTCATCAGTGTATATCATAAGTTCTGGTGTAACCCTGAGTTGATTTCCTACACTTCGACCAAGTGCACCTCTAATCTTATTTTGATTTAACTCAATAAATTCTTCGACTTCTTTGGTCTTTACTATAGGAAAAATACTAACAAAAACCTTGGCTACTCCAAGATCTGGGCTTACTCGAACTTTGCTCACACTTAAAAGTGTACCCGGGAAATTTTCTCTTGCTAATTGTTGTAAAATCGTTGCCATTTCTTTCTGAAGAAGTTTAGCAATCTTAAGTTGTCTTGTACTTTCCATACCGCAAAGATACCATTTGCGTCAATTCATTTAAATTCGCTGATTAAGTGTATTTCATGAAATCATTCGTTCGCATATTGTCATTGCTAAAGCCCTTTTTGTCCTATGTGCTTTTGGCTGCCTTTTTGAATATGCTTACTGTAATGTTCAGCATTGGCTCTGTTGGCGCCCTAATACCAATCCTTAATTTAATTTTTGATACTCCTGGAACCGACTTGACTAATGCTGCTGAATGGAAGCTATCCTTAGCGGAAACGGTAGAAATGTATAAGGCTAAACACGGTCCAAGTAAGACGCTAAAGACCACTGTTGTGCTAACTCTATGCATTTTTGTATTAAAGAACTTGAGCCGTTATGGCGCACTTTATATTCTTGCACCGGTTAGAAATGGCGTAGTAGCTCAATTAAAACAACAACTGCATGACAAATGGTTGGCATTATCTCTGCGTCAACATGATGATTTGAAGAAGGGTGATATGCTCACTCGAGCTACAGCTGATTTAAATGAGATTGAGTGGTCCATGCTTAAAGGGATGGAAGGCTTTGTGAGAGATCCTTTAATGATCGTAGGAACATTGATTCTGTTGTTTACTATGAGTCCTAAATTGACCTTATTGGCTATAGCTATTATTCCTATATCTGGAGGCCTCATTGCAACTGTGGGCAGGAGTTTGAAGAGGAGTGCAAAGAAAGCTCAAGAGGAGCTAGGTCAAAATACTTCAACCTTAGAAGAGGTATTAACCAATTTACCCGTGATTAAAGCTTTTGTTGCAGAAAAGGCCATGTCTAATAGATATCAAGAGAGTTTAAAGCTCTGGACAAAGCACATGGTAAGTGTCTTTCGTAAACGGGACTTGAGTTCACCAATAGCGGAGATACTTGGGGTGAGTGTTCTGCTCATTGTTCTCTATCTGGGAGGAATAGAGGTAATAGCTGGACGCACTATGACTGGCGGTGAGCTTATAGCTTTCGTTGTCTTGTTTTACCAGCTCATACCAGCATTTAAAAATGTTACTAATGCGCTGTATGACATTCAAAAAGGTAATGCTTCGGCTGCAAGGGTATTTGAGGTGCTTGATATGCAGGAGGCACAAACCGGAAATATTATTCCTAATTCTAAGCAGTGGAGTGAGGATATAATATTTAATAATGTTTTTTTCTCTTATGAAGAGTCTCCGGTACTTAAAGACCTTAGTCTTATAATCCCGGCGGGTAAGACTACCGCTTTAGTTGGCCCNTCAGGTTCAGGTAAAACCACACTACTGTATTTGCTTGCAGGATTTGCTCATCCGCAGAGAGGTTCAATTTCTTTGGGTAATCTTGACTTAAATGAGGTAGAATTAAAAGCATTTCGTAGAAAACTAGGATGGGTGCCACAACAACCGTTGTTGTTTAACACAAATTTTGAAAATAACATTGCTCTAGGTTCAAAACTTAATGAGGCTAAAATAAATCAGGCGCTAGAAGCCGCTTATTGCACTGAATTCACTTCCCAATGGACTAAAGGAAAACCTATTGGTGAAGGAGGCGGGTCTTTGAGTGGTGGCCAGCGCCAGCGATTGAGCATTGCTCGTGCATTTTATGCTGATCCAAAATTATTATTGTTAGATGAGGCTACGGCTGCTTTAGATAATGAAAGTGAATCTCGCGTACAGCAGGCACTGGAAGTGTTGATGGAAGAACGTACCACCGTGGTAGTTGCTCATCGTCTTAGTACTATAAAAAATGCTGACCAAATAGCNTACGTAGAAGATGGGTGCGTGGAAGAATTGGGTACGCATGTGGAATTAATCAAAAAAGGAGGCAAATATGCTGCATTGGTTAACTTAGGAAATCTAAACGCTGAATCATGAATTTGGGACTCAATAAAATAGAGCATCTAGGTATAGCCGTAAAAAGTATTGATGAAAGCAATACTCTTTACACCAAAATCTTGGGGGTTCTTCCTTACAAAGAAGAGGTGGTAGAGAGCGAAGGAGTTCGAACTAGTTTCTTTCAAGTTGGACCTAATAAAATTGAGCTATTAGAAGCCTTACATTCTAAGAGCCCTATTGCCAAATTTATTGAAAAAAGAGGAGAGGGCCTTCATCATGTGGCCTATGCAGTTGATGATATCAGGTCTGAAATGAGTCGCTTTCAGAAAGAAGGATTCCAATTATTGAACACAGAACCTAAAATAGGCGCTGACAACAAATTAGTTTGCTTTTTACACCCAAAAGAAACAGGGGGAACATTAATTGAACTTTGTCAAGATCGCAGGTAGTTCTTCTTCCAAATCCNCCTCTTGAATATTGAACTTAAAAGTTTTAATCCCAAGCTTGGCAGCGGCTTCAATGTTTTCGTCTGAATCATCTATGAAAAGAACGGTATTTGGCTTCACGTTCATAAGTTCTAGCGCGTATTTAAAGTACGTTTCATCTGGTTTTCTATGGCCTATTTCAAAGGATAACAACAGTGATTTAAATTGCTTAATGAAGTTGTTCCATAAANAAGGTCCAGCATTTTTACGGATGGCATTAATATGGGTAGCATTCGTATTACTGACAAGGCATAGTTTATATTCCTTTTTTAGCTTTTTTAAAAACAAGATGTGGTCACTTAATTCACCCAAGAGTTCGTTCCATCCATTTTCTATGGCTTTCTGACTCTTCAGGTATTTGCAACTTGAGGCAATTGTTTTAAAAAATTCCAAGTCATCCAATTTCCCTGTTTCCAAAGAGTGATTGAGAAACTTTATTTCTTTGTAAGTAAGTTGAACTTCACGGTTTTCAAATTCATCATGCGCCCGATCAGGAAATACGGGTATGAAAACATTCCCAAAATCGAACCAAATTTGTTTGATCATTACTATTTGCTTTAAGGACAATAACGTTATTCAGACGCAGAATCAAATATCAATCTAAATTTAAACGCCAGCGTAAAGTACGATTTTTGGATACAGTTTTATTATCAACGTTTTTCTCATGCTTTGCGCAATATAAAAGCATTGTAATCCTCGAATATTTATTAAGTTTGTCTCCCGATTATAATATGAATAGAAAAGCTAATCTATTAGACTTTCTTACACATTATAATATATTGGGCTCATAGCTCAGTTGGTTAGAGCACCTGACTCATAATCAGGTGGTCCCAGGTTCGAGCCCTGGTGGGCCCACTTCATAAAACAATCCCTCAGTTTCACTGGGGGATTGTTGTTTCTTGCTAACGAGATCAGGTCTTGGAAAAAATCGTGCCAAAAAAATAAGTCTATCGGTTTTTGTGAGTTATAATAGCTCGTGAAGTAATGATACTATGTCTGGTTTTGAGGTTCTTACATTTAAATTAAGTCTTGGGCATATAAATTACAATACACCCAGTAAAGACAGGTGTTCGTGAGGGTAGTGAAGCGGAATATGACAAGATTATAAGGGTCTTCTTCAGGCGAATTCAAGAAATAGTATGAATTCCAATCAAGAATAGCTGTTAACAATGACTTAATGAAATGTAATCTTAACACTTACTTAAGGTCTTGAAAGTTAGGTTTATGGGGAATACAAAGGGTTTGAGGACTTCTGTTGGTTTTGATGAATTCCATGATAACTGAAAAAAGTTCGCAATATTTTTTCGCATTTGTTAATAAAATCATATTTTTANAATTCGTTTTAACAAAATCATGTTTTATGAAAAAACTATTACTAACGTCTTTGTTTACTCTTGTCACTTTGGTGACTGCGCAGGGACAAACGTACTGTGTTNCGACAGCAGGTCCANCTTCGACCGCTGACTCGGAACTCACAGGCGTTCAAATTACGGGGGATACCTATTCTATCTCTCAAATGGATGCGAATTGTGGAGCCCCTGGGGTTCAAGATTTTACCGCTACGGACAGTGCGGATATTTCGACAGGCGCATCGTATACAGTATCTGTAACANNGGGTACTTGTAATGGAAGCTATGGAGGAGCCATTGCGGCTTGGATNGATTACAACGCCGATGGCGATTTTGACGATGCAGGCGAGCAACTTGGTGTTTATGCTGGAACACCAACGAGTGTTCAAGATTTCACTTTCATTGTTCCTGCCGCAGCAACGNTAGGTAAAACTAGAATGCGTGTNATGCAACAAGAGGGTGGNNCTGCAACNGGAATCGGNCCNTGTAATTCNTTTTCTTGGGGTGCTGTTGAAGATTACACCATACGGGTGACTAATCTGAATACACCATCTTGTACGCAGCCTTCAGCTTTAGCCTCTGGTGCGGTATCATACTCTGCCATGGATATTCTATGGTCAGGAGCTGTAAGTGGCTATGATATTGAGTATGATACATCAGGTTTCACTTTAGGAACAGGTGTTCAATTCGGAAGCACGGTAGATTCTGTGCAAATTACCGGTTTAACTGCTCAAACGTCTTATGATGTATATGTGCGTTCAAACTGTAAGGCGGATGGTTTTGGTACTTCAGCTTGGACAGGTCCATTGACCGTGACTACTGGTTGTGCCCCACAAGTGGCGCCATTCAGCGATGATTTAGAGGCATGGGCAGGTAGCATTCCTTCATGTTGGAGCGGTATCAAAACTTCTACTTCTGGCTTTGGTTGGACTTGGGACGTTTCGGGTACAGGTTCAACAGGAACAGGTCCTAATACGGGTAATTCAGGAATCTCCTATTTATATTTAGAAACTTCAGGTGGAGCACAAGGCGACGTGTCTTATGCAAATCTTCCTGTCTTGGATTTAAGTTCAATTCCAAACGCCGTTGTTGAGTATGCTTATCACATGGTTGGTGCAACTATGGGAGATTTGACTGTTGAAGTGTCTAGTGATAATATGAACTGGACAACGCTCTCAACAATTTCAGGGCAACAACAATCTGCGCAATCAGATCCCTACAATATTACAATTGTAGATTTAACAGGTTACACCTCAGGTCAGACTTATATTAGATTTGGTGGTGCAAGAGGTTCATCATATACTGGTGACATGGCGATTGATGATATTTATGTAGGAACACCTCCTGCATGTCCTGTCCCAACGAATCTTGCTGCTACTACTACTCTAAATGATGCTAGTTTAACTTGGAACGCATTACCAGCTTCTGGTTATTACTTGGTAGAGCATGGTCTTGCTGGTTTCACTCCAGGTACTGGTGACACTTTATGGTCATCTTCTGCTTCTGCCAACATTTCAGGATTACAACACTCTACTGCGTATGACTTTTACGTAACTAGAATCTGTGGTACAGATACAGCTAGTCCTCTTAGTGCAACGGGAGTTACTACACTTTGTGGTATTTCGGGCTTACCTTATACTCAAGATTTTGAGGCAAGAGCTGGAGGAACTACTTCTAACCCGGATTTACCTATTTGTTGGGAACAAATAGAAACAGGTACTTCAACTGCTTTCTATTCATATGTTCAGAATTCAACTATTAATGCTAATTCGGGGTCTAAAGTGCTATATTTCTATGGTTACTTTAGTACTACTTCTACGAATAGTGCAGGCGGTGATACCTTAGCAAATATGTCCCCAATGATGGCGGATTTGAACGCAGGTGACAAGCAGGTGACTTTCCATGCTAGATCATCCACTTCAACCTCAACCACTTATAATAGAAAATTGATTATTGGTACTGCTGATGCAGCTGCAGAAAAGTCGTCTATTCATATTGTGGATACCGTTGATATTACAACTGCTTACGATCAATACTTTGTTGATTTGACTAACGTGCCTACAAACGCTTCACGTGTTGTATTTATGATTGTTCCGGAACAAGCGGATACCGCATATACATATGCATACACTTATGCTTATGTTGATGATATTCAAATAAGACCTATTCCTTCATGTATAGAACCACTTTCAGTTACGGTTGATTCTGTAGACACCTATGAGATTGATTTATCTTGGATTGGTTCTGTGAATGCTGGTGAGTATGTAGTTGTTGAATACGGGCCTACAGGGTTTACCCCAGGCACTGGTGATACTTCATGGGTCTATGATTCAATAGCGAATATCTCTGGTTTGATGGATGCCACTACTTATGACTTCTACTTAACTAAAGAGTGTGGTCCAGGTAATACCTCTACTACAGTAGGGCCGATTTCTGGGACTACTACTTGTGCTCCATTGTCTGCACCATATTTTGAAGATATGGAAAGCGGCATGCCATTATGTTGGAGTGGTGTTAAGTCATCAACTTCAGGATTCGGTTGGACTTACGATGGTTTTGGTACAGGTTCTTCAGGCACAGGTCCACTTTCAGGTAATTCAGGTGATTACTATGTATATCTTGAAACATCTGGTACAGGTACCGTTTCTTATGCTTCATTGAAGGAGTTCAATTTAATTGGTAGTTCATCTGATATATCATTGGCTTATGCTTACCATATGGTGGGTGTAACAATGGGTTCATTGACTGTTGAAGTTTCAACAGATAATGTTACTTGGGACACTTTAGCTATCCACACGGGAGCTCAACAAGCTGCGCAGGCAGATGCTTATCTTTCAGGTACTGTTAGCTTAGCAGGTCATATTGATAGTACTACCTACATTCGTTTTGGCGGCTCATATGGCGGTTCGTTTACTGGAGATATGGCAATTGACGATATTTATGTAGGAGAATGTCCACCTACCGCAAATGTTAGTGTTGCTGGAATTACTCCTACTAGCGGAATAGCTTCTTGGACAAGTAATGGTTCTTACCAAGCAATTGTCTTTGATACTGCTGGCTTTGACATGGATTCTTCAGGTACAATGGTTGTATCTAATAGCCCATATGAAATCACTGGCTTAACAGAATTAACTTCGTATGACTTCTATATACTAGATAGCTGTGGTGGTGCTTACAGTGTATCTGGTCCATTCACATTTGCCACTCCGGCAAATTGTATTACACCTTATAACGTAAATGCGGAGGCATCTTTCTTTAGTGTAGATTTGGATTGGTCTGGCGGTTTATTATCAGGTGAATATGTAGAAATTGAGTACGGTGTAACGGGTTTCACCCCGGGTTCAGGTACGGTTTCGACTGTTTATGATACTTCTGCTACAATTAGTGGTTTAGATACGACTGAAACGTACGACTTCTATCTAACAAGATGGTGTTCAGCTACTGCAAGTTCCACAACTACTGGTCCAATTACTGTTACGACTATTAACTTGCCAACGGAAGCGTGTGGTGCTCTTGAATTAGTACTAACTGATTCTTATGGTGATAGTTGGAATGGTAATTCTATGATCGTTAAATACCCAGGCGGTGATTCTTCGTATACTGTAGCTACAGGTTTTTCTTACACGGTTCCACTTTCAGTAAGTTTGGGTGACACCTTGTCGTTTAGCTGGAGCGGTGGTGGATCATTCACTAATGAGTGTACGTACCAGATTGTTGATGTATTATCAGGTACAACTATTTACTCGTCACCAAGTGGTGCATTAATGACTGCAGGAGATGTTCAGTTAAGTATTTACTGTAATACCGCTCCTCCTTCATGTACTGCTCCTGTTGGCGCTGCATTTACTGCAGGTATTTATGATGCCGAGGGTAATTGGCCAGGAACATTAAGTGCAGGTGAGTACTACTTAGTAGAGTACGATTCGGCTGGATTTACAGCAGGTACAGGAGATACTACTTGGGTATATGATACCACGGTAGTTGTCACTGGTTTAAGTCCTCAGACTAGCTATGACTTTTATGTAACTAAAGTATGTTCGTCAACAGACTCGTCTGCTACATTAGGTCCTTTATCTGTTACTACTTCATGTGCTCCTGTTGCATCTCCGTTAGAGGAGAGCTTTGATGGATGGGCTGGTAGTGTTCCATCTTGTTGGAGCGGTATTAAAACTTCAACGTCAAACTTCGGTTGGACTTTGGACGGATTTGGTACAGGGTCTTCTGGCACTGGACCTCTTTCTGGAAATTCAGGGTCATACTATTTGTACGTTGAAACTTCAGGTGGAGCGCAAGGCGACGTGTCTTACGCAACTTTACCAGGTGTAGATCTATCAGGATCTTCTGCACCGGTATTAAGCTTTGCATATCATATGCATGGTGCTACTATGGGTAACTTGACAGCAGAAATTTCTCTAGATCAGGTTAATTGGGATACTCTAATGATTAAGTCTGGACAACAACAGGCTCTTCAATCAGCTCCTTATGCCGATACGGCTATTAGCCTAGCTGGTTATGCTGGTAATGTTGTTTACGTAAGATTTGGTGGAACTCGTGGGACATCATTCACAGGTGATATGGCTCTTGACGATGTTTATGTAGGAACACCATCATCTTGTGATGCTCCTACTGGATTATCCGTACTTCAAGTTTATTCTGAATCGGTCGAATTAGATTGGTCAGGTACGCTTGCAGCGGGTGAGAGCTATGAAGTAGAATATGGATTATCAGGTTTCAGTTTAGGGTCAGGTGCTACAACAGTAGTTTATGACACGGCGGCAACCATTGGCGGTCTTACTAATGCTTCAGCATATGATTTCTACGTAACGAAATACTGTACGGCTACTGATTTTTCTTCTGCAGCCACAGTATCGGCTTCAACATTACCAACGCCAACTCAAGCTTGTGGTAATTATGAATTACGATTGTTGGAGAACTATGGTGACGGTTGGAATGGTAATACCATGACTGTTACAAGCAATAATGCAGCACCAAGTACTTTGAGTGTTCCATCTGGTTTCTTGCAGTCTAATTTCTTGATTAGTGCCTTCCCAGGTGACACTCTACAGCTTGTTTGGGACGGCGGAGGCTCTTACCAAAACGAATGTTCATTCGAACTTTGGGATATGTCTACGACTCCAGGAACACCATTGTTTGTTTCACTCACAGGTGATAACATGGTGGATGGTCATGTACAATACGAATTCTATTGTGACTTTGTTGCACCACCTGCATGTATTGCAGCTAGCGGCTTGGTAGTTAATCCTATGCAAACGATGGCTGACTTAACATGGACTGGTGATACTTCAGCTTCTTATTATGAGGTAGAGTACGGCGCCGCTGGATTTACTCTAGGTACAGGTGATACAATGCATGTTTACGGTTCTACTATGGCAACTGTGACAGGACTTGATATGAGTACTTCTTACGAGTATTATGTTACTTCACACTGTTCAGCAACAAGTGCTGCCGCACCTCATGGTCCAGTTCAGTCTTCGACTATTGGACTTCCTACCGGTGTAAGCTATGATGCTAACGGTTGTCAAGAATGTGATAGTTTGAACGTAGGTGACTTCTTTGTTATCGACGGCGACTCTATCGAGGTTGTTGATAAGCCAAGACTTACGGCTATTGTTGCTGCAACAGGGGATCTGACTAAGGTATGTGTTTCGCACATTACTGATATGAAGAATGCACTTCGTGGTTACGTTACAAACAACTATGACATTGGTCATTGGGATATGAGTAACGTAACTAATACGAACAGCATGTTCTTCAAGAACCGTGCGTTTAACCAAGACATTTCTTCTTGGGATATGAGCAACGTGACTAATACTCAGAGTATGTTCCAACGTTGTGACGTTTTCAACCAAGACCTAAATAATTGGGATTTGGGCCAGGTAACTACGACAAACCGTATGTTTAAGGATGCCTTAAACTTTAACGGTGTGATTAGTAACTGGGATGTTGAGGATGTAACTCGTATGACAGAGATGTTCTCTGGAGCAAGTTCATTCGATCAGGATATATCTGACTGGTGTGTGCGTGCATTCCAGTACCAAACTCCTGTGAACTTTGCATTAAATTCTCCATTAGCTCCTGCACATTACCCAAGATGGGGGAACTGTCCGCAAGACTTTGACAACGTCACTTCTCTTGCTACAGGTGCCTTTATGAATAGTACCGGTTGTGTAGATTGTTCTGCACTGAATATTGGAGACTACTTTGAAATAGGTGGCGATACCTTATTGGTGGTTGACCGTAACATGCTAGATTCTCTCGTATTGTTGCATGATGACCTAAGCAAGGTGTGTGTCTCTAACATCACAGACATG
>PAND01000015.1 GCA_002707525.1 Flavobacteriales bacterium
AAACGGCGCGGGTGGATTATAGGTGATTCCTATTATATTTCCCTGAGCCTGAAGTGCCCTATATCCATGACCAAATCGTTCGTGATTCATCGTCATGATGTAATCTGACAACCGATAGTTTATCAATAGTAGTTTCGAAAATCGATATGCCGTATTTATCAGTTGACTGCCGCTTCCCTCTTTCTTTATTTTTGTTGGGAAGAGGAGTGTGTCCACGAATTCGATGGCATGAAAACATGCATTAATGTTTTCTCCAGAATAAAATTGGCCTTTTTGCGACTCACAAGTACAGGTATAACGCGACTGGGCTTTACCAAGAAAAGAAGTGAAAATGATCATCAATAATGCAATCGTTTTTTTATTCATTTTCAAGTTTTTAAAATACATTCGAAGATATGAATACGAAACAATTGTTTGCCGCCCTCCTTTTCGCATTCACCCTAACCAATTGTTCCAATGAAAATTGTGAGGATTGGTATGAAGGTAATGATTGNAGTANTCANNAAAGAGANAAATTNTNCGGTGTCTACNTAGNNGTCTNNAAGANNTATGACCCTCAGGGAGNTCTGGTTTCGGAAGAACCTCTTGAACTTGAGGTTGAACAGGGCTCTGAGATTAATGAGCTGCGTTTAACGGATCAACCGGACTGCGTTTTTGTTTTGACTAATCCTNGAGAAACAGGGTTTTCTATCCCTAATTATGACGGAGGTGCTGATGGTACTNTAAATGGAGAAGGAGGTTTTAACGGTAAAACGGTTTTCTTTATTCTTGAGGGTGCGNCNGGCTCTNNTCAATNTTTCGGGTCGAAATAACAGGTGCTCTACAAATAAGTTGGATTAATGTGCCAACCGAGAGTGTCTTTGATCAGGATTAAGTTTTTATAGATTCAAATCATAACCTGAGGAAAAAACATCAGCAACACCTACTTTCCCCAAATAATTTCCAGCTAAATACATACCGTGGGGTAATTTTTCAAATAGCTCCTTTTTCCAAGGTCCAAAGCCCACATGTGACTGTGGAATAGCCTTTTTCCAGTAATATGTGTGCAAAAGCTCACGAGAATGATCTCCAAGAATCGAATTCAATTCATTTTGAATTGATTCCATATTTGACACCTTATGAAAAACTGTCATATTTCTCTTACGTTTGGGCGCACGACGCTGAAAAACTGAGCTAGTGAACAAAACCCCTTTGACTTTCATGTTCGAAGCTGAGGGTATTAAGATACCAAAACCGTCGAAGTTTCCTGTGAGAAGGTCTTCAGCGAAATGACTTACAGAAAGTTCTTCATATGTTAGCTGCTGCAAATGGTACTTTAAATCACCTCCCATCAACTTTGCAAGTAGGTATGCAGGTAATGTACTTATCAATTGCTTACAGTCAAAATTTCCACGGTTTGTTTGGACCAAGAATCCTGAGGATGTCTTTTCAATATTTTGGACTTTGGTCTCAAGAAGTACTTGATCTGTAAATTTTTGGGTAAATGCCTCTCCAATCTTAGCGAAACCGCCCTCTAAACTGATGATTTTACGGGGCTTTGGCGGAGCTTTGAACAAAGTGCAGAGCATAGAACCGTTTTCCTGTTCGCCCATTTTAAATTTTTCAAGGACTGTAGCAGCGCTTAGATAGTAAATATTTCCAGCATAGATGCCCCCAAGTACGGGGTCCACCAGCTTTTCCGTCGCTTCGGTGCCAATACGTCTGCTTAAGAAGCTCGCGACACTTTCATCCTCTGCAGTTCCCCTTTTTCGAAAAGGCTCGGTAGCGAAACGCCACTTTCCCTTTGGGCTCAACCAAGAGGCTCCAAAAATATCCTTAATCCCGCCCACGGGCACTACCTTTCCATCATGAAACAGGTAACGTTTCTTGCTAAGAGCGGTGGCCTTTAAAATCTTGTCCTCAAGGCCTAATTGGACTAAAAAGTGTTCAAAATCTTCCGATAGAGCGCAACTATTTGCACCATTATCAAGGGTGTGACCGCCGACTTCCACAGAATTAAGACAGCCGCCTAATTGTGGGGCAGCTTCTAACAACAAAAACTCTTGACCTTGCTCTTGCGCTTTAAACGCGGCACCCATTCCCGAGATACCGCCGCCCAAAATGAGCAATGGGACGTGGGTTATGTCTTCCACTCGCTGATCCACTTACCGAGTAATGCCGCCCAATCGTCGCGGTCGTTCATACACGCAATAGGCTGAAAATGCTCGCCGCTGTTGTGCAAGAAATCTTCCCTGCCCTCCTCGTTGATCTCCTCGAGCGTCTCCAAACAATCGCTTACAAATGCAGGGCAGACTACTGCCAACTTCTTTTTACCTTCACCGGCCAATTCCTGGAAGCGCTGTGCCGTATAAGGCTGTATCCATGGATCGCGGCCTAATCGGCTCTGGTATGAAGTTTCATACGTGCCTTCTTCCAATCCCAATTCAGCTGCGACCAACTTAGTCGTCACCGCCGTTTGGTGCTTGTAACACACCTTATGTGCCGCTGAGGCGACAGTACAACAATCATTAACTTTGTAGCAATGCTGCCCAGTGCAATCGCTCTTCTTCACATGACGAACTGGGATACCGTGATAACTGAACAATAAGTGGTGATCATCAGGCAAGATTTCCTTGATACTTGAACTGAGTACCTTGATATAGTCGTGATCATCGTACCAAGGTTCCTTAAAAGTTAATTTCAATTCTGGAAAACCCTTCGCGGCCACTTCTTTTACGCGGTCTACAACAGTCTCGTAAGAGCTCATTGCGAAGTGTGGGTACAATGGCACCACATAGATCTCCTCCAAACCTGGATGCTCCTCGGTCATGACTTTCAAGGTGTTGTTTATACTTGGCTGTGCATACCGCATCGCCAAAAAGGTCGGGATTTTAGTATGCTGGCACACCTTAGCAACCAGGCGTTCCGAAAGGACAATAAGCGGGGATCCTTCGTCCCACCAAATGGTTTTGTAGGCCTTAGCGCTCTTTTTAGGACGCGTATTTAAGATGATGCCCTTCACCAAAAGGGTGCGCGCCCATTTTGGGAAGTCTATCACATGATCGTCCATTAAAAACTCACCTAAATACTCTTTTACATCCTCGACTTCTGTAGTCTTTGGCGAGCCTAGATTAATCAATACGGCTGCTTTTTTCATAGCTGCTGCAAATACTTCTTTGGGGTAATTTGATACTTCTTCTTAAAGGCGGTAATAAAGTGCGACGGGTTTCCATAACCCAGTGCATAGGCGACTTCACTAACTTGGTAATTTCGAGAATCTAACATGGATTTGGCGGAATTCATCTTGTAATCAAGGATGAATCCACCCACTGTATTCCCGTACATTTCCTTGAATCCAGATTTTAGCTTGTATTCGCTAATACCTACATCAAGAGCCAATTCCGCAATGCTCGGTGGTTGCGTCATTCTTTCTATCAATACGTTCTTGGCCGATTTAATTTGCGTTCTCGTCTTTTCATCTCTAAGGAAAGGACACGCTTCTGTATCCTCTGATCTGCGGTCAAAATGTAACGCTAGAACTTCGAGTAATTTCCCTTTGGCAAAAATCTTTCGGGATGCTGCACTGAGATCGGTGGTGAATAGACTTTCTAAAGCCCACTTTACCGACGAGCTACATTCGCGCTCATCGTACAAGGGCTTGGCCGCATTCTCACCGTTAAGAAAGGTTAACACATCAGCTTCATCTACAAATAAGGTGTGCAACTTATCCACAGTCGTGTAAGCCGCCACCCACTTGCCACCTGTATCAGGAATCAGATCAAAGACCAAATCCTTCTGCGGATTATACATGAAGAAATACTGACCGGATTGCAATTGTTTTTGGTAATGCAGGCTAAAATTGAAACCCAAGTGACCCTCTAAACAGAAATAAAACTGGATAATTCTTGACGGCACCTCGCATTTTACCGCATGTAAATCTTCACTTTTCGGTTCGAACCCAGTATAAAGAGAAAGTCCATTTTCCGCAAATTCATGCACAAAACTTCGTTCAGCGGTATTTTGTATTAGATTAATGTCGTTTATCGTCATTTTCAGAGTAATTGTGATAAATATAGGCAGTAATTTTAGTCCTAAAAGTCGACTATACGGCCTCCGAGAGTATTTTAACGTTTAGCGGTATTTTTTTGTTTGGACCCATTATAATTTCGTGCCTTTAAAACGTAGATGGCGCAATTCATAGGGTATAATTGGTACGCATTCGGCATTACTCACAAGCATGCTGCTGCTGAAAAGCGTCAAAATTTTGCGCTATCCGAGGCACAACTAGAGACCTACTTCCAAGAATTATTCCCGCAAAATGAATGCGCAGGATTCATTACCAATACCTGCAATAGAAGCTCCTTCTTTCTATTTGGAAAGCACCCTGAAAATATTGAAAAAGCGTTTTTAGAATCAACCGGATACAGCGATATTTTTGAAATAGGCGACCGCTACATTGGCAAGAAAGCCATTAATTATCTATTTGAAGTAATGGCCGGTTTGGACAGCCAAATCCTTGGTGATTTTGAGATAGTCGGACAAATGAAGGCGGCATTTGAAAAAAGTAAGGCACAAGGTGCGGGACTCGGTATCATTGAAAAAGCTGTCAACCAAGCCATCTTTAGTTCGAGACGCATAAAAAACGAAACTGGGTTATCTAGCGGTACCTCTTCCACAAGTTATGCTGCGGTTCAATTCCTTAAATCCTCGCTCCCAGACTTGTCATTAGCAAGAATTCTAGTGCTCGGTATGGGCCAAATTGGTACGCGCACCCTAGATAATTTAGTCTCCGAAAAAGGCGCTAAAAATATCTTCATTGCCAATCGTAGCATAGCCAAGACTGACAAACAAGCTGCCCTTTATAACGTCCAAGCCCTTACTTGGGACGAAGCATTTGAAAAAATAGGCGAATTTGATGCCATCGTCAGTGCAGTCAGTGCTCTGCAACCAATATTTACCACAGCGATTGTTTCCAAAATTAATGCAACCTGCATCGTAGACCTCAGCATCCCGATTAGTGTAGCAGATGACGTTCAAAAGGAGCTGAATACGAAGTTCGCCAATGTAGACCAGTTAAGCTCCGTCATTGCCACGCAGATGGAACAACGCAAAAAATGGGTGCCGCGAGCGCATAAAATCATCCGAGAGGAATTAAACAAATACAAAGAGTGGGAGCTCGCTATGGATGCCGCTCCAACTATTAAAAAATTGCAACGTCGATTACACGAGGAGTGGTCAGCCAAGCATGACGATTTAGAAAAAATAGAGCGTATTAGCGCGAAAATTGAAGCACGTCTTTTCGAACGTATCAGAAAGAATCCAAAGGAATTGAAAGAACTCCAAAAGCAGCTTAATGCGAGATCGTAAACTGCGTATCGCGTCCCGAACAAGCCCGCTGGCACTCTTCCAAACGCGCGAGGTCATTGATCGCTTGAAAGAATTCCATAGTGAATGGGACTTTTGCATTGTCCCGGTTTCTACAAAAGGTGATAGGGACCAAAGCATCTCCCTTCAAAATCTTGGGCAAACGGGAATTTTCACCAAAGCTCTAGATGATGCAATCCTAGAAGGCAAAGCAGATATTGGTGTCCATAGTCTAAAAGACTATCCCACTAATGTCCCCAAAGGATTGAAGCTGCTTGCGGTTCTCCCGCGAGATGGCCACCTCGATGCATTTATTCCTGGGAACAATGGGAAACTCAAAAAGGACAAACTCACCCTGCTCAGCGGGTCACCACGTCGCCGAGCATTTTGGCTGAACAAATACCCAAATCACAGCTTCAAAGATTTGCGGGGGAACATGCACACGCGTGTAGATAAAATACTCGCCGCAGATGGTGGAATCGTTAGCGCCCCTGGCCTGGAAAGAATCAATCTCCTTCCAAACAATGCCGAGCTTTTAGACTGGATGCTCCCTGCTCCCGCTCAAGGAATTATGTCCGTCATTGGTCGAGATGGAGATCCTCAGTTGGAAGAATTGGTCAGTACAGTTAATCACCTTCAAACCTTCATCTGTGCCCAAATAGAACGAGATTTCATGGCCGCTGCAGAAGCCGGTTGTGCTTCTCCTTTGGGTGCATTGTGCCAACCCGAGAACAACAGCTTCACTTTTGAAGGCGCACTTCTAAGTGTAGATGGACAGCAGAAAATTTCAATAAGTCGTACAATCCACGCCTCAGAATGGTCNAATGCCGGAAAACGCGCTGCCAACGAACTTCTAGAGAATGGTGGTTCCGAGCTTATGAAGAAGATTCGAGCTCTTCAGCCAAAGGATGTGCTTTGCTTGAAAGAGATCGATAAAGAGCAGCACACTCTAGCCCTAGAAATGGGCCTAAAGCTTCACGATATCGAAGTACTTAACCTCATTCCAAAATATTTTGAATTAATCCATGCTCAAGTAGTCATAGTCGCTAGTTCTTTTGGAGCAAAACAGCTGAAAAACTTCATCACCAGATTGCCTGAAACTATGTGGATTGTTGGCCAAAAAGCCACAGAATTACTCCTCAATTACGGGTACACCGGAAATATCAGAGTCTTTAAAAATAGCGGTGAACTAGTAACGGCTTACAAAAATGAGCAACCTGGTTCAGCAGTATACTGCGGAGCTGAACGCACCAGTCAAAATTGGTCCGAATTCGGAATAGAACATATAATAACTTACAGCAATATTGCAAAGCCACCACGCCTGGCAAGACAGCAATGGGATGCCATCCTCGCCTTCTCTCCCCTTGGAGTAAAAAGCGCCCTAAGTGAGAATAACTTTCCAAAAAACACACCAATCGTTTGTATAGGTGAGCGTACTGCAGAAACTGCCAAAGCCGAAAATTTCACGCAAGTTTACCCCGCATCTCAACCCAATTTCACCACCCTTCTACAAATCTTGAAAAACGAATTATCATGATAACAAACGATATATTCCTCCGCACATTAAAAGGCCAAACTACAGAGCGACCACCCGTTTGGTTCATGCGTCAAGCTGGACGTTACTTGCCAAATTACATGGTGCTAAAAGAGAAGTATTCATTCTTTGAGCGCGTCCAAAATCCAGACCTCGCTAGAGAGATCACGGTAATGCCCATCGATCAAATAGGCGTAGATGCTGCTATCCTCTTCTCAGACATTCTAGTTATTGCCCAAAGCTTGGGACTTCAAGTAGATATGGTGCCAGGAAAGGGCCCTGTGCTGCAAACCGCAACGACCGGAGCAGAAGTGGCGGCGTTAAACGCAGAAAACACGGAAGAATTTTTCCGTTATGCTACCCCAGTCATTAAGGCCGTCAAGGAGGGGCTGTTTAATCGAGTACCATTAATCGGCTTCGCTGGCTCTCCTTGGACGCTCCTTTGCTATATGGTACAAGGACAAGGCTCAAAAGATTTTGGAGAAGCTAAACGTTTCATCCTTAACGAACCCCAGCGCGCCAAAGTAATGCTCGAAAAGATAACTGAGGCGACCATTAGATACCTACATATTCAGATTGATGCAGGCTGTGATGTGGTACAAATTTTCGACAGCTGGGGCGGCATGTTAAGCCCGGCGACATATGATGAGTTTTCACTGCCTTACATGGAACGCATCACCAAAGCGGTAAAGGCCCGCGTTCCAGTCATTCTATTTGCAAAGGGCGCTTGGTACGCCTTAGATAAATTACACGCCACAGGGGCAGCCGCCCTAGGATTGAGCTGGACTACCTCGCCAGAATATGCACGTAAAGTCTGTGGCCCAAATGCTGTATTCCAAGGAAACCTTGATCCAACTACTCTACTAGCTTCACCGGTAGTTGTTGCAAAGGCCACTAAAAAGATGATCGATTCCTTCGGCAGCGGGAATCACATCGTAAACCTTGGTCATGGCGTTCTACCAACAACGAGCGTAGAAAGCGCGAAAGCCTTCGTAGAAACCGCTAAGTCCTACCGTTACTAATGGAATTCAACCCTAAAAAGCGCTTCTTTTCATTTATTAGAGCTCTACAGAACGAGATCTGTAAGGCTTTAGAGTCCTTTGAACCCAGAGCAAAATTTATTGAAGACAGTTGGAAGCGTGAAGCTGGAGGAGGCGGATGGTCACGAGTTTTAACGGGACAAGTTTTCGAAAAAGCCGGGGTCAACGTGAGTGAAGTACATGGTCCTGTACCCGAGATCTTAAAAAGTACCATTCCCGAAAGTGCCAAAGAATTTTACGCAACAGGAATTAGCTTAGTCATACACCCAACAAACCCTATGATTCCCACGACGCATGCAAATTTCCGCTATTTCGAGGTAGTTGATAAAGCTGGAAGAATCGTAGATCAATGGTTTGGAGGCGGTGCCGATTTAACTCCTTATTACCTCTTCGACGAAGACGCCACACACTTTCATAGAACTCTAAAACAGGCTTGCGACAATCACCACAACGACTTCTACAGCGAATTTAAGCCATGGTGCGACCGTTATTTCTTCAACAGACATCGCAGTGAACACAGGGGTATTGGCGGTGTCTTTTATGACCACCTTCGCCCAGACGAAAAACTGGTTGGCGCAGCACTTGAAGCATTTCAACAAGAGATCGCATCAAGCTTTATTCAAGCGTACATACCCATCGTGGAAAATCGCCAATCTTTGGACTACAGCGCCGCTCAGAAAAAGTGGCAAGAAATCCGTAGAGGACGTTACGTAGAATTTAACCTTATCCACGACCGAGGCACCCTATTTGGATTAAAAACAGGTGGTCGTATAGAAAGTATATTCATGTCATTGCCGCCAACCGTTCGCTGGGAGTACAACCACTGTCCTCAAAACGGGACCGCCGAAGCTAAACTCATTCAAGCATTGACAACACCAAAAAATTGGACTTAACCATGACATTCCCGAATCAAAGAAAACGTATTAACAGGGCGAGCGCCGCCGTTCGAAATTTAGTGGCCGAAACCATCTTACACCCGCACGATTTCATCGCACCGCTTTTCATCGAAGGCGGTGAGAATATCAAGTGTGGGATTCCATCGATGCCTGGATACTATCGTTATTCATTAGATCTCGTGATGAATGAGATTCAAGAATTGGTAGAAGTGGGCATCCAAAGTGTGCTTCTTTTTGTCAAGGTAGGAGACGATAAAAAAGACAACACGGGTGCATTTGCTGCTGACCCGAGCGGACTCATGCAAGAATCTATCCGTGCCATCAAAGCACGATTTCCTCAACTTTTAGTCATGACTGACGTAGCCCTCGACCCATATTCGAGATACGGTCACGACGGTATCGTTAACGTAGAAAAAGGCGAAATTATAAATGATACTACAGTCGTTGCCCTCGTCAAAATGGCCCTTAGTCATGTCAAAGCAGGTGCCGATTGGGTCGCTCCATCGGATATGATGGACGGTAGAATTGGTGCAATCAGAGAAGCCTTCAACGCTAATGGTTTTACCGAAAAGGGTATACTCGCCTACAGCGTAAAATACGCCTCAGCCTTGTATGGCCCCTTCCGTGACGCCCTAGATAGTGCTCCTGGATTTGGAGATAAAAAAAGCTATCAAATGGATCCGCGCAACCGTNAAGAAGGGGTAGANGAAGCTCACCTTGATGAAGCTGAAGGCGCCGACATGCTAATGGTAAAACCAGGAAGCTTCTACCTCGACGTAATTCGCGATTTAACTGAATCTTCCAACCTACCGATCGCTGTATACCAAGTATCCGGCGAATATACCATGATCAAATCCGCCGCAGAGAGAGGCTGGCTGGACGAACGCGATATTATGATGGAAAGCCTCATAGCTTTCAAAAGGGCAGGCGCCAAAGTCATAATCACCTACTTCGCAAAAGAAGTCAGTAAGCACCTCATCAACAACTACCCAAATAGCTAGTCATGTACCCTCAAAGCCAACTTCTTTTTGAACGTTCAAAGCGTATAATCCCAGGAGGAGTAAATTCTCCTGTACGCGCCTTCGGAAGCGTAGGGGGTTCACCCATTTTCATTCAAAGTGCTAAAGGCAGCAGACTCTTCGACGCCGACGGGCACGATTATGTGGACTTCATCAATTCCTGGGGACCCATGATCTTAGGGCACCAATTCGAACCTGTCATTGAAGCCGTCCAAAAGCAACTCACAAAGGGTGTTAGTTACGGTTGCCCAACCGAAGCAGAACATACTATGGCTTCATTAATTACTGAAATGGCTCCAGGGGTAGACGCTGTTCGTCTAACCTCCTCAGGTACCGAAGCATGCATGAGTGCACTTCGTGTTGCACGAGGATATACGGGTAAAAACAAATTCATCAAATTCGCAGGTAACTACCACGGCCATGCCGATCCATTCTTAGTAAAGGCCGGTTCTGGCTTGCTAACCTTCGCAGTTCCTGGAAGTGCCGGGGTCCCAGAGGGCGCGACTCAAGATACCCTCATTGCAGAATACAATGATATGGACAGTGTGCAAAAACATTTTGAACGAGAGGGGAACCGTATCGCTGCCATCATCGTCGAACCCGTGGCGGGAAATATGGGCTGTATTCCACCACAAAAGGGCTTTCTTCAAGGCTTACGAACACTTTGTAATGAATACGGCGCAGTGCTTATTCTTGACGAGGTTATGACGGGTTTTCGATTAGCTCCAGGCGGTGCAGCAGAGCACTTAGGTATCAATCCAGATATGGTCACTTTCGGAAAAGTAATCGGCGGAGGAATGCCAGTAGGTGCTTTTGGTGGCAAAACAGAAATCATGAATGTTCTCGCGCCAAACGGGCCTGTATACCAAGCGGGAACATTGAGTGGTAATCCTATCGCCACAGCTAGCGGTATTGCTACTTTGACCTATCTTAAAGACAATCCGGAGGTTTATAGTAAGATTGACACCACTACAGCAAAAATTGAAGCTTTACTTAAAGCAAGGTTCTCAGAGAAAGAAGCAACCATCAACAGGTTAGGGAGCATGCTTAGCATTCACTTCGGCAGGGCGAAAGTGGCCAATTACAAAGATGCGANCAATGCACAAAACGACAGATTCAACGCGCTATTTCACCACTTACTTAAATCGGGGGTTTACCTGCCTCCTAGCGCCTTTGAGAGTTGGTTCATTTCCAATGCAATTAACGAAGAGGATTTGTTAAGACTGAAAACAGGACTCGAAAGCTTTAAGAATTAGNGATAAGAAAAGTTACCTATTCTTTCGCTTTAGGAATGGTGGATTTACCTCCCGAAAAATGCCTTGATATTCTTACACATTTACAATCTGCACTAAAACCATAATTAACACAAACTACCCGTGGTTATACAATGATTTACAAAACTTTTCTGTTGAGCATAAAAAACCCTCTGAANTTTCCNTCNAAGGGTTANCNTTTATAAANTCTGAAGAAAAAGTCGANGTTCAAATTNAAAGGTTGATAANCTATAATAAGCCTCATTCAAAGTTTTCCTTGATAAGAATGTTCAGCAAACTCCGAACATATGTTTGAAATCATGTACGATTACAAAAATCCGTTGCTTCCAGTATATTCTGATAAAAACAAAATCTAAATGTCAAAATAAATAATGGACGTATGTTCGATCGCCATTCTCTGCGCACCAACGTGATTCAATAAATTAGCTCTGTTTTTTCAGAGGCTTTTAACATTACTAAATTTTCAATACCGCGATCTCCGGCGGTATATTTTTTTTAAACTCTGGTATTTTTTTTTCGTCATCACAATTATATTTGCCCCGTTATTTAAAATTGGTCTAAATTAAAATAAGATGAAAAGAAAAATACTTTTATTAACACCAGCTCTTCTAATGACGATAGCTTGTGAACGTCATACTGATCCAGAAGTAATGGCACCTGCGTCATATTCGTTTGAGCGTAACGGCGCAAATACTGTGTATTACGACGGTCAATCGGAACGCCTAGCAATGGGAGGAGAATTTGCATCCGCACTTAAAGATGATTCTAAAAGTGCAACCGATCTCTCCGAGCTATATGCTAATCAGGATGCAAACGGTAACGATGTTGATCCATTTGTAAACCCTGTGTTAAATGCTTCAACTAAAAGTTTGCGATCAAAAACTGCAGGCTCATACCTCTATTTCAGCTCAAATGCATCTGAATCAGCACAAATCAAAGCTGACTTTGACGGTTGGATTCAAGCACAAGCAAATGATGTTTTTCCAAACTTTAGCACATTAGCAGCAATTGGAACGGCAGGNCAAATCGCCGACGGTTCTAGCGTTAGATATGTTAATTCATTAGGATTAGAATACGATCAAGCCATTGTTAAAGGTCTAATTGGAGCTGTAA
Source organism: Flavobacteriales bacterium (assembly GCA_002707525.1). GTDB lineage: Bacteria > Bacteroidota > Bacteroidia > Flavobacteriales > Schleiferiaceae > UBA10364. The sequence continues at coordinate 12,220 of PAND01000015.1, forward strand.
TGACGGATCAAATGTTAAATAACTATCTAGATCCAGGAGTTCTCGATGCCGGCGCGAACTTAGAAGATAACGATAACGGGGTTCTTTATACAGACAAGAACTACACAACTATGGAGCACAAATGGGACGAAGGTTATGGATATTTATTTGGCGGTGCTTCTGATGGTGCGAATCCGTTGAGCTCACTCGGTAGTGATGACTCTTTCTTAAACAAATATTTCGAGAAAGTTTCATCCGATAGCGATTTCAGCTCTATTGCTCAAGATACATATGACGCCTTAAAGTTAGGCCGCGCTGCAATCGTGGCCGGCAATTACACAGTTCGTGATGAACAAGCAGATCTAGTTCGTGATTTGGTAAGTAAAGTTATTGGTATTCGTTCAGTGTATTACCTTGAAGCAGGGGCTACAGCACTTGATGGTGGTGATATGGGTGGTGCATTTCACGATTTAAGCGAAGGGTTTGGCTTTATCTACAGTCTACAATTTACACATAATCCAAACACTAACGCACCCTACTTTAGTCGTTATGAAGTTAATGATATGTTAGATGACCTCATGAACGCTTCTGGAAATGGCTTTTGGGATATTTCTACAACAGATTTGAGAACCATTTCGGCTGATATCGCTTCACGTTTTGATTTTACGGTAAACCAAGTGACAAACTAAAATGANCAATAAACCATGTTTACTCGCCTGTTTTTTTGTTAAACGTAGAAGTATGGGCTGGTGTTTTGGAGTACTCCTTTTTGGGGTACTCCTAGTCACTTCTAGTTGTGAAACAAATCAAAATGACGTAGATACCTGGGACCGTTCGGCCATGCTTTCGCATTGGTCCAATGAAATCATAGTACCCGCTTGGTACCAATTTGCTAATACCTCATTAGAAGCGGCACATGCTGCAGATACATTCGCATTAAGACTTGACTCTACTCATTTCGAAATTCTACGCTCGAAATACCAAACTGCCTGTGGTAGTTGGCAAAAAGTAAGTCTTTTTGAGATTGGACCTGGAGAGCAGCTTAACATTCGAATGCGTTGCAATACTTATCCAACTGACACGACCATTGTTAAGGGTTCTTCAGAAACTTTTATGTCTAATAATCCACCTAATTTACTACTCCCATCTACATTTACACAACAAGGTTTTCCTGCACTTGATTATCTTTTATTTGCCAAGGGGAGTATCAAAAAACAGCTTGAATACTACACCATTCACCCAGAAGTAGTGGGTTATATTCAAATGCTTTTTTCGAATATTGCTCTTTTAGGTAATGATGTTTATACTAACTGGACTTCTGGCTATAAANCCATCTTTGTACAAGCCGATGGTTCCTCTGCAACTGCATCGGTAAACAAAATGGCTAACGATTTTATTTTTCATTACGAAAAAGAGTTACGAGCAGGTAAAGTAGGTATTCCCGCAGGGATATTTAGTGTTAACACGCTACCGCAAAATGTGGAATCGATATATCATCCTGAATTTTCTAACGAACTCTTCCAGATTAGTTTTAACGCGCATGTAAATTTCTTCAATGGAAATAGCTTTGACGGTTTGAGCCAAGGTCCGAGCTTTTCAGAATACTTAGATCATTTATCGGCCACAGAAGATACTATACCATTATCGGATGCAGTTAATCAACAGTTTGATGAAACTCAGACGGCATTGAATACAATTTCGGAAAGCTTTGAGGCAACGATAGAAAACGATGTATTTGCCTTGTTAGCTTTATACGATGAGTTACAAAGAAATACCATCCGTATAAAGACGGAGGTAATGCAAGTATTGAACGTGAAAATTGATTACGTAGATGCCGACGGCGATTAGAGAATTCTTCCACGAAATAAATAAATCCACAGAAGCCGCTCCTTTAGCGGCTTTTCGTGTTTTATTTGGATTTTTGATTGCTCTTTCAATCATTCGTTTCTTAGCTTATGGTTGGGTCGAAAAGTTATATCTCGCCCCGACTTTTCAATTCACTTATCTAGGTCTTTCATGGGTCAAGCCTCTAGGTCCTTTGACTTATGTTATCTTTTTAATGTGCTTTATTAGTGCCGTGGGTGTGGCTCTCGGCTACAGGTATAAATTAAGTGCTATTACCCTCTTCTTATCCTTTACCTATATCGAGGCGATGGATAAGACTACATATCTAAATCATTACTATTTCATCAGCGTAGTGTCACTACTGCTCTGTTTTTTACCTGCCAATGCAGACTTTAGTTTAGATGTCAATCAAAGGAGAGTTTGTAGACAATATGTTCCTGTTTGGTCCATACTTAGTCTCAAGATGTTTGTGGGAATTGTTTACTTCTATGCCGGTTTAGCCAAGCTAAATNCGGATTGGCTCCTTAAAGCTCAACCTCTTTCTATATGGCTTTCTACGAAAACAGACATACCGATTATTGGAAATCTTTTTGAATACACTTGGCTTCATTATCTATTTTCATGGGGAGGCGCTCTTTATGATCTCAGTATACCGTTCTTGCTCTTAAATAAGCGTACTCGTAATATTGCGTTTTTACTGGTCATAGCTTTTCACATCATGACCCGTATATTATTTCCCATTGGGATGTTTCCTTGGATTATGATTGCTGCTGCTACAGTATTTTTCGCTAGCGATACGCTCAAAAATATTCTTGCAAAAACTTTGAATTTTCTTAAATCAAAAGAATCGATAAACGATGCATCCAGGCATTCTTTTAGTAAGATTCTAGTAGGGATTTTAATTATAAGTCAAATCGTATTACCATGGCGGTATCTCATGTATCCCGGAGAACTTTTCTGGCACGAACAAGGGTTCAGATTTTCTTGGCGCGTAATGGTCATGGAGAAACAGGGCTATACCACGTTTCGAGCAGTAGATAAAAACAACGGGGAACACTGGACCGTTAAAAATGAAGATTTTCTAACCACTTTTCAAGAGAAGCAAATGGCTTTCCAGCCAGACTTTATTTTAGAATATGCTCACCACCTTGCGGAATATTACAAAATCAATCACAACAGAAATATTGCTGTGTACGCAGACTCCTACGTGAGTTTGAATGGCAGAAGCGCCAAACGCTTTGTAGATCCTACAATAGATTTAACCACAAGAACGAGAAATTTAATACCAATAGATTGGTTATTACCTTTTAACGATAATATTCATGGGATTTAAAAGGTCTATTTTACTGCTTTTGCTACCTGTAATGACCTACGGTCAATCTACAGATACTACTATTGTTATTCTGAACGAAATAGAAGTGAAAGAGAAACAGTTGAGTGCACGCTCCTCATTGAAAAGTGTCGAAGGCATGAGTATTTACTCTGGTAAAAAAAGTGAAGTCGTATCCTTGGATCAATTAGTCTTAAACAAAGGAGCGAATACCACAAGGCAACTTTTCGCAGGAATAACCGGACTGACCATTTTCGAAAATGACGATGCCGGTTTGCAACTTTCCATAGGTTCAAGAGGGCTTGACCCAAATAGATCTTCAAATTTTAATACGCGTCAAAACGGCTACGATATCAGCGCAGACCCTTTGGGTTATCCAGAATCTTATTACACCCCTACAAGTGATGGTATCGAACGAATAGAAGTTATAAGAGGAGCGGCAAGCTTACAATACGGTTCCCAATTCGGGGGTTTGCTCAATTTCCGAATGAAGGGACCTGAAAAAGACGTTTTATGGTCGATTGAAAATAGCTCCACAATAGGCTCTTATGGGTTACGTACAAATTTTACCAGTGCAACACTTAGAAAAGGGCAGGTTAGCGCCTACGGCTATTTCAATAATCGTAAATCGCAAGGCTTTAGGCCAAATAGTGCATTTAATGCAAATCACAGTTTCATACAGATAAACTTTATCCCTAGCGAAGCCCATAAGTTTACATTTGAACACACTTATCTCTATTACCTGGCTCAGCAGCCTGGGGGTCTTACAGACGATATACTAAAAAGTGATCCTTTCTTTTCTAATCGTAGTCGCAATTTCTTCCGCGTGAATTGGAATTTATTGCACGGGAATTGGACCTACTCACCAAATGTAAAAACAACAATTAAAGTCAGTGCTACTGCATTGGAAGCAAACAGATTTAGTCTAGGATTCAGAGGTATTCCAAGCATGATTAACTTAAATCCAATAATAACTGTTGATGAACAGAACNCCGACGGCTCATTCGTTTATGAACGCGATTTAATTGCTGGACAATTTAGTAATCTGACTGCAGAGGCTAAAGTTCTTCGGCGTTATCGATACTACGATCAACCTCGCGTACTACTTTTTGGAATCAAGGCTTTCGAATCGCTAAATCTTAGTGAACAAGGTCCTGGNAGTAANGGTAAAGACGCAGATTTNGACTTTCGTTGGCNAGAGTATAATGATTATCCAAATCAAAGCTCATTCACATTTCCTAATCTGAATTTNGCAGCTTTCATNGAGCATATCTTTTTCTTANAAAATGGATGGAGCATCACTCNAGGCATGCGTATTGANCATATTCGCACTAANGCCCAAGGTTATTACACGAATATTGTTTTTGATAACGCAGGAAATGTAATTNACAGAAGCGAGCTCTATGACGACTTTAGCTTTTCAAGAGGGTTTGCGCTAATCGGAATAGGTATTTCTAAAAAAGAGAAGAATAAAGAGAAGTATTTTAATTGGAGTCAGAATTACCGTTCTGTTACTTTTGCAGATATTAGAACTGTCAATCCAACCTTCATAATCGACCCTAAAATCAGGGATGAGAGAGGATGGACTAGCGACTGGGGGATACGAGGTAATACAGGTCCTTGGGGGTATGACGCAAACTTATTCACGTTGTACTATGCAAATAGGATTGGTATAGTTTTTAATGATCGAGCCCAGCGTGTTCGGAAAAATATTGGCGCAGCACTAATGTATGGTGTCGAAAGCTTTGTTTCCTATGACCTGACTTCCGTGGGCCAAAGCAAATGGAAAATAAACCTATGGACTAATACAGCTATTACTGGTTCTAATTACATCCAAAGTGATGTGCCAAATGTCCAAGGTAAGCGTGTAGAATTTGTACCGTTATTGAATCTAAAAACTGGAGTAACAGTAAAGAGTGAAAAATGGATTTTTAACCTACAGGCAAGTACGCTGACTGAACAGTTTACTGATGTTGAGAATAGCGAGGTCGCTCAACCAGGTGATTTTCGTGACGGTATTTTAGGTCCAATACCTGCTTACAATGTCATAGACCTTAGTGGTGCATACACCCCAAAATGGGGGGCTATTGACTACGGAATAAATAATCTGTTCAACTCAACATATTTTACTCGTAGAGCTCTAGGATATCCGGGACCGGGTATCATACCTTCAGCACCAAGGAATATTTATTTTGGGCTAAGAATAAAATTGGATGATAAGACTAAAATTTAGCTATGCTCTGAAGCATAATTAATCCCGGTGAACTAATTATATTTTCAAATTGTAACCTGAAGAATATATATCAGCAATGTCTATTTTACCCAAATAATTTCCAGCTAAATACATACCGTCGGGCAAGTGCAACCATACAGTAAATGCAAACTCCACGAGCCAAGCCAAGCGTATGGGCATGCATGAGAAGTTTGGGGAACTGATCGATGCTTTTATGATGAATCCTAAACTCATCCCCCCTCAAAGAAGTCAGCTTACCTCAATGGGTAAAATTCTAAGGTCAGTCCAAAAACTGACAGTAAAAACTGACAGTATTGACAGTAAATCGTACCTTTTATTAGATTATTAACCCACTGTTGGTTTTTAATGAAGTTCTCTGATTTAATTGGAAATAAGCAAGTTTATTCAATAGTAGTGGAGCAGTACAACCTTGTTGTATTGGGGCTTTGCACCAGTTGGTAAGCTTGTTAACGAAGAAACCCTCTGAAGTTTCCTTCAAAGGGTTTCTGAGTAGACATTCTGGAGAAAAGGTCGAAGTTCAATTTAAAAGATTGCTCATGAATTACCAAAGAAATAGTGATCGTGGAATCAAAACCAACAAAGACTCAATATGATTGTTGAGAAGACATTACTATTCTACGTAATACTCTATCTGCGCATCACATTCAACACTTCCAGGCGTCCTGTAATATCCAATCACATACCAATCCGAATCTTGAAAATCGTGATTACCAGCAGGTGCTTCCACGAGATACTCTATGGACATAGTGTTGTCACAATGAAACTGAACAATATAATTGCTCTGTAAACTTGACCATGGATCCTGATTGAATGTGAAGCTGAATGAATTTTCATCTATTTCGGTCCAAATTCCTTCGTGCGTTATAACAGCTGCATAAAACTGCTCAAATGTATTATCGTCGTTGAATTTTAATGAAGGTTCAGGTTCTTGCGAGGGTGTTAGGTCACTCCATACCATGGATTGATAAAGATCCAATGTGGTCGCATCAATACTATCAAGGCTTAATGTTTGCCGCTCAAATTTATACACTTCCCATTCTCCTATAATTTTTGGAGGAGTATCGTTTTTCGAGCATCCAATCAATAATACTGAGAAAACTGAAAGTAAAATGAAGTTTTTTGTCATGATGATTTAGAATTTATTATTCGGTTTATTAGCCACAATAATACGGTGTCCCAACTCATATCAGTTCACGTATGCAAGTGAATATTTTGCATTAATTCGATTTAGAGACCCCAATGGCTTTCATTACGAGCGCGATTTTTTTGTAGCGAGTATCATCGATATCAAAATATATATACATTCGTCTCAGGGAAGAACTAACACCTTCAACACTCATAAAAATCTTTTCAGCAATCATTTTGTTTGAAATCATCGGATCCTGTACGAGTTCATTTAAAACTTTCCAATCTGTTTTGTTTAGTTTTTGATTGATATAATCTTCCAACAATTCAAGGTTCAAGTTCACTTGATTATCTAGCGCCAGAACAAGAGGGTTTTGGTTTCTCTTTAGTTCCTTTATTTGCTCGAGTAATTTATTTCTTTTTAATCTAGAATTCCTTATTCGAAAAAATGACACCAGCGCTAAACCTAAGATTATGCAGATAAAAGAAACCACGAGCCGGATATTTCTTCGAATTACTTCAATCCGCTCGCGTGAGCGCTCTTTTTCAAATATTATTTCTTCCTCTAAAACAATTGTCTCGGCGATTAGAAGATGGCTAAAACGAATTGAATCGTTAATGCTCTTGTATTTGATTTCTTGATCAAAGGCATTGAGGGCTTTTTCAAATTCACTTTTGTCCATATAGATATGCCTGATTTTACGATAGACTCTTTCCTTAGTTCTATTTGAAATATATTCTTCCTGACCAAGCAGTAGTCTTTGAATAGATCCCAACCAATCGGTATCACTTTGATTTTCTATTACTTCAATCCTCGCTTCTTCTATCAAATACAGATTACCAAAATCTAGCGCTAAGCGTAAAGCCTCTTTTGCAAACAATAATGACTCATCCTCGAAATGCAGTTTTCTGTTAATTTTTGCTAGATACTGGTAACAACCAATCTCAAGGACATAATCCTGTTGACTTTGCACCTGTTTTAAGGATTCTTCAAATAACGCTTTTGCCTGAATTAAATGATCACGCTCATATTCAATTCTAGCCATGTTCATTTGAACAGTTGATTTCTCCTCGACACCTAGAGTTAAAAAAACTTCTAAAGCCTTTAAATAGTTAGATTCGGCCAATTCATAGTTTTCTATTTGAAGATTAATTCCCCCAATGCTTGAGTACATATAGGCAGTGAATAATGTATCAGCGTTGTCTTTAAATATATTCAGCGCCCTTCTGTACTTTCGGAAAGCACTAAGAAGATTTCCTTGGTCATTATACAGGTTTCCAATGTTTGCCTCTATAACACCGGATAAGGAGAAGTCTTGCAAATCAGTCGCTAATACAAGAGCGTTCTCATAGTGCGCTTGAGCATCTTCATATTTACCAAGATCTCTGTAAACACTCCCGAGATTTACAAGGCCCCCTGCCTCTTCCCGGGAGTCATTCATCTCAATGGCCAATTGCACATATACTTCGAGCGCTTTTATAGCCAGATCAGGGGATTTCCGGCCGTAGTTGGTGTAGAAGTATTTTGCTGCTTCCATTTTTACCTCATTGACAATGATCGAAGATTCCCAGATATTTCTGAGCGAATCTTGTACGTTCATATTGCCTTGAGAGGAACCACAAATGGGCAAAATTCCTACAAAAAGTAAATACCAAAATCTCTTCATTCCTGTATTGATAATATTGTCCGCATTAAAGATCAAACTTCGGTAATGCTTTTAGTTTTTTTTCACGCCTTTGCGTGAACATGTCGTTTAAGCAGTTTTGTTTACCAGTGGATTAGACTACTCTCCCAAAACTACAGAATATCGAACCTCGAACATCCACCTACTTTTAGAGATAACTGGCTGTTTCATAGAAACTTGGACTTCTGAGAAAAACAAAACCCGAAGACAAAATGTCTTCGGGTCTCGGGTAGTAGATAACTCATTAGAAATATCGAACATAAGTATCACTGCAAGAGATTTCTTAAACACTTGTAATTCGATTACTCTAGTCTCGCGTAAT
>PAND01000016.1 GCA_002707525.1 Flavobacteriales bacterium
TCCTGGGGCTGGAGAAGGTCCCAAGGGTTGGGCTGTTCGCCCATTAAAGTGGCACGCGAGCTGGGTTCAGAACGTCGCGAGACAGTTCGGTCTCTATCTGCTGTGGGCGTTGGAAATTTGAGAGGAGCTGACTTTAGTACGAGAGGACCGAGTTGGACAGCCCTCTAGTGTACCTGTTGTTTCGCCAGAAGCATTGCAGGGTAGCTACGGCTGGTTGGGATAAGCACTGAAAGCATATAAGTGCGAAGCCCACCTCAAGATGAGATTTCCCTTAAGGGTCGTTCGAGATGAGGACGTTGATAGGCTTCAGGTGTAAAGGCAGTAATGTCATAGCCGAGAAGTACTAATTACCCGTGGCTTTCTAAGACGAAGACTTTATATGTTCATATACCAATGTGTTAACGCATTTAAACTTATTTAAAGTTTATGGTGGTTATCGCAGTGTGGATCACCTCTTCCCATTCCGAACAGAGAAGTTAAGCACATTAGCGCCGATGGTACTGGGTTTCCGGGAGAGTAGGTCGCCGCCATTTTTCAGGCCCAATCTAGTTATAGATTGGGCTTTTTTTATGCCTGAAAGTACTTATTCAATACGCTGAAAAAGATCGATATAAAATCGGCATAAATCATTGTAAGCATCTACATGAATTCGTTCATTGATACCGTGTATTCTAGGTAGATCCTCCTTGGTAAGTGGAATAGGCAGGAACCTAAAGATCTGTTCGCTCAATCCATCAAAGTTTTTTGAATCCGTTCCGCCCAAGGTGAGATAAGGACTAATCAATGTGTTTGGAAAGATTGATTTGATACTCTGTCCCAGGGTAATAAAGTCCTCGCTGTCGTAGGAAGAAGAGCCGGTAGGACCACTGCCATAGTCGTTGTACCATTGAACAGTACCACCAAATTTCGTAGCCCGTTTTGAATAAGCATGTACTATATCATCAATAGAATAGCTAGGAAGAATTCGGGTATTACAGACTACGCGCGAGGAAGATGGTACAACATTGTCTTTAATGCCTGCACCAACCATTGTGGCTACGGCGGTATTGGTAGTCAGTGCCCTTCCGGTTGACGAATTTTGATACGAGCGAAGAATTAGCGAATTGGTAAGAGGCCTCATTCCAAAGGCCCATTTTAGGCCAAAAGACATTTCAGGTGCAAGGTGGTCCATGAAACCTTGAAGCGGTGCGGTAAATTCAGGACTGAAAATGGGGTTGTCATTCAGAGAGGAAATGAAAGCAGATGCACTTAATATTGCATTTTCTTTTTCAGGCATGCTGCTGTGCCCTCCAGCTTGTTCAAAATTGACTTCTACACTTATATAGCCTTTTTCTGCAATTCCAATAAGGGCGATTGGTGTATGCTCTAATCCAGGTACAGAACCAATCGAAATGGTGCCCGCCTCATCAAATATTGTTCTAAAGGAGAGTTTCTGTTCGCGGCAGCGCTCTGCTGCAATACCTGCACCATGGGTCCCGCCAATTTCTTCATCTTGACCAAAACAGAAGTAATAGTTGTGCGTTGGTCGCCACCCGCTCGCAAGCATTGATTCTAAGGCCTCTAGTATTCCAAAGGCAGAAGCTTTGTCATCAAGTGCACCCCTGCCGTAAATAAAATTATCTACGACTTCTCCTGTAAATGGATCTGCCTCCCAGTCTTTTATGGTTTTGGGGTCTACAGGGACTACATCAAGGTGAGAAATGAAGAGCATGTTGTCTGCTTTAGTAGAAGAGCCCTCTAGTTTCATCCATAAAGTATGGGTGCTAATCGTATCTATTGATAATTTTGAAAAAACCAACGGAAAAGAACTTTTGAGGTGGTCAAAAAGTCCTTCGAACGCAGCGCTATCTATCATTAGCGGTACTTGAGAAATAGTTTTATAGGATAGTCCTTTTGCGAAAATTGAAACCGCATCACCTCTTATTTCGAAATTGGTTGTCTCCGTTGCAGGTAAGTACTTGTCTTGAATACTTTCTAAACGGAGTACTGGAAGTGTTGCGATTAAAACTATTACAATTAATGTGATGATGGTCTTCTTCATATACTTATACTTGATGCACGCTTTGTAACTTAGCTTAAAATACGAATAGATGTATATAGGATTACTACACTTACACCACTGGATGCCATTTTTATGGTTACTTCTAATTCTCGTGGTACTCGTCCAGAACTTTTTAGTTTGGAAATCGGACCGTGAATTTACCGCCAGTCTTAAAAGACAAAATACAATTACATTAATACTTACTCATATTCAAGTAACCGTTGGGTTAGTCATGCTCGTAGGATTTAATTTGGATGTGTTTTCTGACATGGGGATTCTAATGGGAGACACCGCAACGCGTTTCAAGTATGTAGAGCATCCAACAACCATGTTGCTCGGTGCAGTTCTGATCACTATAGGAAATGCTAAAAGTAAGCGTCAAGAAAATGATAAGAATAAGGCTAAAACAGTAGTAGTTTGGTTTGGAATTGGACTGTTATTAATTGCTTTAAGATTCCCCTGGGAAGCTTTCTTGCAAGGAGCTTAAGAGAAGGTTTTTGAATGTTAGAAGTTAAAAAGAAAAGAACTTCTGAGAGGGAGCGGTGTGTTCTAGTAGCCATAGTAAATAAGCAACAAGACGAGGTTAAGGCGCTGGAATATTTAGAAGAATTGCGCTTTTTGGCTGATACCGCCGGAGCAGATACCCTACACATGTTCACTCAGAAATTGGCGCAACCCAATCCTAAAACGTTTCTAGGAAGAGGAAAGATGGAAGATATTCTTGGCTTCGTAAAGGCTGAAAATATAGATATGGTTGTTTTTGATGATGAATTGACACCGTCCCAACTCAAGAATATTGAGGCATTGATGGAGGTGAAAGTAATGGATCGTACCAACCTTATTTTAGATATTTTTGCCGCCCGTACACAGACTAGCTATGCTAGAACACAAGTTGAATTGGCTCAATATCAATACTTACTGCCAAGATTGACCAGAATGTGGACACACCTTGAAAGACAAAAAGGGGGTATTGGTATGCGAGGACCTGGGGAAACGCAGATAGAGACAGACCGTCGTATTATACAGCAGAAAATATCACTTTTAAAAAAGAAGCTGCAAAAAATTGATGTGCAAATGAGCACGCAGCGCAGTAATAGAGGAAAGCTGACTAGAGTTGCCTTGGTAGGGTATACGAACGTAGGTAAAAGTACATTATTGAATGTTTTGTGCAAGACAGATGTATTGGCAGAGAATAAGCTATTTGCTACATTGGATACTACGGTGAGAAAAATCAATATTGACAATTTGCCCTTATTGTTGACGGATACGGTAGGATTTATCCGCAAGCTACCTACTCAATTGGTAGAAAGTTTTAAATCGACCCTTGATGAAGTTAGAGAGGCTGACGTATTGATGCACGTTGTGGATATTTCTCATCCAAATTTTTTAGAGCATATTGAGAGTGTCAATAGCATTTTACAGGAGATAGACAGTTTGGATAAGCCGACTATTATGGTATTCAACAAAATTGATGCATTCACTTATGAGGAGGCAGATGAATTCGATCTAGAATTGACACCAAGAAATTATGATCTCAATCACTGGAAAAACAGTTGGATAAATAAGATTGGTGAGCGAGCTGTTTTCATTTCTGCACAGGATAGAAAAAATATAGATGAATTAAGGCCTACCCTTTACAGAGTGGCATCAGAAATACATGCATCAAGGTTTCCATTCAATTCCTTCTTGTACTAAAGTATAAATCACATGAGTCAAAGACCAATTCGCAAAACGGATACACTTAAATACCATAAGGAGCCAAAGCCCGGAAAAATTGAAGTCATCCCAACGAAACCGTCAAATTCGCAGAGAGACTTGAGTATTGCCTATTCACCGGGTGTTGCAGAACCGTGTAAGGAGATTGCTGAAAATCCTGAAGAGGTGTATAATTATACCGCTAAAGGCAATTTAGTAGCAGTAATTTCCAACGGTACGGCAGTTTTAGGATTGGGAGATATAGGTCCGGAGGCTTCCAAACCAGTGATGGAGGGAAAGGGCGTTCTCTTTAAAATATTTGCGGATATTGATGTCTTTGATCTGGAATTAGATGCAGCTGATCCTGATAAGTTCATTGATACCGTAAAAGCTGTTGCCCCAACATTTGGAGGTATTAATCTGGAGGACATCAAAGCTCCCGACTGTTTTTACATTGAAAAGCGTCTAAAAGAGGAACTTAATATTCCTATCATGCACGATGATCAACACGGCACGGCAATAATAACTGCTGCGGCGCTGTTGAATGCTTTAGAGATTTCTGAAAAAGAGATCGCTAAGATTAAAGTGGTGTTTAACGGTGCAGGGGCATCTGCCATATCATGTGCCAAATTATACTTGAGTCTTGGAGTCAAACCGCAAAACCTTTTTATGTGTGACTCAAAGGGTTTAATAACTACTTGTCGCGAAGAGTTAACACCTGAGAAGCAGATTTTTGCAAAAGAACATAAGCCAGCGGAATTAGCGGAATTAATGAAGGATGCAGACGTCTTTGTGGGCTTGTCAAAAGGAGGCATAGTAAGCAAGGAAATGATTACTTCCATGGCTCCTAGTCCAATTGTATTTGCATTGGCGAATCCAGATCCGGAGATTACCTATAAAAATGCCATTTCGGCCCGTAAGGACATTATAATGGCCACCGGTAGAAGTGATAATCCCAATCAAGTGAACAATGTTCTTGGCTTCCCTTTTATTTTCCGAGGTGCTCTAGACGTTCGTGCGACTGCTATTAATGAAGAAATGAAACTGGCAGCTGTGCGTTCCATAGCAGAATTGACAAAGGAGCCTGTTCCTGAATTAGTGAATTTAGCCTATGGCGAAAGCAACTTAACCTTTGGACCTACCTATATTATACCCAAGCCGTTTGATCCACGTTTAATTACTACAGTGGCACCAGCAGTTGCAAAAGCGGCAATGGAAAGTGGTGTTGCCAAGTCCCCAATAAAAGATTGGGACCGTTATAACACAACTTTAAGTGATCGATTAGGTAGAGATGATAAGTTTATCAGATTACTTAATGAGAACGCCTCTCAGAAGCCACAGCGAATTGTATTTACAGAGGGTGACCAATACCGAATTCTGAAAGCTGCAGAAATTTTAATCAACGGGGGAACTGCAGTCCCTGTACTACTCGGGCCAAAAGCGCGAATTGAGAATTTGATTGAAGAATATCAATTAGAGTTATCCGGCGCAGAGATTATTGATGTTATCGCAGACACAGAGGGTCGCGAAGAATTTGCTCAGAAGCTATATGACATGCGTATGCGCAGAGGTTGGACCTTGGCGGAATGTAAAAGTAAAATCAAGCAGCGAGATTACTATGGCAATATGATGCTGAAGGAGGGAAAAGTGGATGCTCTAATAAGCGGATTGACCGTAAAGTACCCTACGGCTTTAAGACCAATCTTAAGAATTATTGGTACCGAAAAGGGTATTCGGAAGGCGGCGGGCATGTATACCCTTCTCACTAAACGTGGTCCCATGTTTTTTGCAGATACTACTATTAATCTTGATCCCGCTGTAGAGGATATCGTGCAGATTGTATTGAATGTTGCCGACACGGTTCGTAGAACCAATATAGTGCCTAAGGTTGCACTGTTGAGCTATTCAAATTTTGGGTCAAGTAATGGACCAGACGCCCGAAAAATGGCCCAGGCCAGTAGTATCCTTCGGAAAGAATACCCAGAATTAATTGTGGATGGTGAGGTTCAGGCAAATTTTGCACTCAATCCAGAATTACTCAAGGAGAGTTTCCCATTTTCAGATTTAGTGGGTCATAAGGCCAATGTATTCATCTTTCCAAATCTAGCTGCAGGGAACATATCTTATAAAATGCTACAGAGTTTTGGCGCTGCCGAAGCCATAGGTCCAATGCTCATTGGTACTCAGAATAGTGCTCATGTATTGCAATTAGGCGCATCTGTTCGTGAAATCGTAAATATGGCCACTTTAGCGGCGGTGGATGCTCGTACTAGAAAAGCGTAGATGTAACTACTCTATTTGGTGGAAGACAAATTATACAAGAGAGGTCTTGAGGGTGCAGCGTCGTTTTCAATTGGTGCTACTTGCAAGTTTAAAAGGTAATTTCCCGGTTGCACATAATCCGGTATATGTGCCAACTCCGTGATTGTCCTATTTAAGGAGGATTCTGGGGTTGCCCCCCAAAAAGTTCTATGACAAGCCAATGCTCCACCGTCTTCCTCCTGATCTACACTAGGCTGATCAATTATGATATGATCAATGCCTTCATTTCTTAGGAAGTTTCCAATTTCCGCATCTAGATAGGGCCAATTAGAATGACTATAATTGCGTTGCAGATTGGCATCTCCGCAGTCCGTTTTAAGTATCACGGATTGAATCCCATTTGTACCACCGTATTCTTTCGCCTCTAACCAAGCTTTCATGAATCTATCAAGACTTACTTTTCCATTGGTAACCTCTGGGTAAAGTACCAAGGCAAGGGTAAAGGGCTCTTTAAAATATTGATTGATGGAATGTCTAGTCTTTGAAATATGGCCGGCAGTTTCCGTATGAGTACAATGAGCATGCGGGTTGAAGTCAATAGAGAAAAAATTCATGTTTCCCCCTAATTCAATTGAGCCTTTCCAATCGCCCAAAATCACCGGCGAAAATTTTGGTGCATCTATATACCAAGCACGTGCGGTTTCCGTTACCGCCATACTTAGATCGGCATACGGTTTATTTAAATCTATCTCGTAAGAAATACCATTGAATTCAACTGTAGTCTTCATCATGATCAATCATTAAACTGGCGATAATTGAATCACTAGTCATCCATTTCTCAGGTAAAATACGGAACCCATTTGGCATAGGGTGAATTATTCCCCTATTAAATCCGCCTTCTACATTGTTTTTTAGTTGCTTTAATGCTGGATTATTTACATCCATTTGTGGCAAATCAAAATTAAATCTAAACCCTTCAGCGGTGCGCAGCCGAACGATGAGTCGTTCATTAATTTGTTCGGCTATGCTAAGTCTCTCCTCTGTAATAGTGCTCCCTTTGAGATACAAGTTATTGTTACTGATATTCCAAAATCGTCGTTTTCCGTCAAAGGAATGCGCACCTGGACCAATACCTAAATAGGGCTGGTAAGACCAATAATGTTGGTTATGAATACTTTGGGATTCCATCTTGGAAAAACTAGATAATTCATAATGTTCGTACTTGTTCTTTCTTGCCCACTCTATCAAATAGGTGTATTGAGATAGTATTCCATCGTCGCTTGGAAGGATAATTTTTCCACTTTCTACTTGATGTTTTAACACGGTGCCATGTTCTACGGTTAAGCTATAGCAGCTCATATGAGGAGGATTAAACTGTAGGATATTTTCAAGATTTTCTTGCCATGATTTTAGAGTAGATCCTGGCATGCCGTATATGAGGTCTATAGAATAATTTTCAAAGGCACTATTGCATATGAATTCTAAAGCTCGTTTTGATTCTTTAGCATTATGGGCCCGATTGCTAATTTGTAGCTCATCATGGTGAAAGCTTTGAATCCCAACACTTAATCTGTTGATTCCTGCAGAAAACCAGTGGCTCAAGTTCATTGGTGTGATGTCATCTGGGTTGGCTTCTAGGGTAATCTCTATATTGTTTTTATACCATTTAAAATGCTTCTTTACTTTTTGAATAAATCTTTGGATTTGCTCAGGGCCTAATAAGCTTGGGGTTCCGCCACCAAAGTAAATACTGCTAATTTGAGTGTTTTTCCAAGGAGCTTTCTTACTCTGTTGTTCTAGCTCATCAAACATGGACTTAAGCACCAGTTCTTTGGTGTTTAAATTTGTAGAAAAGTGAAAATCACAATAGGTGCAAGCCTGTTTGCAGTAAGGAATATGAAAATAGATGCTGCTATTCATTATAGAATAGAAGGTAGGGTGATCTTGAAGGTAGCGCCCTGATTAGCATTACTTTCTACAAGTGAAATTGAGCCATTGTGGTAATCAATTACTATTCTCTTTGCCAAACTCAAGCCTAGACCCCAGCCTCTACTTTTTGTGCTATATCCAGGATTGAATATCCTTCTTTGAATCTTGTTTGGTATGCCTTTTCCATTGTCTTTAACCAATATGACAATGTTGGTACCAATAAGTTGGGCATCAATATCAATTGAGCCATTACCTTGAATAGCGTCAGTAGCATTAGTGATTAAATTTTCTAACACCCAGGAAATAAGTTGCGGATTGTGCATTCCTTGTAGGTCAGCGGCGATACAAGAAGAAAGCTGAATATTTTTGCCTAACCGATTCATCATGTAATCAATTGCATTCTCAAGGGTTTCGGTAATGTCTTGATGAGTCATCTCCGGTTGTGACCCTATCTTACTGAACCGCTCTGTGATTGAGGTTAGCCTATCCACATCGCGCTCCATTTCACTGAAGGCAACCTCTGTGGGGTATTTGTCTTTCAGAAATGTAATCCAACCTAACAACGCACTTAGAGGTGTTCCTATTTGATGTGCCGTTTCTCTAGCCATTCCCGTCCAAACCTTATTTTGCTCACTTCTTCTTGCATTAGAGAACGCCATGTAGCTAATGAGCATATAGACTGAAATAACCCCAAGAAGAAGAAGCGGATATATCCTTAATTTATTTAATAAGGAGGAACCTTTGTAGTATAAATAATTCGTCTTTCCATCTAAATAGGGGTTCTCAAGCATTTGACCGCTTTCCTTGAACTCTTCTAATTTTCTTTTTAAGTACCTCTCAGGATTGGATTCTGGTACGTTTAAGTTGCGGTGAGCAATGATATCGCCGTTGTCATTTACAAGTAATACAGGAATAGTCTTATTGTCTTGTATGATTTGCGAATAAAATGCAAGATCGGTATCGTCTTGGGATAAGAAAACAGCTTCCACAGCTTTTGCCCAAAGTACTATTTTCCGTTCCTCTTCGGCCCGTAATTCCTTGAGGAACGTTTCTGTATATAATAACGATACAATGCCTATAATTACTCCAAAGAGTATAAGCGCTGCTTTCCACCATTGTTTACCTGTATATACATCCCATTTCATGCCTCTAATCTAGTGGTTTCTTTGCTACCTTTGTGTCATGCCTAATAGCCTGGTAATTATTCCAACATATAACGAAATTGAAAACATCGAAAAGATGTTGGATACCGTGATGTCATTGGAACGTCCTTTTGATGTGCTTATTGTTGACGACGGTTCTCCAGATGGTACCGCAGAAAAAGTGCGCGAAAAAATGTCTCAGTACAAAGGGCGTATTCACATGGAGGAGCGTACTGGGAAACTGGGTTTAGGTACCGCTTATATCCATGGATTTAAATGGGCCTTAGCGCGGGATTACGACTATATTTTTGAAATGGATTGTGATTTTTCACACAACCCTGAGGATCTGCCTAGATTACAAGAAGCTTGTGAGCAAGGGGCGGGAGTTGCTATTGGTTCCCGCTACGTAAGGGGCGTAAATGTGGTTAACTGGCCTATGAGTAGAGTCTTGCTCAGCTATTTTGCAAGTGTATATGTACGCTTCATTACCGGTATGCCTATTCAAGATTCTACTGCTGGCTTTAAGTGTTACAGACGCTCTACTTTGGAGTCTATTGATTTTTCTCAAATTCAATTTGTTGGGTATGCTTTTCAAATAGAAATGAAATTTACAGCATGGCGAAAAGGAATAGAAGTCGTCGAAGTTCCTGTAATTTTTACCGATCGTACCAAAGGTGAAAGTAAAATGTCCGGTGGTATAATCAAAGAAGCCATTTTTGGCGTTATCAAGTTGAAACTACGAAGTTTCTTTACCAAAGCTTAATCGCACCCTAAACCATATGAACAAGTCCTACTTGATTAAAAATGCCCGCATTGTAAATGAGGGTAAAGTTGTCGAAAATGACCTATTAATCGAAGAAGGTAAAATCACTAAAGTTGATTCAAGCATTGGACCGAAATCTGCCAGTATAAATGTCATAGATGCTGAGGGTAAATACTTGATTCCCGGAATTATTGATGATCAGGTGCATTTTAGAGAGCCAGGCCTCACGCATAAAGGAAATATCTATTCTGAAAGTCGGGCCGCTGTAGCCGGCGGAATTACAAGCTATATGGAGCAGCCAAATACGAAGCCTGCCGCGACCACGATAGCGGAATTAGAAAAAAAATATGCACGTGCTTCCAAGGTGTCTTTAGCCAACTACAGCTTTAATATGGGTGCTACCAACGACAATTTGGAAGAACTCAAGAAAGTGAGTAAGCAAGACGTTGCTGGGATTAAAGTGTTTATGGGATCTTCCACGGGAAATATGCTTGTTGACCAACAAAAAACGTTAGAAGGAATCTTTCAATTGGATCATCAGTTAATTACCCATTGCGAAGACGAACAAACCATTCGCGCCAATTTAGACAGGGCCAAGGCACAATATGGTGAGGATATACCAATGTCTATGCATCCGGTTATCCGCAGTGAAGAGGCGTGCTACTTAAGTTCAAGTACGGCGGTAAAATTGGCCAAGAAATACAATGCTAAATTGCATGTGTTTCATATTTCCACTGCGAAAGAAACCGAATTGTTTTCCAACAAAAAGGCGTTGGGTTCAAAGCGAATAACTTCAGAGGTATGTGTACACCATTTATGGTTTGACGACAGTCAATATGAAACCAAAGGTTCCCACATAAAGTGGAATCCCGCTGTGAAAAAAGCAGATGATAAGGAGGGACTATGGAAGGCACTTCTTGACGGACGCATAGATGTAGTGGCTACAGATCATGCGCCGCATACATTGAAAGAAAAGAATAACAAATACCTTGAGGCACCTTCGGGAGGTCCAATGGTTCAACATGCCCTTACAGCCATGATGGAGCGCGTTCATGACGGAACGTGGGCTATTGAAACAATGATTGAAAAAATGTGCCATAACCCGGCAATTCTATTTAATGTGGAAGGGCGCGGTTTTATTCGTGAGGGATATCACGCAGATTTGGTTTTGCTTGAGCCAAATAGACCTTGGAAAGTAAGTAAGGATAATATTTTATACCAATGCGGATGGTCGCCTCTAGAAGGAACGGTCATGAAAAGTAAGGTGACACATACATTTGTCAATGGTCATCTTGCGTATAAAGACGGTCAATTTGATGAAAGTCAGCTAGGAAAACGATTGATGTTTAACAGGCAATAATGAGAAAGTTTGGAATCATAGCGCTCCTTTTTGTGACATCCTGCGGTGAAAATGAAACTCAGGTGCCTTCGGAAGTTATTTCGGTTGAACAGATGATACCAATCCTAGTGGACGTTCATATTGTGGAGGGCGCAAGAAACGGGACTTTGATTTTAGGGGACACTAATGATATTGAAGACTACTATGCTAAAATCTACGAGAAATACAATATTTCTGAAGAGAAATTCAAACGTAGTTTTTCATTTTATAATGGTGAGCCGGAACTCTTTATCCCTATTTATGAAAAGGTTTTAGATTCACTCAAAGCAAACGGTGCGGTCCTTGCAAGAAAAGGAATTCAATCAACCAAAGAACAATGATACGTATAGCTTTTTCATTATTGTTTGCGTTTGCCGCGAATACCTGCATAGGACAAAGCCATAGCATAGCCATGCAATTTAAAGGCGTCTCCGAATATCCTGCTCGTATAGCGTACGAGGTTTTGAATTCTGATGCAAAAGCCATAACTGCGGGCTATGTTGAGGTTCAGGAGAAGCAAACGGTCTATGAAATACTTGTTGATGTTGGTGAACAATTCGCTGTACAGATTTATGAAGATGCCAATCGTAATTCAATTTTAGATAGAGGGTTCTTCACGCAGCCGTTGGAAAAATATGCTTTTAGTAACGATGCTTGGCAGGCATTATCCAAACCAGACGTAGATGAAATGCTCGTGCAAAAAACTGGTAAAAAAACGCGCTTGACTTTTACATTGAAGTCAGTCACAGATTTTTAAAGTTCCTTGAGGAAATCTTGGATACAAGATGCAAATTCCTCTCGTGCCTCTGCATGCACCCAGTGCCCAGCTTTGTCTATTTTTTGAATAGTTGCGTTTGGGAAATGCTCGTAAATCTTAGATTCATCCTCTTCCTCTATGTATCCACTTTGTCCGCCTGCTACAAAAAGAGTAGGACCGTCAAAATAGCCGAATTCCAGTGCTTCACCAACATTAGGTAATTCAGATTCAAGTCCACTTAAATTGAATCGCCAGGCCAAATCTTCTTTGGTCTTCCAAAAAAGGCTTTTCATAAAGAATTGGATAATACCTGAATTACTTAATGTTTTGCTCAATATTATTTCCACACTTTTCCTGCTTTTAGCGGTCGTGAAATCAACACTTTTCATTGCAGCTATGAAGGTGTCATGATGAATCGGGTAGGACTTAGGAGCAATATCTACAACAATTAAAGCATCTATCAATTGTGGATTGCGTACAGAAAAATTCATAACTGTTTTTCCTCCCATACTATGGCCTAGAAGCACCACGTCTGTAAGGCGGTGATCTGCAATGTATTGTTCTAAATCGGCAGCTAGAGCATCATAGTTATGCATCTGCATGTGAGGACTGCGCCCATGATTTCTTTGGTCTACAGCGTGAACCTCCCATCCATTACTCGCTATCATTTTTGCGTGAGTTGTCCAGTTGTCACCCATGCCAAACAATCCGTGCAGGATAATAAGAGGCCGGCCCTGACCGTAAATTTTTGAAAAGAGCGGTACTACTTCCATTCTGTTGGGTTCAGACAATTGAGGTATTGTTGAATGGCATTTTGTAACCCTAAGTAGAGTGCATCTGCGATTAATGCATGTCCAATGCTTACTTCATCCAAATAACCGTACAATTCTTTTCCAAAAAAAGACAAGTTTTCTAGATTAAGATCATGTCCGGCATTTACGCCTAAGCCAATTGATTTAGCATATTCTGCCGCTTGAAGATAGGGTTCAATGGCCTGTGAAGCATTCTCAGAATACCTCAAGGCATATTCTTCAGTGTACAATTCTATGCGGTCAGCACCTACTTTTTTAGCACCTTCTATAAACTCTAGATTTGTTTCAATGAATATACTCGTTCGAATTCCAGCCTGTTTGAAGACGGCTATGACCTCTTTGAGTAGGCTTTCGTTCTCAATGGTGTTCCAGCCAGCATCTGAAGTCAGAACACCCGGAGGATCCGGAACGAGTGTTACTTGTTTTGGTTTGTTTTGCAGTACAAGATCCATAAATGCAGGGTTAGGATACCCCTCAATATTAAATTCAGTGGTCACTGCGGGGGCTAATTCGGCTATATCGGAATAGCGAATGTGCCGTTGATCCGGTCTTGGATGAACCGTAATGCCTTGAGCACCAAATTTTTCACAATCAAGTGCGGTTTTTAATACGTTAGGAACATCTCCACCACGAGCGTTTCGCAAAGTGGCTATTTTATTGATGTTAACACTGAGTTTTGTGGGTTCGTTCATGGGTACAAAGCTAAAGAAAAGGCCTATGTTTGTTAAAGAATGAAGAAACAATCCATACAGCTAGAACCCTTTGCGCCTCTGGGTCTGGAAACCAGTATCGTTGAAGCCATTGATAGAATGGATGAAATGAAGGTCAGTGATTTCCCAGTGGTCAATGCTGAAGGTGTATACATGGGTCTTGTAAGTGAAGATGCTTTATTGGAATTTGGTGACGATAGTGCTCCTTTATCCAAAGTACTGAACCCTGCTAATGCTCATTTTGTTTCCCCAGAAGCCCATTACTTTGACATATTAGCGGTTGTAGTAAACTACAGGTTAACTTCATTGCCTATTGTTGATGCAAATGGCCAATACAAGAGTGCTTACCTATTGTCAGATGTCTTTGAGTTCTTTAGAGATTCTCCAACGCTGCTTCAGGTTGGTGCGATCTTGACCTTGAGCGTGGATCAAGCGCAATATTCCATGATTACCATTTCAAATGCCGTTGAGCAGAATGATGCGAAGATATTAGGTCTTTGGATGCTGACCCCTGATGTATCCAATGAAGTTAAATTAGTCATTAAACTCAATGTAGAAAACAGTACTTCTGTGGTGCAAAGTCTTGAGCGTTATGGTTATCGTTTAGACGGTATTTTTGGAGATGCTACCTTTGAGCTGGATTATCAAGAACGATACAACCATTTAATGAATTACCTAAAGTACTGATGAGAATCGCTCTATTTGGCCGTGAGCCCAAGACTCAGAATCTACCTTACATAGAGGTTGTGCTTGAAAAACTCATGGAGGAGGGTGTTCAGATAGGGGTATACAGCCCGTTGAAAGATGCGGTGGAACAAATCAAACAGGAGGAGTTTGAAAACCTAGATTACGTGGTTTACGCCAATGACGAAGAGCTTAAGGATTTTGACCCTGACTTTTTAATCAGCTTAGGAGGAGACGGGACAATATTGGAAGCTACTGTTTTAATTCAAAGTAAAGACATCCCGATTTTAGGAGTTAACATGGGCCGATTAGGCTTTTTGGCAAATGTTGCAAAAAGCAATGTTGAAAGTTCTCTGGACGCACTTTTTACAGGTCGTTTTCAATTGGATTTTAGAACCCTACTTCAAGTTAAAACTTCGTGCAACAAATTATTGAAGCCCAATTTTGCTTTGAATGAAATTACCATTGCACGCAAAGAGACCACGAGTATGATCACCGTCCATACTTATTTGAACGGCAATTACCTCAATAGTTATTGGGCAGATGGACTCATTGTTAGCACCCCAACGGGTTCAACAGGATATAGTTTGAGTTGTGGAGGGCCCATAATTATGCCTAACAGCGATAATTTTGTGTTGACACCTATTGCACCTCACAATTTAACTATGAGGCCTTTCGTTATCAACGATAGCAATACCTTGAGAATGCAGGTAGAGAGTCGTGAGAATGAATTTTTAGCTTCACTGGACAGCCGAATGCACAGTTTTACCTCTGATACGGAGTTACTCATTCAAAAGGCTGATTTTAGAATTGCTTTAGTTCAGACGGAACTACAAGATTTTCCTTCAACTATGCGAAATAAACTAAGCTGGGGACGCGACCATAGAAACTAATGAAACGTAAAATAATTTTCATTTTAATGCTAACCTTCTCTATAGGAGTTCGCGCTCAATACTATGAATTGGGCTTTGGAGGAGGGGGAACTCTTTTTCACGGTGACGTAGGTGCAGTGGCATTTAATGCAGAAGGTTTTAGAGGTTTGCTGCCCAACCAGCCCGTAGGGACAATAACCTTAAGACGCCAATTTAATTGGCATTGGAGTACGCGGTTCAATTTTTCAAGAGGATACATAGGTAGTAGTGATTCTTGGGCAAAAGACGATTTTAAAAGTAATAGAGATATTGACTTTCGGACAGAGATCAATGAATTTGCCATAATGACGGAATTCAACTTTTGGCCATATGCAACAGGAAGTAAGAAAAAACAGAGTTTTTACATCTTTAGTGGAATTGGTTTGACAGGATACAATCCTCAAGGTCTCTACAATGATCAATGGGTAGACCTACGGCCCTTGGGCACTGAGGGTCAGCAGACAGATTTATCTAGTCAGCTCTTTTATGGTACTACAACTTTAACTGTTCCTATGGGCATAGGTTTAAGAAAATCATTGGGCAAAGATATAAGCATGACAGCGGAAATCGGCTGGCGAAGCTACGGTTCGGATTACTTGGACGATACTTCCGGCGATTATGTGGATGCATCGGAACTTGCCGAAGAGAGAAATATAATGGCCGCCTATTTTGCAAATCCAGGTAGTGTGCCTTTTACAAACGGACTGGCAAGAGGTAATGCTAATACAAAGGATTGGTCTATTTTTGCCGGAGTAACTTTATTTTATAATCTGAATCCACGCAATGAACGCTGTCGCGAATTCTAAGGTTTATATAGCTAAAAGACTTGAAGTAGGTCTTGACCCAAGTAACATGCCTAATCACATTGCTGTAATTATGGATGGGAATGGTCGTTGGGCGAAAAAACAAGGGTTTATGACGCGCGTGCGTGGTCATGAAGTAGGTGTAGAAGCTTTAAGGCGAATAACCACAGCATGCGCAGAGCTGGGCTTAGGTTACTTAACTGTGTATGCATTTTCCACCGAAAACTGGAATAGACCAAAAGCGGAAGTAGACGGTCTCATGAATATTCTAATGAACGCATTAGAGAAAGAGTTACCTGTCCTGCAGAAGAACAATGTGCGTCTTAATGCAATAGGGAATATTGACTCTTTGCCCGCAAAAGCAAATAAAAAGTTAATCTCTGTAATTAATGCCACATCCAGTAATGATGGATTAACTTTGACCCTTGCATTGAGCTACGGCTCACAGGACGAAATGGTTCAAGCTATTCGCAAAGTCGCTAAACAGGTGGCAGCAGGTGACTTGAGTCCAGAAAGTATTACAGAAGAGCACATTGAGCAACACTTATTTACAGCAGGCATGCCACATCCAGACCTTCTAGTACGTACTTCGGGAGAGCAAAGAATAAGTAACTACTTGCTGTGGCAATTGGCCTATGCAGAGTTTTACTTTACTCCAGTCCTCTGGCCTGATTTTGATGCGGAAGGTTTATACGAAGCCATTGCTACTTTTCAAAAAAGAGAACGTCGTTTTGGACAGACCTCAGAACAGCTAACTGTGAAGTAAAAACATGAAGAATATATTTTTGGCCATTCTACTGTCCGTCATTACCTCATTTGCGGCCAAAGCTCAAGTCATAACAGGCGATGATTTCAATTTAATTCCAGGAATTAACTATGAGTTAGCCGGTATCACGGTTTCAGGCGCCGGTTCTTTAGATCCAAATGTGGTCATTATGCTCACTAATCTTCGCGTTGGTGATGACATTCAGTTTCCAGATCAGAAAATTTCCGATGCTATTCGCACGCTTTGGCGTCAAAAGCTCTTTGAAGATATCACCTTTAAGGTGGTCAACAAAACAGGTAAGAAGGTATACCTAGATATTCAATTAGTGGCGCTTCCAAAATTGAGCAAGTACTATATGACCGGACTTAAGAAGGTTTGGAAAGACGATATACGAGAAGACTTGGATCTTAGAGCGGGTAAAGTTGTCAATGAAAACCTCAAGGTGATGAGCCGCAATAAAATCAAAAAGTATTTCTATGAAAAGGGATATTTAAATGCGGAAGTTGAAGTTTTAGAAAAGATAGATACGACATACAATAACGCTGTTATCTTGGGGTTCAAGATTCAACCGGGTAGTCGTGTCAAAATTGCATCTATTGTTTTTACGGGCAATGCTGCGGTAAGTGAAAAGGTGCTGCGTAAAGCCATGAAGAACACCAAAGTAAAGGGGAAAGCTTTACTGAAAGCATCCAAGCTGAAGAAAAAAGAATACAAAGAGGATTTACGTGCAATAGTGGCCAAATACAATACACTTGGATATCGTGACGCCCGCATAATAAATGACACAGTTTACAGCCCGTCTGATGAGCTTGTTGAAATTGAAATCAACATTGAAGAAGGACGAAAATATTATTTTGGGGACATTAGTTTCATTGGAAACACCAAGTATGAGACGGAACTTCTTTCGTCTATCCTTCGAATTAATCGAGGTGATATTTATGATTCTCAGGAATTGACAGAACGTGTGAGCTTTGATCCAAATGGTAATGACGTTGCTTCCATTTATTTAAACAACGGATACCTTTTTTCGCAGGTTGTACCCATTGAAAAAAGCGTAAATAAGGACACTATAGATATTGAGATACGAATACAAGAAGGACGTCAAGCAACCATTCGCAAAGTAAGTATTAGTGGAAACGAACGCACCAATGATCACGTCATTTACCGTGAGCTTAGAACCAAACCAGGTGATTTGTTTTCCAAGGCAATGATTCAACGTACCATACGTGAACTTTCTCAATTAGGGTATTTTGATCAGCAGCAAATAGGTGTGAATCCAGTACCTGATCCGCAGACGGGAACCGTAGACTTAGAATATTCAGTTGTGGAAAGATCTACATCTCAATTGGAATTGCAGGGGGGCTGGGGTGCCGGCCGAGTGGTAGGAACACTTGGTTTGAATTTCAATAACTTTTCCGCTCGAAATATTAAAAATAAGCGCTCTTGGCAGCCATTACCAACGGGAGATGGTCAAACGATTAACATAAGAGCGCAATCTAACGGCCTTTATTTTCAGAGTTATAATGCATCTTTCACTGAGCCTTGGCTAGGAGGTAGAAAACCAAATAGTTTCACTGCTACGGTCTATCATAACGTTCAATCTAATGGTGTTGAAAGGTCTAACGTAAATCGTCAAAGCCTCTACATCACTGGAGTAAATTTTGGATTGGGTCAGCGACTCAAGTGGCCAGACGATTACTTTACGTTGTACCAAGGGATAGAGTTCAGAAGATTCAATTTAGATAATTATCCAACAGGCTTTTTGAACTACAGCAAGGGCATCTCAAATAATGTCAATTACAAGTTTACTTTGGGCAGAAATAATACGGATGTTCCTATTTTTCCAACACGCGGTTCACAGATTAATTTTGCCGCAGAGATCACTCCGCCGTTCAGCCTGTTCAGCGATATTGACTACAAAAACATTTCTTCTGAAGAGCGCTTTAGGTTGGTGGAATATCATAAATGGAAGCTTAATGCGGATTGGTTTGCACCAATCACCTCCAAGTTTGTGATTAGAACTCACGGGGAGTTTGGATTTTTAGGGAGCTATAATAAAGACTTGGGACTTCCTCCATTTGAAAGATTTTATGTGGGAGGCGACGGCTTGACCAACTTTGTAATTGACGGCCGAGAGATCATTGGACTTCGCGGGTACCAAAACAATTCTATAACGCCTGCAGGTGGCGGTGCATTGTACAACAAGTATATTCTTGAAGCTCGATATATCATTGCCAATACCCCTAGTGCACAGGTGTTTCCATTAGTATTCTTAGAAGCTGGAAATAATTATGATAATTTTTGGGATTACCGCGCGTTTAATCTCAAGAGAAGTGCAGGTGCCGGAATACGAATTTTTATGCCAATGTTTGGTTTAATGGGAGTGGATATAGGTTATGGTTTTGATCCTGAACCTACAGGCGTTACTTCTAGTGGCTGGCAAACGCACTTTATCATTGGTCAACAGTTCTAAAATTAGCTACCTTCGCCGCAATGAAGTTTAAAGTACTTTTAATCGTATTCACCTTTTTCATTAGTAGCTCTGCTTTTGCGCAGCGCTATGGCGTTGTGGATACAGATTATATACTGAAAAGCTTGCCAGAATATGCCCAGGCAAAAAGTCAGGTAGATAAATTGAGCGAGCAGTGGTCTGGTGAGGTTAGTGCCATGCAAAGCGAATTGGAAAGTTTAAAAGACGCTCTTGATGCAGAGCGTATTTTGCTCTCACCTGAAAAACTGGAAAAAAGACAGAAGGGAATTTTAGACCAACAAGCAGAGGTTCTAGCTCTTCAGCAGAAATACTTTGGACCTACCGGTGAACTTTTTATAAAGCGGAATCAGTTAGTTCAGCCCATTCAAGATAAAGTTTTTGGTGCGGTACAAACAGTAGCAATAAAACGTAAATTAGAATTGGTCCTTGATAAAAGCGCTCAAAGTGGAGTGCTCTATGTGGATAAAGAAAAGGACTACAGTGACGAAGTTTTAAATAGTATAAAGCAATAAATACAATAGAAATGAAGAGAGTTTTACTCGTATTTGCCCTGACAATCGGCTTTGCTGCAACCGCTGTTGCACAGCAAAAAATTGGTCATATTGATGTTGAGGAATTAGTAGCTGTAATGCCTGAGACACAAACGGCAAACGCTGAAATCCAGAAGTACCAAGAACAGCTTGAAGGTGATTCTCAAGCTATGCAGGAGGAGTACATGACAAAAATGCAAAACGCACAGGCAAACGTGGATACGTGGACTCAGTTGCGTCTTCAAAAAGAGCAAGAAGAGCTTGAGGCGATGGGCCAGCGCATTATGCAATTCAATCAAAGTGCGCAGCAAGAGCTTCAAAGAAAGCAAATGGATTTAATGTTACCAATCATTGAGAAAGCGCAGGAGGCCATTAACACTGTTGCTAAATCAAATAGCTTCACTTACATCCTAGATTCATCTACAGGAAAGGCAGTTGTGGTTTTCTTAGATAACGGAGAGGATATCATGCCGCTCGTAAAAGCGGAGTTAGGTATCCAATAATTGGATTTCAAAACGTTTAGAAAACCCCTTGCTAGCTATGCCGGCAAGGGGTTTTTATGGCTTTAAATAGAGAAGTAAAGTAAATGAAAGGCGTTCAAAAGATAGGGTTGTTTGATAGTGGACTTGGCGGTCTCACGGTGTTGAGCGCGTTGAATAAAGTCCTTCCTGGTGTGCCAAAAGTCTATTATGGAGACACGCTCCATCTTCCATATGGTGATAAGAGCGATAGAGCCATTCAAGGTTATAGTATAAAAATTGTCCAATTCCTTAAAGACCAAGGTTGTGACCTTATCGTGATTGCCTGCAATAGTGCGAGCGCCTCTGCAGGGAAAGAGCTTGAAAGTCGTTTTCCTGAATTGACATTTATCAATGTCATTGACCCCGTTGTGGACTATTTGGCTCAACTAGGAATAAATAGAGTAGGCCTTCTAGGCACGCGCGCTACAGTTCGAAGTGAAGCCTATTCATTGAAGCTCGCACAAAAGAATAGCGAAGTTGCACTCTATGCATTGGCGACTCCATTATTGGTGCCACTCATAGAGGATGGTTTTTTAGGAACAGGGATTGATTCAGATGTTCTGGCTCATTATCTAAATGATTCAACATTGGACGGTATTCAAGCTCTAGTTCCAGGATGCACACACTACCCATTATTAAAAAAAACTGCTACAGCCATATTAAAAGAAGTTCTTTGGATTGATGCTCCAAACATTGTAGCAGAAGAGGTAGCAAAGCATTGGAATAGCAATGAAATTGCTGAAGACACATTCTACCTGAGTGATCGTACAGACAATTTTTTAACCATGGCTAAGAAAACATTTCAAATAGATGCTTACTGGGAATTGGTTCGCTTATAGGAGTGATTTCTTCATCCGCTTTTTGTAACTTATGGGGGAACCAACACCCTAGAAATGCCATCACAACCGCCGCAAACCACCGCTCCTACTATTGAAGACATATGGAAGTATCTAGAAGCTGTAGACGCGGAAGAACTACTAAGTAGTCTTGATTTTCCTTTGGTACCTCAGGGATCCTATTCTCGTCTACCGCTCCTCACAGAGCCATTTGAAGTAACTGCAATTAAATGGCCCTCTTACTCTAAAAGTGCAATACATAAACACGACGGTTTTTTTGGAGCGGTTCGCGTACTTTCTGGAAAAATAATCAATCGTGCATACAGACATGAATTACATGTGTTAAAGGAGATTGAGGTTACCGAATTTACCACTGGTGGAATTGTAGAAGAGCCTGACGGTACCATACATTTATTGGAGAACCCATTAAAAACCCCTAGTATTAGTTTACATGTTTATTATCCTACAATAACATCCTTTGAAGACATGCGGCTGTATAATATTGAGGAAAGGGCCATTGGCGTTTTGGGAAGCGGAGCTCAAGGCGCCTCATGGAAGAGTGAAGTTTCTGGCCATTTTAAGCGAATTCAAGAAAACGCATTTAAGTATTCTGGTATAGGAGAAACGGATAGTCATTATATCAGCCCGATTGTACCAAAACCCGCTAAAAATGAAATACTTGACGAATTGAGCGGCTATTACAACGAGCAAGCAAAAGTGTATGATGGGAATGACTTGAATATTAAATGGAGAAAAGACTATACTGAAGGAGTAAATAGAATCATTGCCGTGGAGCTCATGAAGCTTGACATTCAAGATTACATGGCATTGTGCTGTGGTACTGGCAGAAGACCAATAGAAATTCGAGATTTGACCGGTAAGAATTTTGAAATTT
The DNA here is from genome assembly GCA_002707525.1 of Flavobacteriales bacterium. Lineage (GTDB taxonomy): Bacteria > Bacteroidota > Bacteroidia > Flavobacteriales > Schleiferiaceae > UBA10364. The sequence continues at coordinate 21,927 of PAND01000016.1, forward strand.
ATGGAGTTGATATTAGTGAAAAGATGATTCAAGAAAGTAATGCACGGGGACTAAGGACAAAGCTCGGTGACATTACAAGTTTAGAGTTTGACTTTGATCAAAACTACGATTGTATTACTTACCTCTATGCCTTTGGTCATCTTACGTGCCGCAGCGATCGAGTTGAAGTATTAAAAAAATGCAAGAGCCACTTAAATTCTGGCGGCGTATTTTTTGCAGACTTATTCTGCGTTAGAAATGTCTTTGAATGGGGAGATGAAATTCAGCGAATTCATGCGAAGTATAGGTTGGAGGAACAAGGATACGAGCCCGGAGATGTTTTCTATAAAAGATCAGAAGGCGAGCATCGAGCATTTCTTCATTATTTCACTCGCGAGGAAATAGTCGATTTATTCCAAGAGGCTGGTTTTGAGCATATAGAGATTCATAAAATCGGATACACACAACGGTCGGGACAACTTCACGACACCTCAGATGAGGGTATGTATTGGGTAAAAGCTTGCTGAATTAACGGGCATTCCCCCAACGGTACATCCAAGAACTAATTGTTGAAATTAAGAAGCTAAATAGAATTGCTGTCCAAGTACTTTTAACGTGCAGTCCATCAAGCCATTGATCAGCAATACCAATAATTATCGCATTGATAATCAGAAGAAATAAACCTAAACTGAAGATGGTGATGGGAATAGTAACTAGGATTAACAGCGGTTTCAGTGTTGAATTAAGTAAGCCTAAAACCAAGGCAATACCAATGGCTGAGGTAAAGCTGTCAATTTGAACCCCAGGCAGTAACCAGCCGGCTACAAAGACAGACAACGAAGAAATGATCAAACGCGTTACGAGGCTTTTATTTTGTTTCATTTGAGGTAACTTGGTTGCATTAGAACTATTGAAAATGAAAGTACGTTTTTCCTTCCTTACATCTTTAATGCTAGTGCTAATATTCTCAGCATGTAGCAATGAAGAAATTCCTCAAAAGTCAACCCCTTCTCTATCAGGTAAAGTGGTTGAACTAGCAGATACTTCTGTTCGAGCCGAGCTCTTTGAAGATCCCCATAGTTATTCACGAGAAAATGCTAAAGTGACCCATTTGAATTGGGAGGCATTTATAGATTTTGACACTAAGATTATTTCAGCTACTGCAGAATGGGTATTGTCTACTGAGCATTCGGATACCGTAGTATTTGACGTGAAAGATTTAGAAATTGAAAAGGTTTTAGTTGACGGTGAGTCTTCAGTTTGGTCCTTAGAAGGAAATGATGAATTGTTGGGTTCTGCCTTGGTAGTTCCCGCGGGAGGTGCACAGATAATTGGTATTCAGTACAAAACATCACCAGAGGCTGAAGCGCTGCAATGGTATCCCGCGGAATTGACTCAAGGAAAAAGACAACCCTTTTTGTTTACGCAGAGTCAAGCAATATTGGCGCGTACTTGGATTCCTTGTCAAGATAGGCCGGGTGTGAGATTTACCTATGATGCAACAGTACAAGTTCCAAAGGAAACGTTAGCGCTTATGAGTGCATCAAATCCCACTCAGAGGAATGAACAAGGAATCTATGAATTTAGTATGCCTCAACCTATTCCGTCTTATCTGTTGGCACTTGGAGTAGGTGATCTAGCATTTATTCCAATAGGTGAGCGTTCTGGAGTTTATGCAGAGCCAGAAATGGTACGAAATGCCGCCTATGAATTTGCGCAAACGGAGGAGATGATAAATGATGCTGAAGAAATGTACGGTCCCTATTATTGGGGCAGGTACGATATGCTTGTTCTTCCTCCTTCATTCCCATTTGGAGGAATGGAAAACCCCAGATTAACCTTTTTAACACCCACTGTCATTGTTGGTGATCAGAGTTTAGTAAGTCTTATTGCACACGAATTGGCGCACAGTTGGAGTGGCAATTTAGTTACCAATGCTACTTGGAACGACTTCTGGATCAATGAGGGGTTTACGGTATACTTTGAAATGCGAATCATGGAAAAGTTATATGGTGTAGAATTCGCGAACATGCTAGAGGCTTTGAGTTATGATGACCTGCAGAAAGAACTCGCGGTCATGCTGGAAGATAATGTAGAAGCCACAAGCTTGAAACAAGATTTAAAAGGTAAAAACCCGGACGATGGTGTTACGGCAATTGCCTACGATAAAGGCTTTCATTTCTTAAGATTGTGTGAGAATACGGTGGGACGCAACAAGTGGGACAAATTTCTGAAGTCGTACTTTGATAAGTACAAGTTTAAAACTATGGTTACTGAGGTATTCTTGCAAGAATTAGCAGGGGTGCTTTCTCAAGGCCAATGGGACAGCATAGGTGTTGAGCAGTGGGTTTACGGCACAGGATTGCCGCTGAACTGTCCTTTTCCAATATCTAATCGATTTGTTGTAGTGGACAATGCGGTTAGAATGATGCTTTCCGCAGATCCTGAAGCAGAGGATGTGCAATCTATGGTTTACTTGCCGCAAGAAACTACCATTCGTTGGACTACTCAAGAATGGTTGAGATATATAAGAGGGTTAGAAGATGGAGAGGCTACAGAAGGACATTATGCGCTCGCAGATGGTAATTACGGATTTAGCGAAAGTCCTAATCCTGAAATCATTGCAGCATGGTATTCAGCAATATTGAAAACGGGCTTTGAAGGCTATGATTCATCTGTTTATACTGAAAAAGTAGAGCGCTTTTTAGGAAGTGTTGGTCGCAGGAAATTCATAGTACCTATGTATCAAAGCATGCTTCAGGGTGATATGAAAAGAAAAGAGTGGGCAAAGAAAATTTATATGGATTCCCGTGCATCTTATCATCCTTTAGCGCAGGGAACACTGGATGATCTTTTTTCTGAGACTATGGAATAATTTGAATATTTAAGCTGTCCGATTCAGGCCAAAGTAATTCAAAGCTTCCTTTGTTTAAGTCGTTTTCTTCGCCATCATTCTCATCGCGCTGAAACAGCGTTTTTAGGTCTTCCTTCTCTTGCTTTAGGCTAGATTTTAATGAGGTGCGTATTTGTTTCTTGTCCAAACTAATACACGGGTCTTCTAGATTGCATCCAACAAGAAGTCTCATGTAGGGTTGGTTTTCCGTCTCCGCTTCCGCAACCCATTCGCCTAGATCTCTATTTGAGTTTTTCCCTCGGACGGCTAAATCTTTCAGACCAATTCGGATACTGTACTCTATAGCATCTGTTTCTAGATTTTGCCAGCCATTTACCCCAAAATTAATAGCACTATTATTCACTTGGGTTTCCGGCACAATCAAAGTGTCTCCACGAATTTGAAAAGGGCCTTTGAGGTAGGGGAATTCAATTTTAGAGAGTTCATTTCTATCAACAAAGGAACTTAACTCTTGAAGAGGGCTATAATTACGAAGGGAACCGTTGCGAACCTCTGCTTCAACATCAATTATTGTCTTTTGTGATTGCACCTGCCATTCAGAATCAAAATAAAAAGTCATTTCAGCAGTAGCGTTTGCGCTTCCTTTGAGATTGCTTTCGTCCAAATCTTCAATATCAAAGCTGTTAAAACTTTTGAGTAAACGGTCTAATTCAATGGCGTTACAAGAGGCTGTGCTCCAAAATCTGCTACCTTCTTTTTCTTCCGCTAGCGACCAATTTCCCATGAATGTGCCTCCACAACCATCAATTCGCATGTCTCGTCCAAGGAGTTTAGTCCTTCGGTTATAAACTACACCGCGCAGACCTTGGCCATTAAATTCCCCAAGATGTAATTGATCTACATAGAGGTCTACTTGGAAATCAAAACCAAAATCATCTTCGGCATCATTACTATCTTCAAATTCCCAAAAGAGCAGCGGATCAGCATCTATAATTGGACTTTCTAATCGTAAAATTATTTGCGGTCTTCCATCCAAAGCATTTTTCACTAAACCTGTTGCAACGGCATTATTGGGTCCACTTTTCAAAAAACAGCGCTCTACTTTAATATCATTTTCTACTACAATGAGTTCGGCTTCAACTTTTTCAAAACGTATAGTACTTTCACTAATCCCGAAGCTAACCTCTTTTAATTGAAGATTACCTTCAAAGGAAGTTTGACCTAAAGGGTTAAAATGTTCCCAAGAATCAAATTGCTGTCTCACAAGAAGGTTATTCCCACTCCAAAAGCCCATTGGATTCGTTAAACTTTCCACATCTACAAGGGCAAAAAGCTCGCTTAGATTCGAGCCGCCTGCTAGTTGGGCATGAAGCTCAGGTTGCTTTCCGCTGAGCAGTGCGCTACCTGTTAGCTCTCCGGTGGACGTTTTAAGTGAAATGGTATCAATGTTGATACTAGGCACGTCATTCCAATGAACCTTGATGCTAGAAGAGAAATCTGAAATAGCGATGCCTTTATAGTGAAAGGCACTTTTTGAGGGCTGAAGCTGAATCTCCCAGTTTTCATAGCTTCCCTCCCATTGTACAGTACTTTTTAACTCGTCTAGTTGTATATCTTCTGCTGTTAATAGCGGAAGGCTTCTTATTAGCGGAAGCAGATTTCCCCTCTCTAGATCTAAATTGCCTCCTACTTGGTTTAACTCCCCTGATAGCGCTAGACCATTAATTTTCATATCTGTAGTAGTCAACTTCCATAAAAGATCATCACCTGTAAAGTCAAACGAACCGTTGAGATGTCCGTCATTTATCCATGTGTCACCATCTAAATTCAATATATTATGGATTAAATCTGCCTGACCACGTAGAGCAATAGAATCACTGATAGTGCCGGATAGTAGTGCGCTTTTCGCATAGCTTGAATAGCCGATTCCTTCCTTGGGTGCCTCATATTCTATATGTAGATCCACAAATTGGACTTGTGATAATTCGAGACTCTTGGATGCGCCTTCATGTTCATTTTCAATAAGTTCCCAATTGGTCACTGCTCCATTATCAAATAAAAGCAAACTGCCATCTGCGAGGCTTAATTCTTCAACAATGTATTCTCCCTGAATTACAGAAAACAGATTCATACCAAGCCCTACATATTGAGCTTTGAGCAGAAATTGGTCTTTGCGCAAGGGATCCTCAATACTCACGTTTTTCAGGGCAATACGCACTCTTGGGAACCCGCCTATTAGATCTAGGTCAATATGTTCTACAGAAACTGGTGCTTTAAGCTGTTCGTTGATTTTCTTAATTCCACCTGCAATGATAGCTTCTTGTTGAGTGTATAAATATCCGGCTGCGCCTCCTAGAAGAAGCATATTGAGCCCGAAGACTATACCAAGAACTTTAAATGCCTTATGCATTTGCTTATCGCATTTTTAAGAAGCCGACCTCTTTGGAATCAAGGTGTCTGTATTGACCTCTGTTTAATCTTTTTTTAGTTAATCCTGCGAAAGAAACCCGATCCAACTGTTCAACCTCAAATCCGTAATGGGCAAAAAGTCTACGAACAATTCGAGGTTTATTAACATGAATACGCATGCCAATTTCACGCTTGTTTTTATCGTCCGTAAAATTGATTTCTTCCACAGGTACAGGGCCTTCTTCTAAAACAGTTCCTGCCGCAATGGTGTCCAATTCCTTTTTACTTAACGGTTTATCTAGCACAATATGATAAATGTTTGCGGCACTGTTAACTCCTTTGGTTAAACGCTTAGCCGTATCGGCATCATTTGTTAGAAGTAGCACCCCTGTGCTTCCGCGTTCCATTTGACCTACGGGATAGATTCGTTCTTTACATGCGTTCCCTGCAAGCTCAAAAACTGTTTTGCGCGCTTTTGGATCATCCATGGATGCGAGAAACCCTTTAGGTTTGTTTAAGAGTACATAACGCATTTTATCCGTCTTGAGCGTGGTGCCGTTGTATTTGATAACATCCTCTGGTTTCACTTTGTAACCCATGGATGTGACCACTTTATTATTAACGGATACAAGCCCTGCACCAATTAAATCATCTGCTTCGCGACGCGAACATATACCCGCATTAGATAAGTACTTGTTCAGACGTATGCTATCACTTGAACCGCTTAATTGTTCTGCCGTTTTACTGCGAACGCCACGGAACTTTTTGACAGGACGAGCGCCGTGAATAGGACGGTCATCACCTGCTTCTCTGTCCCAAGTTTTCTTTGGTCCACTAGCGAATCTATTTTTGTCCTCTGACTTTCCCTTACGTGGTCCTTTACTTTGTGGTCTACTGTTGCGCATGGCAGAAATAATTTCAGCAAAGTTACTTCAGTTCTAGGCCATTACTGCTTATTTTCTTGGTGAATGACTAACATTCAATAGGAAATAGTTGAGGCACTAAACTTTCGCCGAAATAATAGAAGAGGAGGAGCTGCCATTCAAGGCAATGGTGCTGTGCCATAAGAGGTCCAGCTTCCTTAAGAATTCGCTGCATCTGTCCGCGAGAAATGAGCTCGCATGGAAGCTCCTCGTTCTTCCGGTACTTTACTTCAATAATCACAAGGATATTTTCTTTTCGAGCAACTACGTCAATTTGTGTTCTTGATTTACGATAATTCTCGTAGAGAATTTCATAGCCTTTATTTTGAATGTACGCAGCAGCATGTTGCTCATAAAGTTGATAATCCATACACAAAGATTCCTAAGCGGACTGCCAGAGAACAAGTATTGTGAGCAAGAATTAATTATGAACTATAGTTTAAATTCAATTTGATTTTTATTTACTTCTGCGGAACTGCCAATGACCAAGGGGAATTGTTGTGAAGTATGTCCAAAAGGTAAATTAGTAAGCACAGGAATGCTCAGCTCATCAAAGTATTTTCTCAACGTTTTTTCCACCTCTGTACCCCAAGGAATGTCGTGGTCATGAATATCTGAAAACTGACCCAACAAAACCCCTCTCAATCCTTTGAAAGCACCTTGGCGCTTGAGAGACAATAACATTCGATCAAGGTGGTAATGGTATTCATCTAAATCTTCAAGCAGTAAGATGGCATTTTTTAAGGAAGGAAGTGAAGGTGTGCCGTAAATACTGAATATAACGCTGAGGTTGCCTCCAATAAGAGTGCCTCTACAGTGCCCGTGATCTTCTTTAAGTTCCAAAGGTTGTGGACCGTGGGAAAGCACCCGGAATGTATCATTCAAGTGATCATTGGTAGTATTTTCAAAGCTAATGGGCATGGCAGCATGCACTGTTGGAATATCGTGTTGATGTGCATGAAGCAAAAAGGTAGTAAAGTCAGAAAAGCCGACTAACCATTTGGGATGTTTCTTAAGAGATGACCAATCAACAGCATCTACAATGTCTGCACTTCCATACCCTCCGCGTACATTCCAAATGGCCTTAATACCCTTGTGATCAATGAGCTTGTTAAATGATTGAATACGCTGAGCTATGGAACCTGCTACTTGGCCTTCACGAAAAAGAATGTCGTCCTCAAAGTGAACCCTGAATCCTGCTTTTTCAATAAACTCAGTGGCTGTATCTATCATTTCTTGAGTGGCAAATCGAGCTGTGGCACTCAGTCCTATCAAATCGCCGGGCTTTAAAAAAGCAGGAATTCTTTGTTTCATACTTGAAAAATAGCACATAAAACCTTGTTATCTTTACGCTAGCATTTTTAAGCTACACATTCTTGATGAGTACAAACAAAAAAATCATGGTGACGGCAGCTTTGCCGTATGCCAACGGTCCCATTCACATTGGTCACTTGGCCGGCTGCTACTTGCCGTCGGACATCTATGTGCGCTACATGCGAATGCGGGGGCGTGATGTAAAGTTTGTTTGCGGCTCAGACGAGCATGGAGTGCCAATCACCATAAAGGCTAAAAATGAGGGCATTACTCCTCAAGAGGTGGTAGATCGTTACCATAAAATGATGGGTAGCGCTTTTGAAGAATTCGGAATCAGCTTTGATCATTACAGCCGAACTTCTAGTGAGCAGCATCACAAAAATGCTAAGGAGTTCTTCATGAACCTGCACCAAAAGGGGGCCTTAGAAGCAAAAGATACCCAGCAATATTATGATCCTGAGGTAGGTCAGTTTTTGGCCGATAGGTATATTACAGGTACCTGTCCTAAATGCGGACATGAGGAAGCTTATGGAGACCAATGCGAGAAATGTGGTTCTTCGCTCAGTCCTACAGAATTGATTCAACCAAAAAGTGCGCTCAGCGGGGCAAAGCCAGAATTGCGTAATACTACCAATTGGTTTTTACCGTTGGATAAGTTAAGTGGAGAGTTACGTGCTTTTTTGGAGAGTCGTGAAAATTGGAAGCCCAATGTTCTTGGACAATGCATGAGCTGGCTTAATTCCGGTGACGGTCTGCAGCCAAGGGCTATGACCCGTGACCTGAATTGGGGAGTTCCTGTACCCATAGAAGATGCGGAGGGAAAAGTCATGTATGTATGGTTTGATGCACCAATTGGATATATCAGCGCGACTCAAGAATTATTGCCAAACGATTGGGAGTCCTATTGGAAAGGTGATGATGCGGAAATAGTGCATTTTATTGGCAAAGACAACATTGTTTTTCACTGCATTATTTTTCCTGCTATGCTGCAGCAGCACGGTGGATATGCCCTGCCTAAGCAGGTGCCGGCAAACGAATTCCTCAATTTAGAGGGACGCAAGCTCAGTACCTCTAAAAACTGGGCAGTATGGCTTCATGAGTACCTTGAAGATTTTCCTGGACAGCAGGATGTGCTGCGCTATGTATTGACTGCTACCATGCCAGAAACTAAGGATAATGACTTCACCTGGGCTGATTTCCAGCAACGCAATAACAGCGAGCTTGTGGCAGGATTTGGAAACTTTGTAAACAGAGTAATGGTATTGACTCACAAATACTACGGTGGTGTTGTTCAATCTCCAGGAGTACTGACTGATGCAGATTGTGAAGCATTAGCGACCATGTCACAATATGGCCGCCGCATAGCTAAGAGTTTGGAAGAATTCAAATTCAGAGAAGCCATTGGTGAGGCCATGAATCTAGCCCGGCTTGGTAACAAGTACCTTCAGGATCAAGAGCCATGGAAGGTGTACAAGCAAGATACTGAAAGGGCAGGAGCAATTTTGTTTGTTGCCACTCAAATAACAGCTGTACTCAGTATTGTGTTTGAGCCGTTTTTACCACAGACGTCTGCCACACTGCGTTCTATGCTTGCTATGAATGGCACACCAAATTGGGAAGAAACAAACAAAGAAAACATAGTTGCGGATGGTACACAGCTAGGTGAGGCAGAATTACTATTTGCAAAAATAGAAGATGCCCAAGTTGAGCAGCAGCGCGCAAAATTGGAAGCAAACATTCAAATAAAACAGGAGGAAGACGTGGAAAATCAAAAACGCGAACCACAAAAAGAGAACATCACATTTGATCAATTTATGGAAATGGATCTACGCGTAGGGACTATCCTAGAGGCAGAGCGTGTTCCAAAAGCAGACCGACTACTAAAATTCACAGTAGATACAGGATTAGATAAGCGCACTATTGTCAGCGGTATTGCTTTACAGTTTACTCCGGAAGAAATGGTTGGCAAGAAGGTAACGGTGCTTATGAATTTGCCTCCACGTAAGATTCGCGGTGTAATTAGCCAAGGAATGTTACTTATGGCAGAGGATAGCAGCGGTTCTTTACGATTAATGACACCTGAAAACGGCGCTGAAAGTGGTTCGGTTATAGGATAAATATTGGCTCCGTAGTTCAACGAATAGAATGCAGGTTTCCGGAACCTGAGATAAGGGTTTGATTCCCTTCGGAGCTACAAAAGCCCGCGCCATAGGCGCGGGCTTTTCATTTATTAAAGTGCTAATTCCACATTTACAGCACTCTTGCCTTTTTCTCCGTCATCCAAATCGAATGTCACCGCATCTCCTTGGGTGATTTGGTGTTTGAGCCCACTGATGTGAACGTGGTATTCATTAGCTTCCCCATCTTCTTTAATGAAGCCAAAGCCTTTGTCAATGTTATAGAATTTTACAGTTCCTTTCATGTTAATGTGTAATAAGCCATCTTAATATTTGAGAAGATGTTTGGTCCTTAATGTGCACGAAGTAAGTTCCTGGAGCCAATACTGGCAAAGGCTCTTTATCCCCATGGCTTACCCATTGATGAACTAATTTTCCTTCTAAAGAATAAATAAGTATGTGACTTTCATGTTCTAATTCTATAAGTGCTTGACCATGACTTGGATTGGGATACAACAACACTTGCTGTTTACTGTTTTCTTGAGTATGCATCTGTGCTGGGCTGTATATATTGAGCATAACATTCACGTTCTTATAACTCACAGCTCCTGAACTATCTATGGTGAGTGTGTCGCAATATGTATCTGTACATGTGCTAACAAAATTAGAGTTTTGAGCTACGGCCGTGACAGTGACACATAGCGCATATGTGCCCGCTTGGGTGTAAATATGAGTGGGAAATTGACCTGTATCTGAACCTCCGTCTCCAAAATCCCATAAATAGGAAACGTTTCCAAATTGGTTATAAATGGAATCCACTGTTGAGGTGTTATACACCACCACTTGACCCAAAGTAGTCAATACAGTATCAAACATATAGGCTGCTTTACATCCTAAGGTTGTTCCACCGCCGGAACCACCTCCACCGGAACCGCCTCCGCCAGAGCCTCCTCCACCGTTACCGCCTCCTGATCCTGAATTAGACCCGCAAATCACAAAGGACTGTGTGACCACGATTACACCACCAATGGCATTGGGGCTATACGCAATGGATACGTTTTGATGTGAATTAGAACAGGAGTCAAAAACTGAAATTGTGAGCGATCCTACAGTGCCTAATTGCAGCGTATCATTGAACATACCGTTTACATCTGTATATACAATGTATGCATTGACCCCCCCATTGGAATTGGAGTCAATGATATGCACTGGATAGTTAGAAATCCCATTTCCTGAGCTGTCAATTACAGATCCGTTTACTATTCCTGGAGTACCCTGACCAAACGCCCAAATACTTGTTAATGTGAATAATAGAGAGTAAATATTTTTCATGTCGGCAATTTGACTAAAAATACACTTGAATATCAAGACTTAAATGCTTAAGTGAGTGAAATGTTAATCTNGATTAGTTTANTAANGNNTANTGACATGCNGTTTNGCANACANTCCAAGNCCAAAGTTNNCCTCTCAATAAGAAATTGAGACTATCTTNGNNCTCCAGATGCTAAGGGCTATTAGCTCAGTTGGTTTAGAGCGCTGCCTTGACAGGGCAGAGGTCACTGGTTCGAATCCAGTATAGCCCACTTAAACAAACAAAAACCCCAGTATTTACTGGGGTTTTTTGTTTACTGATTTTAGGTATACGTGTTTACATTATATTGTGTGCTAGAACAAGTAAAACTTATGTACTTATTTAGATTTGCCTTAGTTTTTGTATTCCAGTTGATTACAATTAACTCGTTTGCTGTTGTTCAAGACGCTTTCTTTTACGCGGATACTTGTAAACCAGATCCGTATTGTAATATTAATTACGATTTTACTGAGGATGAGGTATCCTCTTTAGAGGGGTTAAAAAACTATTCATTCTTCTGCGACGAATCTTCTGCAGGAGCATCTATTGCCATGATCAACGGCGACTCCATCTATGCTATACAAGGTGCTTGCAATCATTTTTGGTGGGAAGCCGTGCTTATTTCTCAAAGAGATATTTCTGACTTCAAAAAAGAGGTTTTAGATTTTGGATATTTATTTGAACGTCACATGAGCGTCGGAAATCTCAAGACGGCACTTGAAAATTACGGTAAAATTGAAAAAGCTCCTGAAGGGCTAAATCAAGAGATTCAAGTGCGTGATATCCACGATTACTTGCAAGAATTCTACATTTTTATCAGTGAAGACGATCAGGGGAGGACTGTGATAAGAATCACTTATTATGGTGGATGAAATCGAGCGGATGGAATTTAAAATGAATAGAAATATGTACCTAAATCCAACAACAGGTAAGGTGAGTATTCGCCCAGTAGTAAAAGGAACATACAGAATCTACAATGAAGTTGGCAGAGCTATTGCTACATGAGATATTAGCGAGTTTCTAAATCTTAACGATTATCCTAGTGGTATGTATATGCTAATTCTAAATATTGATAGTGAGTATCAATATTTTAAAATCATCAAACAGTAGCATCGATTCCTTACGTTATGAAAATTCCATTGTATCAAGTAGATTCTTTTACGAGTGACGTTTTCAGTGGTAATCCAGCGTGCGTGGTGCCGCTCAATCAATGGTTAGAGGATACTGTTTTATTGAAAATAGCGCAGGAGAACGCGGTTGCAGAAACGGCATTTTTTGTTGAAACAGAAAATGGTTTTCACCTAAGGTGGTTCACTCCCGATTTGGAAATGGATTTATGTGGCCATGCTACTTTGGCCGCCGCCTTTATTATACAAACGGAACTTAACTATTCGTCTAAACAAATACACTTTCAAACCATAAGTGGAGAATTAAAGGTGCTTTTTTTGGATGGTCGGTATATTTTGGATTTCCCTTCACGAGTAGCTCGTCCCGCTGAATTGCCAATAGAGATTAAAAAGGCCTTGAATATTCAGCCCTTAGAGGTCTATAAATCCAGGGATTTCTTATTAGTATATGATTCTCAGGAGCAAGTGGAACAGCTTAAAATAGATAGAACTTATTTTGATCAAATCAATCTAGGAGTGGGTGGCGTAATTGTTACTGCAGCGGGTAGTTCAGTGGATTTTGTATCTAGATTCTTTACACCCCAAGCAACAATTTTGGAAGATCCGGTGACCGGTTCAGCGCATTGTTCTTTAATTCCGTATTGGTCATCTAAACTTGGAAAGAGACAATTAGAAGCTGTTCAGATTTCAAATAGAGGAGGGAAATTACAATGTACTCTGCAGAAAGGCCGGGTGTTCATTGGAGGTCAAGCAGTTTTATATTCTAGAGGCCAATGTTATTTAAATGACTGATGTATTCTTAAATAGACGAAACAAATAAGGCTGCCCAAGTGCAGCCTTATTTTGTTGTTTATGAGTTGCGATAGTTTATTGTTTCACCACTTTGATGTACTGTGTGGTGTTGCTTGTTTGCAACATGAGGGTATAGACTCCGTTGGGCTGTTCGCTAAAGTTGTAGTACGCTTTAACGGTTCCTTGTTCTAAGGTTTTGCCCATGGCATCCAATATTTTATAA
>PAND01000017.1 GCA_002707525.1 Flavobacteriales bacterium
CACATTAGCGCCGATGGTACTGGGTCTTCCGGGAGAGTAGGTCGCCGCCATTTTTCAGGCCCAATCTAGTTATAGATTGGGCTTTTTTTATGCCTGAAATCTTAGGTTCATTCATTATTGAACCATTATTGATTAAGTTTACGCCCGTATGAGGCAAATCCTAATTACTTGTTGTGTATTCGTATCTATTGGACTATTAGGTCAAGAAGGCAGTGCTTTGTCTGAAACATTTATGGATAGTGATACACATTTATCTAATCAACAAGATTCAACATATGCTGATTCAACGCTTCACATATTCCATGATGCGTTATTTCGCACGGTTTCTTATGATAAAGGGTATTTTATTTCTGAAAAAAGCAGCTTGAAGGATAGTTTAACGCTCCTATTAGATAGCAGGGCAGAAGAACAATTATGGTTGGGCATGAATTGGAATTGGGCCCAACGTCAAAATTCAGCTATTGGGGGAATAACCTATGATCCATTAGACCCAATAATGGGTTCTGACTTAGACGGGTGGCACCAATTTTCAAAGTCGTATTTAGAGATGCCGGAATTCTATAGCGCTAGCGCCCCACGATCGGATTTAAAGCTATTAACGGGTATAGGAGGTGGTCAAGTATTTGGAGTACATGCAATGTCACCCATTGATTCTGCCAAGCAATTTTATTTAGATTATTTACGGTCTAATACGTTAGGATTGTACAGAAATGAAGGGTCAGACGGACATGAATTGAATTTGAAAATACGTCAAGACGATACATATGAGGACGGAAAACGTGCTCGTCCTTTGCAAGGTTTAGAGCTACGGTATTTTAGTTTGACAAGTGGTCAAAACGGAGGTCTCTCGAATCCTATGTTGTTTGAAACAAATGTACCAACTCTTAGAACTAATTATTCCATAGAAGACAATTCCGGAGCACTTTTTGAAGAGCAGTTCGAATTGAAATTTTATCGAATTCTACACCCAAGATGGAGGTTGCATACAAAGGCATTTAACAAGAGGTGGTCTGTGAAGAACGATTCACGAGTAACGGAGTATTATTGGGATAGCACAGCGGCTTTGCCGGTTCTTGGTAATAGAAGTCTTGCTTATAACGATTCATTGACACTCGCAGGTGCTCAAGTTGGAATAGGATATTACAGAGCTTTGCATATAAAAAACCATTCCAATTCAAACCTGTCTATTCGCACTTATGGGGGGTACGAAGTATTGTCCAGTAATACTTCAGGGTTAGATGGCTATAGATTAGATAGTATACATCCAATGGAATCTTTTGATGCTACAAATCAACCGTTTGTAAGGAATGTAACCCAATTTTCTTATCATAGAAGAGATACTTTGTCTTTCCAGGGGCAATATGCTATCAATTTATTAGGATTTAATGCCGGCGCATACGATTTGAGAAATAGGATTGGATTTATGCGAATTCCGGGTCAAATGAGTATTGAATGGAACGTAATTCGTCAGCCACAAATGTTTAGGTTCGAGCAGCTCTACGGATATAGCTATGATTTTAGAAATGTAGAGTCGTCTTATGTTAAGAACGAAATTGAAATAGATTGGAATCTAGGTGATTTCTGGAATAAGGAGTTTATTGTTTACGGTACCCAAATAAAGGGCATGCGCTATTTAAGTACGTTCTCAGAGTTGGCCGTCTGGGATGGTTTATATGGGCGAGCACAAATTGGTCTGAGTAGCAATCGTGAAGGAATGAATATACTGTTGCAAGGGTATGGCGCATATAAGTCATCTATTGGAGGTTTTGCAACGCCTAATTGGGGTGGTTTTACCGAAGTTAATTATAAGAAGAGAGTGGGTACTAAATTTCAACTTAAAGTTGGAATGAATATGAGTATTGAAGATGCATTTTATACTCCTACCTATCTTATTGGTGCACCTATATGGTCTTTACAAGAAGAGTATTTAGCAGGGTTCTATCCTTGGTCTACCCTGTATTTTGAAGCCAGAATAGCAAATTTTATTGGTGGTATTCGAGTGGTAAATGCGCTAGAAGGATTAACATCCTATAATTATTATGCTTTTGGCGCCACACCACGAACAGATCGGTGGATTCAAATGAGTGCGCGTTGGTCCTTGTTTAATTAAGTTTTTTGAGGTGGCTTTTTAGCTGCAGGAAACAAGATATTGTTTAGAATTAAACGATAACCAGGACTATTAGGAAATTCTTTGAGGTCAGTGGGTTCATCACCAACCCTATGCTGATAGTCTTCAGGGTCATGCCCACCATAAAATGTCCAATACCCTTCGCCATAAGTGCCATGTATATACCGCGCAGAAGCATCAGTTTTGCTTTTACCAAGCACAGTAGAAGACGGTTTCAAGGTATTAAGATTGTATGCAGTGGTTTGCCCGTAAAACCCTTTAACCAAAGCGGTATGATTCTGAACTAGAATTGTAGGAACAACATCATATTTTGCCGAAAAATCGAATAATTCAAAGTAGTCATTATCTTCTTTAATACGTCTAACGCGCTGTTCGGTAATGTCAATCGTTGAATACTCATAACGCAGAGGGTTCATCACCAAATCAAAACTTTCAAAAGCAAAACAGTTGTCATAATTTAAAGCCAACCCTGCACCCGGAGATGAAGGATCTCCATCAAACATACTCTCGCAGATATCTACATTTCTTGATGCTAAAGCAATGTCATAGGAGTCAGTTGCCGAGCACATAGCGAATAAAAAACCACCGTCATTAACAAATTCTGAAATCACTTGAGTCACAGCTCCTTTTGCTTCACTCACCTTGTTATAGCCCAAAGATTTGGCATGCGCTTCAAATTGAGATTTTTGATTGATATACCAAGCGGCATCTCTGTAGGCACCATAAAATTTTCCGTATTGCCCAGTGAAATCTTCATGATGAAGGTGAAGCCAATCGTATTGTGATAACTGTCCACCCAGTACCTCATCGTCATAAATGGTTTCGAAGGGAATTTCGGCATAAGTTAAAACAAGAGTAACCGCATCATCCCAAGGTTGCTTCCCTTCCGGGGAATACACTGCTATTTTGGGTACTCTTTCAAGTTCTACGGTATTTGTATTTCTGCTGGGACTTTTAAGTTCTCCCATTAAAGAAATTAAAGTGCTAGTACTATAATTTTCGTAACTAACTCCCTTTAGAAGCGCTTTTTGAATTATCAATTGATCGGCATCTAAAATGGCAAAAGAACCGCCTCTATGATTCAGTAGCCAATGACATTCGTATCCTTTTTCAATCGCCTCAAAAACTAAACCATATGCTTTTAAATGATCTGTTTGCTCCTCGTAGTCCATAGGTATGAGTACCTGCCCAAAAGACATTTCATGAACAAAATATAAAAAGACAACGAAAAAAAACCTTCTAAAACGGCGCATCACCACCTCCTAAATCCTGTCTTGGAATATTTTTATAGCCATCATTTGTTGAACTACTGTCTTCTCCCGCATTCATCTTACTTTCCATGATCATTCTTGATCCTTGGTCTAGATCGGAGAATTTGGCAAGTTCTGCGATGAAGCGCAATCTCACATCTTCTAGAGACCCGTTTCTATGCTTGGCAATGATGATTTCAGCTTGATTGTCAGAAGGGTCTCCGTTTTCCCATTCGTCAATCTGATAGTATTGAGGACGGTATATGAAGCTCACTATATCCGCATCTTGTTCTATTGCTCCAGACTCTCGAAGGTCACTCAATTGAGGACGTTTTGATGCAGACCTAGTCTCAACGGCACGTGACAATTGAGATAATGCAATAACCGGAACACTCAGTTCCTTTGCTATAGATTTCAGAGAACGTGAAATTGTTGAAATTTCTTGTTCGCGATTTCCCTGAGCTTTGGAACCACCTACAGTCATGAGCTGCAAATAATCAATGATAATGAGATCCAAACCTTGGGTACTTTTCAAACGCCGAACTTTGGCCCTTAGATCAAAAACGGATAAGGCGGGTGTGTCGTCAATGAAAAGATGGGCTTTTTCTAAGTCCTTGACTCCTGAGGTTAATTCATTCCACTCTCTATCTGTGAGGTCACCTTTCCTTAGTTTTTCTGAACTAAGACCGGTTTCAGAAGAAATAATTCGGGTAATCAGCTGAACAGAAGACATCTCCAAAGAGAAAACAGCAACTTTTTTGTGATGATCCACAGCCATATTTCTAGCCATAGATAATACAAAGGCGGTCTTACCCATACCTGGTCTTGCGGCGAGTATGATTAAATCTGAAGGCTGCCACCCGGAAGTTACTCTATCTAATTCCGAGAAGCCAGAAGGTATTCCTGAAAGCCCTTCTTGTTTAGAAATATTTTCGATTTTATCTAGAGCCTGTCTAATCAAATCTTCAGCACTTTCGTAGTTCCTTTTGAGGTTCCCTTGGGCAACTTCAAAAAGCTTCTGCTCGGCGTTGTCTAAAAGTTCTAAAACATCAGTAGTTTCATCAAATGCACTTTCTGTTATTTCACCAGAAATTCGAATTAATTCACGCTGAATATGCTTTTGAAGTACAATACGTGCATGATATTCAATATGGGCAGCTGAACTTACTTTCTGACTTAATTGAGCCAAGTAAACTTCACCACCCGATTTTTTCATCAATCCCTCCTTTCGTAATTCTGAGGCAACCGTAAGAATATCTACGGGTTGATTATCACCAAAAAGTATGGTAATAATTTTGAAGATGTTCCTATGTTGGTCTTTATAAAAAGCTTCTGGATGAAGTATGTCAATAATATTTGCTAGAGCATTTTTATCTATCAAAAGTGCTCCTAATACAGCTTCCTCCAAATCAATTGCTTGAGGTGGAATTCGTCCTCCAGCTGTTAGATTGGTTGTTTGTCCAAGAGTTCTTGGTGCTTGATTACTGTATTGCGGATCTTCCATATTTATTCAGCGTAAACGCCCATATTAAAGAACTTCTCCATGCGCATAGCCACGCGTTCCTCTGCATCTAGCTTTTGTAAAATTTTCGTGTGCTTAATGATATTTTTTTTAACCTCTGCAAACATCAATTCTGGATGTGCATGTGCTCCTCCAAGTGGTTCTTTGATAATCCCGTCAATCAGACCGTTTTTCTTCATATCCGTTGCCGTGAGTTTTAATGCTTCAGCTGCTTTTTCTTTATGATCCCAAGAGCGCCACAGTATTGAAGAACAACTTTCAGGCGAAATAACAGAATACCAAGTATTTTCTAGCATAAGCACTTTGTCTCCCACACCAATACCAATGGCTCCACCTGAAGCTCCTTCACCTATTATAATACAGATTACAGGAACTTTTAGCCGAGACATTTCCATGATATTTTTAGCAATTGCCTCGCCTTGTCCTCGCTCTTCTGCCTCTAGTCCTGGAAATGCTCCTGGAGTATCAATAAGTGTTACAATGGGACGATTAAACTTTTCTGCTTGTTTCATTAATCGCAAGGCCTTCCTATAACCCTCTGGATTGGCCATACCAAAATTCCGGTACTGACGCATCTTGGTATTTACACCTTTTTGCTGGCCCATAAACATATAGGTTTGATCGCCCATTTTACCCCAACCACCAATCATGGCTTTATCATCTTTTACGCCGCGATCACCGTGTAATTCAATAAAGTTACCTTCAGTGAGGGCCTCAATGTATGCTTGTGTATATGGACGTTGAGGATGACGTGAAAGCTGTACTCTTTCCCAAGCATTTAAGTTGCTGTAGATTTCTTTTTTCTTTTCTACGAGTTTTTTTCGAATGTCCTCAATGGTCTTTGCCATATCGACTCCTGTGTCGTCTGCTAATTCAAGAGCCTTATTTAGCTGTATTTTAAGCTCTTCAATGGGTTTTTCGAAAGAAAGATATTCCATGTGTATTGTGTTTTTCACAATTGGCAAAATACCAAAACAAATTGCTTTAACGCTTCCTTTTGTTGGCTTTTATAATACCATTGGCAATAACGGTCGCTAGGATAATCATCACCCCAAGATAAAATTGAGGAGACATGCTTTCAGATGCTCCAAAAAAGAGTGCGGCCAGGATGATTCCATAAACAGGTTCTAAATTAATGGCTAGCATCACGCTGAAAGGAGAAAGACGTTTCAAAAGTTCCACACTTTTGATAAAAGGATAAGCCGTGCATAGGAGTGCTAATACGGCAATGAATATATAGTCATTCTGATTAGAAGCCCAAAGATTCATGGGGTTATTTCCTCTAAAAACCTCGAACAGTAGAATTGACAAAAAGGCGAAGGTGATCTCCCAAAACGTTACCTGAACTGGCTTCGGATATCTTTCAACGAGTTGTTTGTTTAAAATACTAAACGACGCACTAAGCATCGCACTAAATAACGCGATAACCAAGCCCAATTGAAAATTTGTAATCGCAATCCCGTAGTAGCTAAGTTCCTTGATATCAGCGGTATTGGGTTCTTCGTAAAACACAATGCCAATTCCTACGATTACAAGTAGGCCTAAAATAATTTCAGTAATATCAAATTTAGTTTTGGATAAAATCGGGTTAAGTAGTGATGACCACAATGCACCCGTTGACACTCCAGCTAGAGTAATGCTTACATTGGAAATCTTAATGGCACCAAAAAAAGTGATCCAATGCACGGCAATTAATAATCCGCACAACCACATAAAAGCAAGATCCTTGGTATTAGCGGTAAAACCTCTTTTGCGATACATGAGATAGCATGCAATTACAATAGATGTTAATGCGGTTCGATTGAATACAAGAGACAATGCATCAATACTGATAAATTTCCCAAGGATTGCGGTAAATCCCCAAATAAACACAATAAAGTGTAGGTTCAGTTGATCCTTGGCAAATGAGTTCATATCATTTAGGTGCTTTATTGTACCTCCAAAGTGCAATGCCTGCAAATAGTAAATTGGGTATCCAAATCGCAAATTCTGCGGGTTGAATCGTGATCCACATAAGAGCCTTTCCGAGCCATTTGTCTGAGGATAAAACGCCAGTAGTGGCAAAGGTTTGGGAGATTTGCATGGCAAAGACATATATGGCGCAAAGCACTAGTCCTATAGCAATATTAACCCCTAATCCTCCCCGTCTTTTTTGGCTTGCTAAAGATACCGCTAGAAGTACAAATACATAAGAACTGAGAGGATAAGATGACCTGCGTTGCATTTCCATTTGGTAGGAAGCTATGTTTTCATTTCCGGTTATTTCTTCTTGAGCGATAAATTTGCTCAATTCATTAGAGTTCATTGTCGCAATGGAATTCAATTTGGGTGCGATTTGTTCAGAAGAAAATTGAAGAACGGTGTCTAATTTGCGTCCCGTTGCAATAGATTCATTACCCAAACTATCTAGAGTTCGGAGTCTGTAATTATCTAATCTCCATTTGCCCGTAGCGGTATCCAATCGGACAAAATCTGCGCTTAGCTTAGAGGTTAAAATGTGATTATTAAAAGTTTCATAGGTGAATTGATAACCACTTTGTCTGATCCCTGAATACGTTTCAAAATAAACATAATGTCCTGGTAGGATTTGTCGATGTACCTTTTGGTTAATGGGACGGCTGACTCCAGTAATATACTTTTCTTCAAACTGGATTCTTTTGATGTTTGTTTGTGGTACTAATAAGTGATTTAATGTTAAGGATAGGAGACAAATAATGGTGGCACCAATAACGTAGGGACGAAGTAATCTATTAAAGCTCGTGCCAGAAGTTAGCACTGCCACTATTTCTGTGTTCGAGGCAATTCTGGAGGTAAACCAAATCGTAGAAATAAATAGAATAAGAGCGCTAAACAGATTACCATAGAATGCAATGAAATTGACATAGTAGTCAAAAATGATTTCATTCATGGTAGCGCCGTTTTGGAAGTCGTCAATTTTTTCACTGATATCAAAGACTATCGCTATGGCGAGAATAAGAATCATAGTTAAGAAAAAGCTTCCCATGAATTTCTTCAATATGTACCAGTCCAATTTATTCACCTCTACAATCTACGCTCTAATTTTGGGATCATGTGATTTTTCCAACTTGCAAAGTGGCCTGAAATAATCTGTTTTCTTGCTTCTTCCACTAGCCACAGATAAAACCTAATGTTATGTATGGAAGCAATTTGTGCTCCTAAGCTTTCCTTGCTGTGAATTAGATGACGAACATAGGCCTTGGTGTAGGCAGAATCTACAAAGCTTGTTCCATTTGGGTCAATAGGCTCATGTATGTTTTCCCACTTCTTATTTCGAATATTGATGATTCCTTCACTAGTAAATAGTTGGCCATTACGTCCGTTTCGGGTGGGCATCACGCAATCAAACATATCTATTCCTAAGCTAATGTTTTCAAGAATATTGGCTGGTGTTCCAACGCCCATTAAGTACCGAGGTCTATCCTTTGGTAAAATCGCGCATGCACCTGCAGCATGTTTATACATTTCTTCAGCAGGTTCACCAACACTTAATCCACCAATGGCATTACCGTCAGCGTTTTTGCTGGCAATATATTCAGCGCTTTCATCTCTCAAATCTTCAAAAGTTGATCCCTGAATAATGGGGAATAGCGATTGATTGTGTCCATAAAGTGGTTCAGTTGCTGACAATTGTTTCATGCATCTATCCAACCACCTGTGAGTCATTTGCATGGATTTTTTAGCATACTCATAACTGCTCGGATAGGGTGGACATTCGTCAAAGGCCATTATGATATCTGCGCCTATTTCGCGCTGAATATCCATGACTTTTTCCGGAGTAAAAAGATACTTTGTACCGTCAATATGGGAAGCGAAAGTAGCACCCTGCTCATCTATTTTTCTCTGATTGGCAAGGCTATACACTTGATAGCCACCGCTATCTGTAAGTATGGGCCCGTCCCAGCCATTAAACTTATGTAAACCACCAGCCTCTTTTAGAATAGCAGTTCCTGGTCGGAGAAAAAGATGATAGGTATTTCCCAAGATGATTTGGGCCTTGGTGTCGTCCTTTAAATCTTTAGTATGTACTCCCTTTACAGTTCCTGCCGTACCAACGGGCATGAAGATTGGCGTATGAATTTGACCATGATCCGTAGTGATTATTCCGGCGCGTGCAGAACTCTTGGAATCTGTTTGTTTGAGTAGAAACTTCATAAAGAGCAAAAGTACCACCTATGGGCATATCTTTGAACCATGTATACAACTGAACTTATTTTCTCTCATTTTCCTGATTTAACGGATATACAGCGTAAACAACTTGAGCAGTTAAAACCGCTTTATGAGGACTGGAATGCAAAGATTAATGTAATCAGTAGAAAAGATATGGACTCTTTCTACTTGAAGCATGTTCTTCATAGTATGGCGATTGCTAAAGCATATAATTTTTTACCCGGTCAGGTCGTACTTGATGTAGGAACCGGTGGCGGATTCCCCGGTATTCCCTTAGCTATTTTATTTCCTAAGACAGATTTCCATTTAGTGGATTCAATAGGCAAGAAGGTTAAAGTTGTACAGGCAGTAGCAGAGGCTTTAGGACTAGAAAATGTGGAAGGAACACATGTTCGTGCGGAACAATTGAAATATCAATATGACTTTGTAATATCCAGAGCAGTCACGCATATGCAACGCTTTATCCCATGGATTAAGGGCCGCATAGACAGGAAAAATTCAGACCATCAACGTTCTAACGGACTCCTTTATTTAAAAGGTGGTGAACTAGCCGAGGAGTTAGGGCCTTTAAAGGCTGAGTTAACGCCGTTAAGCCGATTTTTTTCGGAAGAGTTTTTTGAAACAAAAAAAGTAGTCTATTTGACTCGAAAAGAAATTCAAAATTTTCAAGTTCCGAAAATCGACTAACCGTATAATGAAAGAGGCGCTTAAAAAGCGCCTCTTCATTTATAAGTATTACCCTAAGAAAGGATAATGATAATCTGTAGGTGGAACCAAGCATTCTTTGATGGTACGTGCGTTTACCCAACGCAGTAGATTCATATAGGAACCAGCCTTATCATTAGTTCCTGAACCACGGCTTCCACCAAAGGGTTGTTGGCCCACAACTGCACCAGTTGGTTTGTCGTTTATATAAAAATTACCAGCTGCATTCTCAAGTGCCTTAGCAGCTTCTATGGCAGCATATCTATCTCTTGAGAAGATTGCCCCCGTTAATGCGTAATCAGAGGTGTTATCCACTAATTGTAAGGTCTCGTTCCACGCTTCATCCTCATAGACGTATATGGTTAGAACCGGGCCAAAAATCTCTTCAACCATAGTACGGAATGCAGGATTAGAAGTGACCACAACGGTTGGTTCTATATAATAGCCAACGCTTTTATCGTATTGCCCTCCAATGATTACTTCAGCATCATCTTGTTTTTTCACATCATCAATGTAAGCGGCAATTTTATCAAATGCACGCTCATCAATTACAGCGTTAATGAAGTTACCCATATCTTCCGGGGTACCCATTTTGAAGGAATTAATATCATCTAGAAGTTCTTGCTTTACAGCCGGCCACATACTTTTAGGTATATAGGCACGGGAAGCTGCTGAACATTTTTGTCCTTGAAATTCAAACGCACCTCTGCTCAAAGCGGTGCTAACTTCTTTGCTTTTCGCAGATGGGTGTGCCACAACAAAGTCTTTTCCGCCAGTCTCACCTACGATACGAGGATAAGACCTATACGAATTGATGTTTAGGCCAATGGTTTTCCATAAATGTTGGAAAACAGCCGTAGATCCAGTAAAGTGCAATCCCGCAAAATCACGGTGCTTAAAAATATAATCACCTGCTACAGGTCCGTCAACATAAATTAGATTGATGACGCCATCTGGCAAGCCAGCTTCATTAAATATCTCCATTACAACATTAGCTGAAAATATTTGGCTATCCGCCGCCTTCCAAACAACAGTATTACCCATGAGCGCTGGAGTTGCAGGTAGATTACCAGCAATTGCCGTAAAGTTGAAAGGAGTTACTGCAAAAACAAAACCTTCTAAAGGACGGTATTCAAGTCTATTCCATATTCCTGGCGCGCTTTCTGGTTGTTCGCTGTAAATTTGAGTCATGTATTCTACATTGAACCTCAGAAAATCAGCAAATTCGCAGACTGCATCAATCTCTGCTTGGAAACAGTTCTTGCCTTGGGCAAGCATCGTAGCTGCGTTTATTTTGTAGCGGTATTTCCCACTAATCAAATCGGCAGCCTTTAAAAAAATGGCCGCCCGGTGTTCCCAGGGCATATTACCCCATTGTTCGCGTGCCTCTAATGCACTATTCACAGCCGCTTTAACATGGCTTTCGTCACCAATATGGTAATGGCCTAGAATGTGCTGGTGCTCGTGCGGAGGCGTTAACTTTCCTAGTTTACCTGTGCGAACTTCTTGTCCACCTATATACATTGGCACGTCTACGGTTGACGTGTATTGTTTTCTGTACGAAGCAAGTAAAGCTTCGCGTTCAGGTGTATTTGGCGCATAATCGTAAATAGGTTCATTTGATGCGACTGGTACATTGAAAATTCCGTTGGCCATTTATTCTGTGATTTTAAATTGAAAAGTAATAGTCAAAGTTACGCACAAAGCGGCATACATTGTTCATGCCTTATTGTGGGTTCTGAAGTCGTTTGAATTTGTGAATATGTAGTGAATATTAACCGAAACTTTTTCCTGCGGCACGCATTATTGGTAGTAGAACAATTTAGTTTTGTAGCTTATTAAAAATGAAAAAATGAAAATTCACAATTTCTCTGCTGGCCCGTGCATTCTTCCGCAAGAAGTTTTTAAAGAGGCTTCGGAATCTTTAATTGATTTCGATAACCTCGGGTTGTCCGTTGTTGAAATTTCTCACCGCAGTAAAAGCTTTGTAGCGGTTATGGATGAGGCTGTAGCTCTAACAAAAGAATTACTGCATGTTCCAGATACCCATGAAGTTATTTTCCTTCAAGGGGGAGCTTCTATGCAATTTATTATGGTAGCCTTTAACTTGTTGACTGAGAGTGGAAAGGCTCAATATTTGGATACGGGTGCTTGGTCATCCAAAGCATACAAGGAGGCCGCAGGTTTAGGAAAGGCGGAAGTATTGGCATCATCAAAAGATGCCAATTACAATTATATTCCCAAAGGTTATACAATTGATGAATCGGCGGATTACTTTCACTGCACTTCGAACAATACTATTTATGGTACTCAAATAAAAGACTTCCCTGATACGCGTGTTCCCGTTGTAGCAGACATGAGTTCAGATATCTTTTCGAGGTCTATTGATGTGAAAGACTTCGACCTTATTTACGCAGGAGCTCAAAAAAACCTGGGACCCGCGGGTGCAACCTTAGTTATTGTGCGTAAGAATGCGCTGGGGCGCTCAGGACGCTATATTCCCACCATGTTAGATTATACTACACATATTTCAAAGGGCAGTATGTTCAATACCCCTCCTGTTTTTTCTGTCTATGTTAGTATGCTTACTCTCCGCTGGTTGAAGGCTAATGGTGGTGTAGAGACTATTGCAAAACGAAATGACGAAAAAGCAAGCTTACTCTATCAAGAAATAGATCGCAATTCACTGTTTGCAGGCACTGCAGCTATTGAGGACCGGTCTACTATGAATGCCTGTTTTCTTCTCAACGATGAAGGGTCTCACAAAGAGTATTTTGATAAACTCATCAACACAAATCAAATTTCAGGTATTAACGGTCATCGTTCCGTAGGAGGTTACAGGGCATCCATGTACAATGCCATGGATATAGAAAGCGTTCAAGTGTTGGTGAACTGTATGCAAGAATTAGAAAAAAAATATTCATGAAAGTATTAGCAAACGACGGTATTTCAGCTTCTGGTGTTGCGGCAATTCAAGCCGGGGGACACCATCTTTTTACCACAAAAGTGGCACAAGATCAATTAGCGAATTTTGTTAATGAACACCAAATTGATGTGGTTTTGGTTCGTTCTGCCACAACGGTACGTCAAGTTTTGATTGATGCTTGTCCATCTTTAAAAGGTATTGGCCGCGGTGGTGTTGGAATGGATAACATTGATGTTGAATACGCACGAGATAAAGGATTAACAGTATTCAATACACCTGCAGCGTCTTCTGACTCAGTCGCAGAATTGGTTATGGGTCATATGAGGGGACTGGTGCGTTTTATGCACGATTCAAACCGTCAAATGCCTTTGGAGGGCGATTCTAAATTTGGCGTTTTGAAAAAAGCGTATGCAAAGGGTTTAGAATTGAGAGGGCGCACATTGGGAATTGTGGGTTTTGGCCGAATAGGTCAGGCGTTGGCAAAGCTCGCAATTGGCGCAGGCATGAAAGTTGTCTTTTCGGAAATGCATGACAACAATGTAGACGTTGAACTTGATTTCTTTGATGGTCAAAAGGCTACATTCACTTGTGAAAATATTGGTTTCGAACGTGTTTTAGCTGAGAGTGACTTTATTTCTGTCCATGTCCCTGGTGGCAATTTGATTGGTGATGATGAAATTTCTAAGATGAAAGACGGCGTATTCTTAATGAATGCTTCTCGAGGAGGAGTTGTTAATGAGGAAGCTTTATTGGCAGCAATTGAAAGCGGTAAAGTAGCAGGTGCAGGTTTAGATGTATACACCAATGAACCGACACCCGCAGTAAAGATTTTGATGAATGGTAAAGTCAGTATTACGCCTCATATTGGCGCAGCAACAATGGAGGCTCAGGATAGAATAGGAACAGAACTAGCAGCGCATATTGATGCATTATAAAGGTGAAACTAAATTAAAAGGAAGTCTATGTTGAAAGCAGACTTTTTTGATAACGATTATAGGTAATTTTAGTTGTGTTTTCTCACTCGAAAATGTAGGAATGTTTACTCGAAGTCAATTAAAATTGCCTCTTGCTAAGTCATAGTAATTCCTTGAGCACATTATTGGCGTAACTTTCTCCCACCTAAGTACAGAGATTCATGCTAAAACCATTTCGAGCGTTTCGCGCTGAGCGCAACAAGGCACACCTAGTTCCGAGTCGTTCGGTAGAATTGTATTCAACCGAACAGTTAAATGATAAACTCAGAAATAATCCATATTCCTTCCTTCAAGTGATTCGTCCTGAAACGGACACTTCATTAACAAATCAAGAGCGATTCCAGCTTATTCGTTCAAGATTAAATCAGTTTATTGACAACGGTATTTTTAAGAGTGATAAAGTACCTTGTTATTTTTTATATGAGCAAAAATCAGGTGATAGAATCTATTCAGGCATAATTGGATTACTAGATGTAAACGAGGCTCAAGTTCATTTACATGAAAAAACAATAGAGGTTCGCGAGAAACTTTTTGCTGAGTACTTGGAAAGTACGGGATTCCAAGCAGAGCCTATTTTAGTCTTCGGAGCTTCGGATTCAAAACGTACTGAATTGATGGATAAGGTTAAGTCAACGGAACCAATTTTCGACTTCTTCACGGCTAATGAAATCGGCCATAAATTATGGGCTATATCGGGTGAGTTGAAAAATAAGTTGGAAGAAGTTTTCAGTCAAAGCAACGATTTTTTTCTGGCAGATGGTCACCATAGGTTCGGCTCAACGAGAAGAGTTGCTCAGAATCTGAAAAACAGTGAAGAGGCTCAAATGATTCTAACCATGTTTATGGACGAAAAAGAAATTGGAATTGATTCTTTTGAGCGCTGGGTTAACCTATCGAATATGGACTTTTCTAAAGATCAATTATATGACAACTTTGATGTAGATGAAAAGGCTGGGAGTTTTGATAAGGTCGAGGGGGATTTAGAAATGTTTTTTGAGGGACGGTGGTTTATTTTAACGTCCAATCAAGGCATAAATCGTGACCTCCCACCAGAATATTTAATGAACGAAATTCTTGATCCTCTTTTAGGAATAAAAGACGCAAAAAAAGATGAGCGTATTTCCTACGTACATCAAAAGGATAGAGACCAAAGTAATGAGATGTTGGCCAAGGGTCTTGAATTAGGTTTTCGTTTACCCCCGGTAAGTATAGAAATACTAAAAAAAACAGCATTAGCTGGAGGTTCAATGCCGCCCAAAAGCACTTATATTGAACCAAAATTAAGAAGTGGTATGATGCTTCATGTGTTTAAATGAGCGTAACAGAATCTATATCGAAGTACAATCTTGAATTGGGAGATGTTGAGTTGATCGCAGTAAGCAAGACTAAACCAATATCTGCCATTATGGAGGCGTATGAGGCCGGTCAGCGTCATTTTGGTGAAAATAAGATACAGGAATTAGCTGCTAAGTATGAAGAGTTGCCCAAAGACATTCAGTGGCACATGATTGGTACCGTTCAGACTAATAAGATTAAATATATAGCTCCTTTTGTACACATGGTGCATGGGGTAGATCGAAGAAAAGTCTTAGTAGAGCTCAATAAACAGGCGGTTAAATGCAGTAGAACTATTAAAAGCCTTCTTCAGGTCCAAATTGCTAGTGAGGATACTAAGTCAGGTTTGAGCGAGGGAGAATTGCGTGAGCTTGTGGGTCAATTAGATGACTTTCCCAATGCAGAAGTTGTTGGACTCATGGGAATGGCTACCAATACAAAGGATATGAATTTGGTGAATAGTGAATTTGCACGTTTAAAAGACCTTTATGATGAGCTTGGAACAACGCGCAATTGGAATACGCTAAGTATGGGAATGAGTGGTGATTATAAACTTGCCATTGAAAATGGGTCAACGCATGTGAGAATAGGTTCCTCTATTTTTGGTGCTAGAAATGATTAGATGAGATTTGCTGTTATAGATATTGAGTGTACTGGAGGTTCTTGGGGTGATGAACGTATCATTGACGTAGCTGTATTTATTCTTGAGAATGGCGATATCGTAGACCAATTTATTTCCTTGGTTAATCCGAAAAGAGGAATAGACCCTTACGTTACGAAACTCACCGGAATCAGTAATAAGATGGTGCGAACAGCACCAAAGTTTTACGAAATTGCTAAAAGACTTGTAAAGATTACTGAGGATACCACTTTTGTGGCGCATAACATTGGTTTTGACTATCGTGTATTTCAGCAGGAATTTGAAGCACTGGGCTTTGATTATCATCGAGCTACCTTAGATACGATTCCTTATTGCGAAAGAATGTTCCCCAACTGGTCCAATTATGGGTTGAAGACAGTTGCAAAGGAGCTTGGCCTCATTAACTCTGCTCGCCATAGAGCTGAAGGTGATGCTAGGCTAACAACGGAACTATTAAAGATTTTACTGGAAAAGGATCGAAGCTCTTTTTTAGAGGAGGTTCAAGTCTCAAAATCAGATAGTGAAAATAGGAATCCATTCAAAGAACAAGTAAAGCATTTACATAATAAAGTTGGGATGTATTACATCTACAATGATTCAGGTGAGCCCATATATATTGGAAACAGCAAAGATTTACAGAATAGTATAAACAGACATTTTGTTGCCGACAATAAATTGGCTTTATCTCTTCAAGCAGAAGCTAAAAGTATAGAAATTGAGGATTTCGGGAATGAGGCTATAGCTCAGATTCAACATAAAAGAACTTTAGATAAGCTTCGTCCACTTTATAATAGTACAAAGAAAAAACAGTTTTTAGGATTTGGAATATTTACAGAACCTAAGAAAAGCGTGTTAGTTGATTTTGTGAGGGTACATCCCATTCGCAACAAGCAACCAGAATTCTATTTTGAAGGGAATAAGTCTATGTATGGATTTTTGCAACACCTTATGATGAATGAATCATTAGATCCCCTTTCATTCTTGCTTGATAAAGATCGTGAGCATTACTTTAAAAATACTAAAAAGCTCCAGTGGAAAGCGAAGTCAAAGCAAGTGACACTGAGTACTATGAGGCAATACTTATTTCCTTCTGACGCGACATTAATTGGGCCGGGTAGAAAGGGAAATGAAAAGTGTGCAATTCTAATTGAAAACAGTAGGTTAATTGGGTATACCTATTTTTATTTGGCGACTGACGGTACTAATCGGCCTAAGTTAAAAAAGCGAATGGTACATTTAGAGCACGACGCCTATGCCGCTGGCATTATTCATCATTTCTATCAGAAAGGATACCTTGAGGAACTCGAGACCGAGTAGTTATTTGAAAAAATACGCTACGCTAACAATTACTTGAGATCGACGTTGATCTAGATTAAAGGTGTAGTCGCTTCCATTAATGTTTTGATCAAAATCACCTGCCATTAGCCCAAAGCCACTTTCATATTTCACCTCTCCAAGAAGTCTCCAAAGTTTTACGCCGGCGTGAATGTGCCAACCCCATGTGAAATTGGCATCTTCTGTGGGTGACCAAAGGTCACTAGCATTGGCAAGTGGGATAGAGGGTGTTGCTCCTAGTCCGGCAAATACGGGGCCTAATTTAGCACCTGCACTCAAAGGGAAATCTATTCTCTCAATGGTAGATTCTAGGTTAAAAGCATCTCCTCCTGTGGCTTGAATGGTCTCTTTAAATTGCGTGTATAGTGCTTCGCCATGAACGTATACAGGGATTAATGGAAGACTTATTCTTGCAATGAGTCCGGCGTTGAATCCGTCGCTATATACGGTTTGAATATTATCAATATTGAATGTTTGATTGTTCACAATATCATTGATATCGTTCAGACTCAAACCCTGTTGAGGGTAGTTAGCCCCTCCCTTAATCCCAAATTTGATGATTTTCAATTGGGCGAAAGCAGTTGTAGAAATAAGCAGGGTAGCAAGTAATGCAGTAACTTTTAAGGCTCTTAACATAATTTTTCAAATGAATAATTTAAAATTACGAATTCAATATCATTTTCATTGCGCGGAGGATAGATACTTCTCTATGTTTTTCTCTATGCGTAATTCTGCATTTTCTGTGGAAGCAGGTTGAAATTTATTTCCAGTAATTTTTTCATATAATTCGCAATAGCGACTGGAAACAAGGTGAACAAACTCGTCCGTCATTGGGGGTATGGTCTGATTTTCTTTTCCTTGAAAGCCGTTTTCCATTAACCACTCTCTTACAAATTCTTTACTGAGCTGCAACTGAGCCTCTCCGTTTTTTTGTCTTTTTGCATAACCTGTTTTATAAAAATAACGCGAGCTATCAGGTGTGTGAATCTCATCAATGAGCACAATAGTGCCATTAGCAAGCTTACCAAATTCATATTTGGTATCTACCAATATAAGTCCACGTTCTGCGGCCATTTCTGTCCCTCTTTCAAATAAATCTCTGGTGTAGCTCTCCAATTGCTTGTAATCGGCTTCACTTACAATTCTCTGTTTTATGATTTCTTCTCTTGAAATATCTTCGTCGTGATCTCCATGGGAAGCTTTGGTTGAAGGTGTGATAATGGGTTCAATAAAAGGATCATTTTCTTGCATTCCTTCTGGAAGAACCACCCCGCATAGTTTACGATTCCCGCTCTGGTAGGTTCGAGCTGAATGACCGGCTAAGTATCCACGGATGACCATTTCTACTTTAAACGGCTCTGCTTTATGACCAACGGTTACTTGAGGATCAGGAGTGGATAAACGCCAATTAGGTACTATATCCTCCGTAGCCTTAAGAAAGTGTTCGGCAATTTGATTGAGCACTTGACCCTTTCCAGGTATGGGTTTAGGCAGAACAACATCAAAAGCTGAAATTCTGTTAGATGCTACCATGACTAAAAGATCCTTTCCTATAGTATACACGTCCCTAACTTTACCCCTATAAAAGTTCGTTTGTCCTGTAAATTGAAATGTTGGATCTTGATTCATAGTCAATCTTTCCGATCGTAAGCAGTAATTATTTTTTTAACAAGTGGGTGGCGTATTACGTCGCGTCCATCCAATTCAACAAACCCTATTCCCTTAATCCCTTTTAACGTGATAATGGCCTCTTTAAGACCACTTTTTTGATGTTTAGGTAGATCTATTTGGGAGGTGTCTCCAGTAATAATGAAACGTGCATTTTCACCCATTCGAGTCAAAAACATTTTCATTTGTGCCGTTGTTGTGTTCTGACTTTCGTCTAAAATCACATAGGCATCATCAAGCGTACGCCCTCTCATAAAGGCTAAAGGTGCAATCTCAATAGTACGATTTTCTAGATAGAACTCTAATTTTTCTTTTGGAATCATATCACGTAAAGCATCATATAATGGCTGTAAATACGGGTCCAATTTTTCTTTCAAGTCACCAGGTAAAAAGCCTAGGTTTTCGCCTGCTTCAACAGCCGGTCTAGTCATAATAATTCTTCGGACTTCTCGATTCTTAAGGGCGCTCACAGCTAATGCCACTGCGGTGTAAGTCTTCCCCGTACCAGCAGGCCCAACTGCAAAAACTAAGTCATTAGTCATCGCTGTCTCTACTAATTTGTGCTGATTTGGAGTTTTGGCTTTAATGATACGGCCTTGAGGGCCGTGCAAAATAACTTCGTCCTTAAGCATAGTGTGCTTTGTTCGAGCTGTATCCCTCGCTTGAATGAGTTCTTCTAAAGCACGTTCATCTAATCGCTTATTCTTACTTACGTATGCGACGATTGCTTCGAGCTTATCCTCAAATTCTTCTATACTTTCTTGAGGACCGCTAACCTTCATTTCATGGCCGCGGGCTATAATCTTCAATGCGGGAAAATAAGCGCCAAGCTGCTTGAGATAGATGTTGCTTGGTCCGTAGAGTTGCGCTGGGTCCGCACCGGTGAGTTCAAAAACCTTTTGTGTCAATTACTGCTGTGTTGAGTACTGTTTTAGAAGGCGGAATTGCCTTACTTTTGACAAAGTAACTACATTTTCATTAATACACCACGTGGTCACGGCGCTTCTATGGGATTAATCACTTTATTATCAGATTATGGCCTTCGCGACAATACCGTTGCACGACTCAAGGTTCGTGTACTTCGACGTATTAAAAAGACGGAAATTGTAGATATCAGTCATTTAGTAGAACCCCACAACATCCTAGAAGCGGCACATATCCTTCGTGGTGTCTACAAAGACTTTCCAAAGGGAACTATTCATTTGGTGATGGTCGGGTCATCTCCGCAAGAAGGCGGCGAATATATTTGTCTAAAGTCGAATGGACAATATTTTCTGGGTACGAATAATGGGTTAATAACTAGTGTTTTGAGAGAAGAAAAAATCACTGGAGCACGCACATTAGATATTCGTGGAATTAATTCCGATGATGAAAAAGAGATTTTAGCAGCTGCAGCTGCTCACCTGAGTGATGGTGGAAAAATGGAGGTGTTAGGTCCGGCGTTGTCATCCGTTAAACGCGTTAAGGAACAGGTACCTGGTATGAGTGATCACGCCATTAGTGGTAACGTAGTGTATGTTGATAGATTTGGGACGTGTATCACAAATATTAGTAGAGCAATGTTTACCAATCACGCCGGCGCACGTAAATTTTCAGTAGAATTGTCTAGAGGAAGAAGTATGCAAAGGATTTACGACCGAATTGCAGATGTCCCACAGGGGAAGTTAGCGGCCCTTTGGAATGAAGAAGGTATGCTCGCTATTGCAATTGGTAAAAGTGGAGGAGAGCACATTCGAGGCAGCGATGAATTACTGGGTATGAAAGTCCATGATTGGGTTAGAATTGATATTACATGATTCAACGCATAGTGAAATTAGCCATAAAGCCCAGCGAATCTGAGGGGGATGTTTTTCGTGAGATTTTTGCGGAAAGTAAAAATCTCATTGCCAAGCAGCCCGGATGTCACGGTGTACATTTACTAGAAAGTAACAAGTATTTTTTTACGCTGAGCTTTTGGGATTCAGAGGCTGATTTAGACGTATACAGAAATAGTTCGTTATTCAAATCAGTTTGGCCTAGAACGAAGGAATTATTTTACGATAAACCGGAGGCATGGACGTGCCAGATAGTAGATAAAAAGGAAGCATGATTGCACAACTTAGAAAGGAATTACAGCTTTATTTCTCTGGCATTTTAGGCTATTTGATTATAGGAGTTTATTTGCTCATCAACGGCCTTTTATTGTGGGTATTCAATGGACCTTTCAATTTAATTGAAGGAGGATATGCTTCGCTGTCGAATTATTTTGCTTTAGCCCCTTGGGTGTTTTTATTTCTAATTCCGGCAGTAAGTATGCGCGTATTTAGCGATGAGCTAAAATCAGGAATGATAGAACTTTTAGCAGTGCGTCCAATTTCTTCTGCTCAGCTTGTACTGGCAAAATACCTTGGAGCATTGGTCGTGGTCGTATTGAGTATACTTCCAACATTCATCTACTTGTGGAGTATAAGTGCATTGGGTTCTCCCGTTGGCAATTTAGATTGGGGAGCTGCCGTTGGTTCCTTTATTGGCTTGGTTGCTCTTGGAGCTGCATATACTGCGGTGGCCTTATTCGCAAGTGCATCTACTTCCAATAACGTAGTGGCCTTTGTGCTCGGTGTGGCTCTTAATGCCGCAATGTATTTAGGTTTTGAGGCATTAGCTGATTTATACAAATTTAGCGGATGGGAGCTGACTTTGGGTCAATTAGGCTTTAATGAACACTATACTTCCATTGCTAGAGGTGTACTTGACGGCCGTGATATTGGCTATTTTATAGGGATTGTATTGCTGTATTTGAGCCTTACATTAATAATACTTGGTAAAAAGTATCTACAGACGAAGCTAGTATTGAAAACAACCTTCGCAATAGCCGCTATACTAATAATTCTTCTCTCGCAAAGTGTTCGATTTAGAATTGACTTAACAGAGGAAGGGCGATATTCCCTGAGCGAAGGAACGGAAACGTTACTAGAGCAGGTTCAAGAACCGCTTCTAATTAAGGTGTATTTAGAGGGAGACTTCCCTGCAGGTTTTGAGCGCCTTAGGCAGGAAACGCAACACATGTTAGAAGAATGGGGTGCGCGGAACCCTAATGTATTCTTTGAATTTATCAATCCGAATCAAGCGGACCAATCGGCTGAATTTAAAAATCAACTAGCAACAAAAGGTATTGATGCAGTTCAATTGCAAATCAATACCAAAGACGGTCAAAGTGTACTTAATATTTTTCCCGCCGCGATTCTTAGCTATCAAGAAAAGGAGGAAACGGCAGTGCTATTAGAAGATGTCATGGCATTTAATCCAGCGGAACAGGTGAATATTAGTATTCAGCAGTTGGAATTCAATTTATCACGAGCGTTAAGCACACTTCTGACCACAGAGCGAGAAAAAATCGCCATGATTACGGGACACGGAGAGCTTTCAGCATCAAAAACTGCCGGTATTGGTCTGGTCTTAAGTGAGCACTACACTGTGGAACGATTCTCCATGGAAACCTACAAAGCCAAGAGCAATGGCGATGCTGATATTGAAGATATGGTTCGTCGATTGAATAGTTTTGATCTGGCAATTATTGCAAAGCCCACTGTTGCATTCTCTGAAATTGATAAGTATTTACTTGATCAGTTTTTAATGGGCGGTGGTCATCTCTTGTGGTTTGTAGATGGTGTTCAGGCTGAAATGGATAGCTTGAGTTTTGGACCTGAATTCCTTGCGTATCCTACGTATTTTAATTTAAACATCACTGATCTTCTCTTTAAATATGGTGTCAGAGTAAATACCAATCTTGTTCAAGATATCCGATGCGCAGGAATTAACGATCGAAGAAGTATTAACCCCTGGGTATATTTCCCTTTACTTGGAGCATCTGAACATCCAGCGGTCGCAAATATTAATGCAGTCAAGGGAGAATTTGTTAGTACCTTGGACACCTTAGAGGCTGAAGGGGTTAGAATGACTCCTTTGTTGTTGAGTTCCATGAATGCTAAAAGCGTTCCCGCACCACATATGGTAAGTTTGGAAACATTGTATAATAGACCTGATCCAAGAACCTTTGCTGCTCAAAGCCTCCTGACAGGTGTGCTTTTAGAAGGCCGGTTTCAAAGTGCGTATGCTAACAGAATTGCTCCGCGTAAAGCCGGGAGTTCACTTCCACAGATTAAAAAAAGCACGACTACAAGTATGGCCGTTTTTAGCGACGGTGATTTTATTAGGAATCAAGTCAATTTGATTAATCCCGAATTACCAAGGGGCCAGCCGTTGCCCTTAGGGTTTGATCAATATACCAACATACAATACGGCAATGACGACTTAATTCTCAACTTAGTGGATCATATGCTAGACGATACTGGCTTAATTGAAACTCGAACACGCGATGTTAAATTGCGTCTCTTAAATACAGATAAGTTATACGCAGAACGCACTAAATGGAAATTCCTCAATGTCATAGCTCCTGAATTATTCTTGTTGCTCGTAGGATTATCATTGGCTTGGTTCAGAAAAAGAAGATATGCACGTTAATTCACTCAAATACCTATTTCCAGTAGCACTCCTACTTATGGCGTGCAACAATTCAAAGCAAAGCGATGGTTTGGAGGAATTAAAAGCTCAATATGATTTTGTAATAGCTGACACTGCTTCTATTACGAGGGTTGTTATTAAAGATAAAAAACCATCAGAAGTAACTCTTGAACGATCTTCTACAGGTTGGTTAGTAAACGGTAGTTATCCGGCAAGGAAAGATGCGATACAAGTCTTGTTAGAGACTCTAGGTAATGTCACATTAAAAAATTTCGTTGCTAAAAGCGCTGTTTCCGAAGTCAATCAGCGTATGGATGTTTACGGCAAATGGGTTGAGGTTTACAGTGGTGAGAAATTACTAAAGAGTTACATTGTTGGCACTGAAACCCCAGATATGCTTGGGACCTACTACCGCATGATTGGTTCCCAATTACCCTTTTCAGTTTATATCCAAGGGTTTAATGGTTATCTGACGACTCGATTCTTCACAGAACCCTCTTTGTGGCGTGATCGTACTATCTATGGGTTAGCCCTAGATGAGATTGAAAGTATAGAAATGAAGGTAAATGGACCGGAGGGATTCTTTTGGAAGATTACTCGAAATGTTAAAGGCAATTTGAACGAAATTGCTCAAGAAGCATCTAGCTGGTTGCTTATGGGCCGTGAATCCGAACCTTTGTCAAATAATAAACCTCAATTATTAATGACAGCCGTTAGTGCAGTTCGTACGCTGAAATATGAAGGGGCAGTGGTAGAGTCGGATAATATTTGGAACAAAAAAGACAGCATATTTAGCGCTGTTCCTGCATTCTCCTTTTTTGTGAATACAATTGGCGGTGAAACGCTGGAGACAAGGGCTTTTTATAAAAAAACGGAAGGTATCCTAATAGGAGAAGATGGGCAGGCACACGAATGGGATCCGGATAGGTTTTATGCTGAGCTACCAGACGGGCGAATGGCGCTGATCCAACGCTACGGTTGGCGTAACCTTATGTTGACTCCTGCGGAATTTAACTAGCGGTTATTAACAAAAGGGTGTGATAAAAAAAACATCCTACGGGGCTAAAACGTACCGCTCCGATTATCTTTGTTTACAATCAATCGATAAGAAGTCCTATTATGAAATTCATCGTATCTAGTTCTAAGCTTTTGAAACAGCTCCAACTCATTGGAGGAATTATTCAAAGCAACAACACACTCCCGATTCTAGATAATTTCTTGTTTGAACTCAAACAAGGTGAACTTACCGTAAGTGCATCGGATCTTGAAACCACCATGAGTGTAAACTTAGATGTGGAAACTCAAGATATAGGTTCGGCTGCCGTGCCGGCGAAGGTTTTGATGGATACCTTAAAGACTTTTCCAGAGCAACCCTTAACGTTCACCTTTGACGATGGTTCTCACACGATTGAATTGTCTTCAGACTACGGCAAGTACTCTCTCGCATTTATAGATGGCGATGAGTTTCCAAAATTTCCTGAATTAGAGGATGCCACCTCTGCGGTATTACCGGCAGAAGTGTTAGTCACGGCAATAGGTAAAACTTTGTTTGCAACAGGCAACGATGAGCTTCGACCAGTTATGAGTGGCGTCTTCTTTCAGTTCGATTCAAATAGCCTCACATTTGTAGCTACTGATGCACACAAATTAGTAAGGTATAGAAGAACAGATTTAGGTGCTGAAAGTACGGCAGAATTCATCATGCCAAAGAAGCCTTTGAATATGCTTAGAGGCTCTTTGAGTTATGATTCTACTGAGGTTCAGGTAATCTATAACAATACAAATGCACAGTTTTCTTTTGATAACGTCGTGATGGTGTGTAGGTTGATTGATGGGAAATACCCAAATTATGAGGCGGTAATTCCTCAATCTAATCCCAATGTGATGCTGGTAGACCGCAGTGCATTTTCATCTTCAGTGAAAAGAGTTTCTATTTTCTCAAATAAAACAACGCATCAAATTCGTCTGCGTATTGCCGGTGCAGAGATGGGTATAAGCGCAGAAGATCCTGATTTTAGTAACAAGGCAAACGAAAGATTAGCTTGTGATTACCAAGGAGAAGATATCGAAATAGGATTTAATAGTCGCTTCTTATTGGAGATGTTGGGTAATCTAGGTGCAGACAATGTTCGTATGGAGCTTAGTGCTCCGAATCGTGCGGGTATTTTGATACCGGCAGACGGTGTTGGTGAGGGTGAGGATTTACTTATGCTCGTAATGCCGGTAATGCTAAATCACTAAGATTTACCGCTTACTTTTTTGGGTCCAAAGTAGTAGGAACTCTACCATTGGTGGGTGCTACATCTAAGTTTTGTATAAGTGGATAGCCTTCTTGCATGTGCCATTTACCCGTTTCCCAGTAAATTCTATCATAAGAGAAATCTGGACCATAGCCAAACCACTTTTCTTTAAGGTTTTCTTTAGCAGGTGCAAGATGATCACATATGATTCCACCGTGTTTTCCGTCCCAACGCACCGCTGCTGATAAATCACTGTTGTAGCGGAATTGAATTCTATAGGGTCTTCGGATATAGCGCTCGTCCCCATTGCTTTGGATATTGAAAATTTTTGATCCAAAATGCAGCTGCTTGCGAGATTTACCCGGTTCAATAGCATCAATGTATTTAGTATGATACGTTCTTCCGGGCCTGAAGGTTAAGAGAGTATAAGATTTTTGTCCTTTACTTCTCTTTGTTATGATATCATAGCAAATACCGCCTACCCATTGTCCTCCTTTTAGCCACCGATAAACCTCACCATCAGAATTATAATCTTCTAGAACGATTCGCTTAGGTCCATTCCAGTCTGGTTTCCATAAAAATCCATGAAAGGTATATTCACCCGATTGTTTTTTTGGTACTGCCCAACTGTACAGGGCAAAGCTTTTGTCATCTGGTAGTTGAACACTTAAGTTAGACACCTCATTAAGTGGCGTTCCAAAATTTGATTCAATACTAATGAACGCCCAAAGGGAATCGGCAAAAAGATTCGCTAATGAATCTGTAAGGGTATGGTTAGATGATTTAAGGTAATCGTTACCAAGACGCTTTAAGGACTCTTCTGTAGGTTGGGCCGCAGCGGTATAACAAATGATAAGAATGGCTATAAGGCTATTCTTCTTCATGCATGAATTCTTTTTTAGCAAGAAGTTCGTTTTCAGTTTCTTCGTTTTCCTCGTCTGGTACACAACAATCTACTGGGCAAACCTCTGCGCATTGCGGTTCCTCATGAAAGCCAATACATTCGGTGCATTTATCAGTTACAATGTAATACACGTCATAATCAACAGGTTCTTGAGCTTCATCTGCATCATATTTGTTGCCATTTGGTGTGATAATTTTACCGGATAGGTCTGTTCCTTCGTTAAATCTCCACTCTAGCGCCCCTTCATAAATGGCATTATTTGGACATTCTGGTTCACACGCTCCACAATTAATGCATTCATCTGTGATTTTAATAGCCATATAGCCCTGTTGTTTTAGCTTTGCAATATTAACGCAAAGGTAACGCCAATGTTTTTTACTGACCACAGGATTGAAGCAGTTTCCCAATTAGGATTGTTCATTAGGGAGTTCGTTTCAGGAAAAACAATTTCCAACGGTCATGAGGATCTCTCTTTAGAATTAAAGTCGGCTATTAATCAAGCGTTTCGGCATAACGGCTGGTTCATTGAGCAGCACGTTACTCAAGCGCTTAAAGCTTGGGGATCAGAGCTTACACTTGAAAATCTCCAAAATTGGCGGGCGCAAGAGGGAGGAGTGTCCTCTATCAACCGTAACCGTGTAGGCATAGTGATGGCGGGGAATATTCCATTAGTAGGGTTACATGATTTTTTAAGTGTATTTCTATCCGGGCACTTTGCGATAGTCAAAATGAGCAGTGATGACCAGTATATTTTACCGGTATTGGTCAAAGTTCTTTTGCGTTATGATGAATTATTTGAAGGCGATTGGATATTTGTAGATCAACTTTCGGATATCGGAGCCGTAATTGCCACAGGCAGTGATAATACCTCTAGGTATTTCGAGTATTATTTCGGGAAATACCCGAATATTATTCGTAAAAACAGAACATCTGTTGCGGTACTAACCGGACAAGAAAGCAAGGAAGAACTACAAGGTTTGGGGTCGGATATTTTTTCCTATTTTGGAATGGGATGCAGGAGTGTTAGTCATCTATTGGTACCAGTGAATTATGATATCCAGCAAGTATTTGCACATATTGTGGAATACAATGATGTGATAAACAACAATAAGTACGGGAATAACTACGACTACTATCGAGCACTATTTTTATTAAATCAAGACGATTTCTTAGAAAATGGTTTTTTGATTGTTCGAGAAAACGAAGTATTGCATACTCCCGTTTCTATTCTTCATTTTAGTACTTATGGGAAAGAAGGTCCAGCTGACCAACTTACAACATGGGGAAGCAACATACAGTGTGTAGTGGGGCAAGCGTATTTGCCACTTGGAACTGCTCAGAAACCAAGATTATGGGATTATGCCGATGGAGCAAATACCATGGAATTCCTTAAAAACCTCTAGGGTCTTTCCAAAGCACCAATAGTTGCAGGTTGCTGGCGTACGGTCCCACCTAGGTCGAATGCAGGAGTAAAAGGTGTCGGAATGGCCTTACCAAAAAGGGTAGAGGCAGAATCGGGAATAAATTTCCATTCTTCTTGAGGTATCCACGGTGATGACAGGAAACCCCAGTTCATATTGTATTCATTGTTTTTGAACATAACCGTATCAGTAAGAGAATAATGGCCTGCTTCAGGATTGGGTTCAATTTTCAATGCACTATGCTCAAAAGAAACATTGAATGTTTCTGAAGGGTCAATGCCTAAGGCTACTTCGCTAGCTAAATTGCCGCCAATGTATGAATTCCTAAATATGGCCTGAATAGACCTGGTATATCTGTTGTTATTAATATCATCAAAGAAATTGACCAAGCCAATACTGCTTCCGGATCGAGAGGAAAAGTTCCATGTATTATTGATGGTGCAGTGCTCAAATAGATAGTTTCCACCCAAGGCATAAAATCCATAAACACCGCTCGGACCAAGCGCTATATTTTGTCCAGTAATGTTGGCATATCCACCGTATAAATTGACTCTAGAACTGTGTGTAATAATAACATTGTTCAGTTCAGCGTTGGGAATAGTATTCCATGCACTATCAACACGCAGTGCTGTCGTTGCATTTTTGATGATGAGATTACTCAAGGTAGCCTTAGTATAGGCCCCGCCCTGAATGAATACACCTCCTAATAAACCACCCCATTGGCCCGGAACCCATTCGTAAGAGGGCTCTAATCGATCCCCTTGAAATACTACGGCATTATTCATGCTTCCCGTGAGTAATGGGTCAACATGTAATTCACCATCTCTATAGACCCAAAGCCCACTGCCATTATGAAAATGTACTTGAGTTCCAGGTTCAATGGTTAGTGTATGGGCGCTATCTACAACTGCGTAGCCATAAATTACATGCGGTTTACTATTGTTCCAAACTTCATTTTCATCAAGTATTGAATAGGCCAGTTTTAGCGGCGGTAAGGGCGCTGCCCTATTTATGGTTAATACGTTGGTAGGGAAGTGATATATGGCGTCCCATACGGTGGTAACAAGATCAATATGTTGACGTTTACCTCCGTTTTCAAACCATATACTATCCTTATAAATAAGTTCATTTGAACCCAACGCATCTGGACTTATTTCAATAAAAATATAGGTGCTGTCATTAGCTAATACCTCCGTGTCTCTTATATCTAAACCACTCACTCCGTCCACATTCATGCGGTAAAAGCTCTCAGATCCACGTCCCATATATATACGGTCAATGACCATATTTTCACTACTTGGATTATACACTTTAAGAATCCGTGTGGAACTAGCTAATCCGGTAAAAACGGTATCCAAATAAATAGTATCTGCAGAAAATCTGAGCTCAATATTGGATCCAGGAAAATCCACGGTATCACGACAGCTGATTATTGCGGTAAAAAGACTAAATGCTAAAATTAGTTTCACAAAATTCATCACAAGCGAAGCTACATTACTATTTTTGTATCACCAATTGAACGACGTGCGAACATTTAACTTATATTTGCCGTCCGAAATAACGGATATGGGGTTTGGGCAAAAACTCAAGCCATTTAATACACGAACGAAATGAAAACAGGAATTCATCCAGAAAATTACCGCCTATGCGTCTTTAAAGACATGGGAACAGGTGATCAATTCATCACAAAATCTTGTGCTGATGCCAGAGACACTATCGAAGTTGAGGGTGTAGAATACCCACTTATTAAGATGGAAATATCAAGCTATTCTCACCCGTTCTACACGGGTAAGGTGAAGCTCGTAGATACCGCAGGGCGTGTGGACAAATTCCGCAGCCGCTACGGGAACAAAAAATAAGACTACCGAGAGGTTATCAAAAATATGGACCCGCAGTGTGCGGGTCTTTTTTTTGCCCTAAATTGGAACTTCATCAATAACCAATAGAATGAAAATTCAACTCGTTGACGGTAAGCACCGCGACCACTTACTTCCACTCACTTATACGCGTCCAGTTGCCCAAATACGTTGTGGGATTTTAACTATTGCTGAAAAATATGAAAAGCGTGGTTTTGAGGTTGGTTATGGAACTGAAGAATACCTAGAAAATAAATTTCCTTCGGTAGCGCACGACATTTTAGTAAGCGGCAGCGTTTGTCCCACAGATGCGTTCATACAAGCTATAACATCTTTGACCGCAGGACAGGCTTTAATTCAAGATGATCAGTTACTGGCATTCAATGGATCGAATTGGACAGATACGCCTAGCGAAATTTTCCCCTTTAATGGTGTCTTAAATGTGATTATCCGTCCCTGGGACATTTGGATCAAGAATGCTTCTGAGATGAATATTGATTTTGATTTATTAACTAAAGATCGATTCAGTGCACCTATAGATGCATCCAATACCGTGTTTGGTGATCGAATTTTTTTGGAAGAAGGCGCAAGAGTCACGGCATCTGTTCTTAATGCTACTTCAGGGCCAATTTATCTTGCTCAGAATACTGAGGTGATGGAAGGTTCAGTTGTACGCGGAGGATTGGCTTTAGGTGAACACAGTGTATTGAAACTTGGCACCAAAGTATATGGGGCAACTACACTTGGCCCGCATTGTAAAGTGGGTGGTGAAATAAATAACAGCGTCATTTGGGGATACTCCAACAAGGGTCACGATGGATTCATAGGAAATAGTGCTATTGGCGAATGGTGTAATCTTGGTGCCGACACAAATAATTCCAACTTAAAGAATAACTACGACGAAGTAAAGGCGTGGTCTTATGTTGACGGTAGGTTTTCTAAAACAGGGCAGCAATTTTGTGGTCTTATTATGGGTGATCACAGTAAGACAGGAATCAATACAATGTTTAACACGGGCACGGTAGTAGGTGTAAGTGCTAATATTTACGGCGCCGGATTTCCCCGGAATTTTATTCCTTCTTTCACATGGGGCGGTCCCCAGGGTACCATGGAGTACTTAATTAAGAAGGCTATTGATACAGCAGACCGAATGATGCAACGCAGAGGGCTTCAAGTTGATAATGTTGAAAGAGCAATACTAGAAAAGGTCTACGCAGATAGCGCTAAATACCGAAAATAATTAAAGCTGCTTTAAGGCCGCAATAGTTGCTTTTGGGTTTTCACTCTTAAAGACAAAGGAGCCTGCTACCAGCGCATCTGCTCCTGCTTCAATTAATCTTTTTCCGGTATCTAAATTCACGCCTCCATCAATTTCAATCAGCGCCTTAGACCCCTTTTGATTAATTAAATCTCGGGCTTGCGAAGTTTTCTTAATGGTGTTTTCAATAAATTTTTGTCCGCCAAAACCTGGATTCACACTCATCAGCAATACTTCTTCTAAATCATGCACTACATCTTCAAGCACATTTACAGGAGTGTGCGGATTTAAGGCAACTCCTGCCTTCATTCCTGCATTATGAATCTCTTGAATGGTTCTGTGTAAATGAGTACAGGCCTCATAATGAACGGTTAAAATATCCGCTCCGCATTCCTTGAATGTCTGTATGTAACGCTCTGGCTGAACAATCATCAAATGTACATCCATTAGCTTCTTACAATTTTCCGCCATAGTTTTT
This sequence comes from Flavobacteriales bacterium, assembly GCA_002707525.1. GTDB lineage: Bacteria > Bacteroidota > Bacteroidia > Flavobacteriales > Schleiferiaceae > UBA10364. Next base: position 31,329 of record PAND01000017.1, read on the forward strand.
ACGACGGGCATCCCATAGCTTATGTTAGGAACAAAGACGCCATCCATGACATCAATATGAAACCAGTCCGCTTCACTTTCGTTAACCATTTGACAATCTCGCTGAAGATTGCCAAAGTCTGCAGCTAATAGGGAAGGAGATATAATAGGTGATGCCATGGTATCTAATAATTGTTTAGATAAAAATAAAGCACCCTGTCCTAGTGAACGGGGTGCTTGCTAAAAAAGTTCTAACCTAGTTTATTAACCGAGGTATGTTTTCAAGATTTTACTTCTTGAGGTATGTTTCATTCGTCGAATTGCCTTTTCTTTAATCTGTCTGACTCGCTCGCGAGTTAAATCAAACTTTTCGCCAATTTCTTCTAGTGTCATTGGATGCTGACCGCCTAGTCCAAAATATAAACGAATCACATCTCCCTCTCTAGGAGTTAACGTTGCGAGTGATCGTTCAATTTCCGTACGAAGCGAATCCATCATCAAATCTTCATCGGGGTGCGGCGAATCAGAAGAATTCAAAACATCGTATAAATTACTGTCCTCGCCTTCAACTAATGGAGCGTCCATACTTACATGACGACCACTATTCCTCATACTTTCTTTGACGTCAGACTCACTCATTTCTAAGTGCTTTGAAATCTCAGATGCACTCGGCGGGCGCTCGTGCTCTTGCTCTAAGTAAGCATAGGCTTTATTGATTTTGTTAATCGAACCGATTTTATTTAACGGAAGACGCACGATTCGGCTTTGCTCTGCCAATGCCTGAAGAATACTCTGACGAATCCACCATACCGCGTATGAAATGAATTTGAAACCTCGAGTCTCATCAAAACGTTGCGCAGCTTTAATCAAACCCAAATTCCCTTCGTTGATTAAATCCGGTAGCGTCAGCCCTTGGTTTTGGTATTGCTTAGCCACAGAAACAACGAATCGGAGATTAGCTTTGGTTAATTTTTCCAAAGCAATTTGGTCACCCGCCTTAATGCGTTGCGCCAACTCCACTTCTTCTTCTGCAGTAATCAATTCAACTTTACCAATCTCCTGTAGATATTTATCTAAGGAGGCCGTTTCGCGGTTGGTAACCTGTTTGGTGATTTTTAACTGTCTCATGGTAGAGAAATGATTTAATGAGCGAACCAATTACCTAGGCAATTGGTTCGCAAAACTTATTCAAAAATTAGCTCTCTGGCTTATCGCCTTCTTTTTCAGGTTTCGGCAATAAAACTTTACGTGAAAGCTTCATCTTACCTGCTTTGTCAACGTCTAGCAATTTAACGCGCACTTTGTCGCCTTCTTTTAGAACGTCTTCAACATTTTTGATTCTCGTCCAATCGATTTCAGAAATGTGTAGAAGTCCTTGAACCTTTGGAGCAATCTCAATAAAAGCGCCGTAAGTCTGCACGCCACGTACGATTCCTTCATAGGTTTCTCCCACTTCGGGCTCGAATGCAATGGCGCGAATCATTTCTAAAGCATTGTTCATCATATCGTAATCTTTACCAGATATTTCGATATGACCGCGTTCTTCTATTTCTTCAATGGTCACCGTAGTTCCGGTATCTGCTTGGATACCCTGGATATTTTTACCTCCTGGGCCAATGATAGGACCAATGAATTCTTTTTTCACCGTCAACTTCATAATCTTCGGAGCATTTGGTTTCAATTGCTCCCGCGTTTCAGGCATAGTCTTGAGCATTTCTCCCAGGATATGCATACGACCCTCACGACTCTGCTTCAAAGCATTCACCAAAATCTCATAGCTTAAGCCTTTGATTTTAATGTCCATTTGACATGCTGTAATTCCATTCTCAGTGCCAGTTACTTTGAAGTCCATATCACCCAAGTGATCTTCATCACCAAGGATATCTGAAAGTACTGCATATTTTTCGCCATCAGAGATGAGCCCCATGGCAATTCCACTAACGGGTCTTACCATTTGGATACCTGCATCCATCATTGCTAATGTTCCGGCACAAACGGTAGCCATAGATGAAGAACCATTAGATTCTAGAATATCACTTACTATTCTAATAGTGTATGGATTATCTGGGTGTACCATTTGGTATAATGCACGTTGTGCAAGATTACCGTGTCCAACTTCACGACGGCTTACTCCACGAATAGGGCGAGCCTCACCTGTTGAAAATGGCGGGAAGTTGTAGTGTAAATAGAATTTTTCTTCTCCAGTAAAGGTTGCATCATCAATTCTATTTGCATCTAGAGAAGTCCCCATAGTAACTGTAGTTAGCGACTGTGTTTCTCCTCTAGTGAAAACTGCAGATCCATGTGCACCCGGCAAATAGTCTACCTCTGACCATATGGCGCGAACCTCTGTGGTATCTCGACCGTCTAAACGCTGACCATCATTCAACACCATAGAACGCATTGCTTTATACTCCACGTCATGGAAATATCGCTTAGCAAAACCAGTATTTTCTTCTAACCAAGATTCATCTTTACTTTCAAAGTATTCGTTCAATACAGCTCTAAATCCTGCAGAACGTTCGTGTTTTGGTAAGCCGCTTTTAGCCACCTCGTAAACTTTATCGTAAGTAGCAGCCATAACATCTTCACGAACTTCTTCGTTATGTGTTTCGTGGCTGTATTCACGTTTATTTTTTGAAGAAGGAACTTGTGCAGCCATTCGCTCTTGAGCTTCAATCTGTACTTTGATGGCGTCATGAGCAAATTTGATTGCTTCAACCATTTCTTCCTCAGAAATTTCTTGCATCTCACCTTCAACCATTACAACGCTGTCCATAGAAGCGCCAATAACCATGTCAACTTCTAAATTTTCAACTTGGGCCGGTGTTGGGTTGATTACTAATTCACCATTGATACGACCAACACGTACTTCAGATATGGGGCCGTCGAACGGTATGTCACTTACAGCAATTGCCGCTGAAGCAGCAAGACCAGTTAAAGAAGTAGCTTCTACCTCTGGGTCGTAAGAAATCATTTGAATCATGAGTTGTATTTCCGCATGGTAGTCCTTAGGAAATAAAGGACGGAGAACGCGGTCAATTAAACGCATGGTCAAAATTTCGTTGTCAGAAGGACGTCCCTCTCTCTTGAGGAAGCCTCCAGGAACGCGACCGTTTGCAGCGAATTTTTCACGGTAATCTACCGTAAGCGGAAGAAAGTCAATACCTTCTTTCGCTTCTTTGCTAGACACAATAGTGGCTAACAGCATAGTACCACCACATTTCACAACGACAGATCCGTCTGCTTGCTTGGCAAGTTTGCCAGTTTCAAGAGTGATCTCTCTGCCGTCTGGAAGAGTAATGGTTTCGATAATTGCTTTAGGAATCATATATAGTGTAAATAGATACTGTTTTATACGCAAAAAGGCAATTGTATAAATTGCCTTTCTGTGTATCCTCTAGATTGAAATTATTTTCTCAATCCAAGTTTCTCAACAATCGCGCGATACCGAGCGATGTCTGTTTTCTTCAAGTAATTTAGAAGTTTTCTTCTTTTACCAACTAAAGCGATTAGAGATCGCTCCGTATTGTGGTCTTTTCTGTTCTGCTTGAGGTGCTCCGTTAAATGGGAGATACGGTGGCTGAACAATGCTATCTGCCCTTCTGCAGATCCTGTGTCTGTTGCAGATGCTCCGTATTCAGCGAAGATTTCTGCTTTTTTTTCTTTTGCTAGGTACATACCAAAATCACATTTAGATGTTTGTAATGCTTTTCAAGTGGCAAAGATACATAAATAAACTTGGTCAAAGTTGCTCTACTTTAATTATCTGACCATAGTATTTCTGTACCTTTTTTAAGACCTAATTTAGCGCTAGTGCCACCCAAAACCTCCAGAACATAAGAGGCAGGTCCTTCGCTGGGAAGGCTAGTAGTATTAAGCGGTTGGGCATTTTCTTTAATGCTAACAACCATTCCGTTTGCGTCAATATATATGATATCCAAACTCACCATCGTATTCTTCATCCAAAAGCTTCTGAGAAGATCACCGCCTTCCATGAAGAAAAGCATGGCCATATCAGGGCTCACATTTTTTCTGTACATCATACCAACCTCAATGCTTTCTGCATTCTTAGCATATTCAGTTTTAAAAGCTGCAACCGTGTCATTACTGTTCAAAGCATAAACAATACCATCTTGTCTGAAAGGAGGCTCATAAGGAGTTTTAGAAGGTACGGTTTTTGTCGAATTTCTCATAGAACCACTTTTTCCAATTCCACTGATGACCGACGGTATAATAAATGCTGCTAGTCCTAATCCAATGATCCAAACTGCATATTTACGCATTGCATTCATGAGCTATATTCTTTTGAGGTTAGCATCAAATAAAATCCTGAAATCACCAATGGAATACTCAGCCATTGCCCCATATTTAGTGACATTGATGTTTCAAAACTCACTTGAATCTCCTTGTAATATTCCACGAAAAATCGGAATCCAAATACTCCAACTAAAAAGGCGCCAAAAATAAAGCCTCTTCTATTTTTCACATTGGTTTTAAGGTATAGTAAGGCTAAAATGAAGAAAATTAACCAATACGCACCAGCTTCAAAAAGCTGTGTGGGATACCTAGGAACACCAAGTACATTGATGCTCGCATAGGCTCCATTTTGATCCGAATAAACTTGGGCATTCGCACTAGGATAGGGTAGAATATTTGCATTGTCAACAGACGTTGCATTCAAGATTCTCTCCAAGTAATTATTTACATATTCCTCAGTTTGACCTTCATTTAGTCCAATAAACCTGAATTGAGCTTCAAGAACCGGATAATTGAGGCTGTCTGTGATGAAAAGGTTTTCAGTATTCTCGAAGGTTAATGATTTAATATTTTCACCGTAGCCTCTCTCTATGGATGCTCTGCCAGCTTCCACGAAAACTGTTTCAACTGAACTGTTCGCTGGTGCACCGTAAATCTCGCTATTAAACCAGTTGCCCATTCGAATGAACCCACCGGCCAACGCAACCACAATGACTATGCGGTCTAATGTCCAAATGGGATGTTTTTTTGCAATACGCCGAGACCACCATATCATGGCCAGAACTATAGAAATTGCTGCGCCATGCGAAGCTAATCCACCCTTCCAAACCATTAGAATCTCTCCAATATGATTTTTGTAGTAACCCCAATCGTAAAAAAAAACATGCCCAAGTCTAGCGCCAATTATGGTTGCTCCAACCATCCAGTACACCAAACTGTCCATTAGCTTGGGATTTACATTTTCCTTCTTGAAAACATATTGCATACCGTACTGTCCTAGAACGAATGAAATAATAAACATCAAGGAATAATACCTCAATTGAAAGCCTGCGATAGGAATGTGATTCGGGAAATCCCAGAGAATGGTTGCAATCATAGTAGTTGTATTATTCTTCGTCCCAATCTACAATAAACAGATTGGTTGCTCTTCCACCTCCGTTATTCCTATTAGAAGCAAAAATCAGTTTCTTTCCGTTTGGCGAAAACATAGGAAAAGAATCAAAAGCTTTATCAAATGAAATTTGTTCTAAGTTGGAGCCATCTGAGTTAATCATAAATAGATTAAAAGGAAATCCTCTTTCGCTATGATGATTTGAAGAAAAAACTATTTTATTACCACTAGGATGATAAAATGGTGCCCAATTTGCCTGTCCTAAAGAGGTGATTTGCTTGAGTTCCGAACCGTCTATGTTGCAGGTATAAAGTTCCATACTCGTTGGCTCTACCAAACCATCCTCAAGTAACTTCTTGTATTTGTTGATTTCCTCATTAGTTGTTGGTCGCGAGCTTCTAAAAACGAGTTTTTTTGAATCAGGACTGAAAAAAGCGCCTCCATCGTAACCCAACCCTGAAGTAACTTGTTTAATGTTCATTCCGTCAATATCACACACATATAATTCTAAATCTCCAGAACGCATCGAAGTGAATACGATGTGCTTGCCATTCGGACTTACCGTTGCTTCCGCATCGTAACCTGGTCCGCTAATTAAGGTATCAATTAAATTGCCGCTGAGGTCACTAACATAGATGTCGAAATCCTCATAAATTGGCCAAACATAGGCGCCGCCTTCTCCACGCTCCGGGACAAGAGGGCAAGCAGTGTCTCCCCTAAAAGTTGAAGCGTAAAGGATAGTTGTGTCTCCCGGAAGAAAATAGGCGCAAGTTGTACGCCCTAATCCGTTTGAAATCATTTGCGGTTCGTGCTCTAGTATGGTGTCTGTATTCCAGTTGAAGGCATAAATCTGGTCACATTGATTGCCCCATTTTTCTGCATTACTTTGAAAGGTGAGTGAGTTACCGTCAAAGCTGAAGTAGGCTTCGGCGTTATCTCCTCCATCTGTAAGCTGCCGAATGTTTTTAAAATAGTGTTCACCTTGATAGTACATTTCACTGACCCAAGTAGCTCCGCTTGAAGCATCCGATTCATTCTGGTTGTTACAAGCCGCTAATATCAACACGGCTGTTAAGAGCATAAATTGTTTTGTCATTGTTAGGGGGTGTTATCTTTGAGTTGCTGTTCTAAATCGCTACCTGGCACAGGGTCCCATCCGTGACCGCCCCATGGGTTACAAGAGGCTATTCTTTTTATTGATAATACAAAGCCTTTAAAAGGTCCATGAAGCTTGACCGCCTCTTGGGCGTAAGCACTGCAGGTTGGTGTGTAACGACATGCAGGCCCGGTGAACGGGGAAATTAGTCTCCTGTATACCCAGATTATAAGTAATAGAGGGAATCCAAATATGTTTGACAGTAGTTTCAATTTAGATTTCGTAGGATGTTCCATGTGCACCATCCTTCAATTTGATTCCTGCAGCCGCTAATTGATCGCGAATGATATCTGCTGTATTCCAATCTTTATTTTCTCGAGCTTTTGCGCGCAAGGTGATTACGAGATCCATTGCTTTGTCCAACGCTTCATTTTGAGCTGTTCCCTGTTCTTCCAATTGTAAACCAAGAATATCAAAAACGAAGGCATCCATTTTCTGCTTGAATAATTCTAAATCAGATGCTGTAAGAGCAATTTGATTCTCACTTTGATTGATAACCTTAATTGCCTCAAAAAGATGTGAAATTAAGATTGGGCTATTGAAATTATCGCTTAAGCTTCGGTAGCATTTTTCTAGCCACGCTTGGAGATTCCAGGTACTTTCTTTAGAAGAAGAAAGTACTTGAAGTTTACTCCAAGCACTCATTAATTTATGGTGTCCTTTTTCCGCTGCGAGCAAAGCATCATTTGAAAAATCTAAGACGCTGCTATAGTGAGCTTGCATCATAAAAAAACGAACTACAGAAGGATTAAATCCCTTGACTAATATTGGATTGTTACCGTTGAATAATTCTTTGGGAAGTATGGTATTTCCTGTACTTTTGCTCATGCGTTTACCGTTGAGCGTGAGCATATTAGCATGCATCCAGTACCTAGCGCCTTTCTTTCCATTTGTCGCTATATTCTGTGCAATTTCACACTCGTGATGAGGGAATTTAAGATCCATTCCGCCGCCATGAATATCAAAATCTTCTCCAAGATACTTCGTGCTCATTGCAGAGCATTCTAAATGCCAGCCAGGGAAACCAATGCTCCAAGGAGAAGGCCATCTCATGATATGAGAGGCGGATGCTTTTTTCCAAAGGGCAAAGTCGGCTAAATTTCGTTTTTCATCTTGCCCATCAAGCGCTCTTGACCCGGCTTGAAGTTCATCCATTTTTCTTCCGGAAAGTTCTCCATAACTGCCTCCATCATGGTTGTATGCATCTACATCAAAGTAAACAGAACCGTTACTTTCATAGGCCCATCCGCTTTTAATAATGGCCTGGATCATTTCTATTTGCTCTACTATGTGTCCAGTAGCCGTAGGCTCTATGGAAGGCGGTAGTGCGTTTAGTTGATGCATGACATTATGAAAATCTACGGTATAACGTTGAACGATTTCCATAGGTTCGAGCTCTTCGAGCCGCGCTCTCTTTGCAATTTTATCTTCTCCTTCGTCTGCATCATTTTCTAAATGACCTGCATCCGTTATGTTACGAACATAACGGACTTTATAACCTAAGTGGGAGAGGTATCTAAATATAAAGTCAAATGAAGTAAACGTGCGCGCATTACCTAGATGCACGTTAGAGTATACAGTTGGACCACAAACATACATACCCACTCTTCCTTCGCTCACGGGAGTTAACAATTCCTTAGAGCGACGCAAGCTGTCTTCTAGGTGTACGGGATATTGCTTATACAATGGGTCCATTATGCACCGAAGTCGGTCTTTAGATTAATGTAGTTTAAGAATTCTTTTTTCTTTGTTTCCTCTTTAAAGACTCCTCCAAATTCTGCAGTTACTGTAGAGCTTTCAATGTCGCGAATGCCTCGTGAATTTACGCATAGGTGTTTAGCATCAATAACGCAAGCCACATTCTCTGTATCCAATACTTCCTGCAATGCCAGAACAACTTGTCTAGTGAGACGCTCTTGCACCTGAGGACGTTTTGCATAATAGTCCACAATCCGATTCATTTTACTCAGACCGACCACCTTGCCTTTAGAAATGTAAGCTACATGTGCTCGACCTATGATGGGAAGAAGGTGATGTTCACAAGTTGAATACAGTACAATATTTTTCTCCACGAGCATCTCGTCATATCTGTAGTTGTTTTCAAAAGTACTCATGCTCGGCTTGCGCTTGGGGTGCAAGCCGCCAAATGCTTCATTGACATAAAGTTTAGCTACTCGATTAGGCGTGCCTCGAAGGCTATCATCCTCCAAATCCATCCCCAGGGTTTCTAAAATTCCCCTGACATGATTGGAAATAATTTCAATTTTCTCGTCATCACTTTTTTCAAACGCATCAGCACGCAAAGGTGTGGTTGCGGAGAAGCTTTCATGAGCATCACCTATGGCTTCAAAAAGTATTTCATCTAAGTCACTGGGCATAAAAAACCGGTTAATTTTAGGGGCGCAAAGTTACATGAATCAATCCCAATATGGAACTCCTTGGCTTTGTGCTTTTTCTTCTAATTCGTCAATCTGCTCTTCAATCGATTCTAGAACCATTGCGGCGTCTTTTATCATTGCCTGTGCATCCTCCAGCATATTCTTCATTGAACCTGTTGGAGCACCTCTATGATTCCATGCACCCCATGCAAGAATGCCAACAACATCGCCAAGTGATGGTACAGTTTCCATTTCACGTTTCGTGCGTGAAGGATCGCCATTAAGGAGTAAGCTCAATTCTTTTAATTTGATATCGATACCTCTTGCCATAGCCAAATCTGTTGTTGAAGCACCTGCGGTGTTTCTGAAGCCAGCACGTAATTTGTTTAGTTCGTCTTTTAATTCGTTAAATTCATTTTCAATGCGATTTGCCTTCGCATATACCTCGTCAATCTTCTCATTGAAATCATAGTCAATCTCCTCATAGTTGTACAAGTGATTTACCTCAAATTCATGATCGCCAATTAGCTCTTTTAGTTCGCCATTTGTAGAACGAATAACAGAAATATGATATGTTCCTGGTTTCACGAATGTTGTAGTGCTGGGGTTTGTTTTCGGCTCTCCGTTAGAACTAATGCTAGCTTTACTGCTGTATTTGGCGTTCCAAGTAAATCGCTCTATACCCTTGAAGTCACTCCGAGTGAATCTAGCTACTTCTGTTCCTTGATCATCTTTAATGGTGTACAATAAGTACGGTGTTTCCTCCCAATCTTCCGCGCGCAATTGGTCCATAGTAGGGTAGTGGGGTAATTCATTATTCGCCTCTGGACGGGCATCTTTAACTCTTGTTGCTCCTTCTGCTAGGTGAAGTTGGAAAGTTACACCCATAGGGGGATTTTTTGAACGATAGTGCTGTCCGCCTTTGTAATCCATACCGCCAATGTTGGCTCTTTGGAATAATAAGCCAGGCTTGGTGGAAAAGAATGCAGCCTCTTGCTCTAAGACATAATTCAGCTCTCTTAACGGGGAATAATTATCTAGAACATAAAATCCTCTTCCAAAAGTCGCCAAAACTAGATCATTCTCCCTCTCTTGAATGGCAATGTCTTTGATAGCAATCGTTGGAAGGCCACCTTTGAGTTGTGCCCAGTTTTCACCGCCATTGAGCGTGAAAAATAATCCGAACTCTGTACCTGCGAAGAGCAGATCTGGATTAATAGGATCTTCTACTAAGGAATAAACTGTTCCGCGATTCGGTAAATCACTTACAACACTCTCCCAGTTTTTACCACCATTTGTGCTTTTATAGACGTACGGCTTAAAATCCCCATTTTTGTGATTATTGAAGACCACATAAACAAGGTCTTTTTGATGCGATGAAAGCACAATGTCTTGAACATAGACTAAAGGAAGACTCAGCGACCCCACTTTAGTTTTGGGTAATTCGGTGAAGTTTTTGATGCTCGACCATGTTTTTCCTTCGTCACTTGTTTTCCAAACCAAACCATCGTCGGTTCCTGCCCATAATTCTCCAGAATTATCAGGATGTTCCCTCAAGGTTACAATGTTCCCATAGATGGATGTACTTTTGTGCAAAGCAATAGCCTCAGGCCCCCAGTACCTTTCCATAATTGGTAACGTATTGCGGTCTAATTGACGAGACAAATCTTCGGATATGACGCTCCATGAACCGCCTCTATCTTCAGATTTGAATACTTTGTTCGCTGCGAAGTAAATGGTCTTTCTAGCATGCTTACTTGTGAGTAGTGGTGCATCCCAATTCCATCTGTAAGCGGCTTCCTTATATCTAGGTTGGGGCTGTATGGGTGTTTTTTCTCCAGTTTGCTTGTTGAACCTAACTAACCATCCGTATTGCGCTTGAGCATAAACAATATTTGGATCTTCAGGATCAGTAGCGCTTTCAAAACCGTCCCCTCCATTGGTTACTATCCAGTCACTATTAATAATCCCTCTTCTATTGATTGATTGAGAAGGACCACCTAAAGAGTTGTTGTCTTGTGTTCCACCATATACATTATAGAATGGCCAGTCATTATCCACGGCAACCCTATAAAATTGAATAGTAGGTAGGTTGGCACGCCAATTCCAACTGGACATTTCATCCCAAGTTTCATATAAACCACCATCCGTTCCAATGAGCATGTGCTTTGTATTCGAAGGGTCTATCCACAAACAATGGTTATCCACGTGCTTGAATCTCTTTGGAATTCGATTAAAGTTTTTCCCTCCATCATTGCTTACATGAGCATAGGTATCCATACTGTAAACGGTACTTTCTTTTGTTGGATGGGCAATGAGCTCTACATAATAGTTTCCGCTTGTTTCGTGTCCACTCTGTTTACTCCAGCTTTCGCCGCGGTCAGTACTCTTATACATTCCATGACCTTCAACAGTGGCATAAAGAATGTCTGGATTTGCGGGACTGATATCCATACCAATTCGGCCCACATCGCCGCTAGGGAATCCACCGCCTACTTTACTCCAATGTAGACCTCCATCCATACTTTTGTAGAGCGCACTTTCGGGTCCACCGCTTAGATGAGTGTAGACGTGTCTCCTTCTTTGATGAGCCGATGCATATAGAATATTTGGATTTCTAGGATCCATATGAATTTCATTAAACCCGGTGTGTTCACTAACCTCAAGGATTCGGGTCCAATTTTTACCACCATCGGTGGTTTCATAGATACCTCTTTCACCGCCTTTTTTCCAAAGAGGTCCGTAGGCTGCTACGTAAACATGATTCGAATTGGTTGGATTTATAGCAATCATACCAATGTGTTCACTCTCTTTAAGTCCAGTGTTGGTCCAAGACTTACCCCCGTCTCGGCTCACGTAAACTCCGTCTCCGTATGCAACAGAACGTTGATTGTTGTTTTCTCCTGAACCAACCCAAATTGTATTGGAGTTATTGGGGTCTATTTCTACACAACCCGTGCTATAGGAACTTTCGTTATCAAAAACAGCTTTCCACGAAGTCCCATTATTAGATGTTTTCCAGACGCCGCCCGAAGCTAATGCCAAGTACATCTCAGCAGTGTTGTTTGGATTTACTGCTAAATCTGCAATTCGTCCTGAAGTTGTTGCAGGTCCAATATCTCTGAACTTGAAAACACTTGTGTTGGCATTCGTCCAAGAAGGGGTGTCCTCTTTTGATTTTCTCTGGCTGTATCCAGATGATGTGATGGTCAAGGCTAATAAAAGCGTCCAAAACTTTTGCATAATTCTGTTCTAAGAAGGTTATACGATTCTACAATAATCAAACAGTAGAAATTCGTTTGAGTTTAGCTTGATGCAAATTAAGTTAAATCGACTAAAAAACCTTAAAATTTAACGGTAACCCCCGTACTTAAAACAGAAAGTGAATTTGAATAAGACACAGCATTTGTATAATCAGCGCTGTACATGAAATACTGTTTATTTCTAATAATTCGTCCATAGGAAACAAAGTAGGAGGTAGATGAAGATTTAATACTTGCTCCTAAACCGGTTTGAATTTGTTGTCCTAGCGTTGTTTGTGCGCTATTTATGATTGTGGCACCGCCTCTTAAAGTGATTACTCCAAGCCTGATTTCTGCGGCAGCACCAATTGTATGTAAAGGTGTTAAGAGCGAATCTATAATTGGGTTTAAATACTGCTCATTCTTGGTGAACATTCTTCCTGCGGCTGTTGGTGTATAGGCGTAGTTTACAGTACAAAGTCCAAAGCGTCCAGCAACTGCGGTAATCCCGCTACTAAATTTTGGTGCTGTCATCATTGACCATTGATAATCTTCCCCATAACCTACTTGCGTTAGACTATTCGCTTGAATGGACGGTCTAACTGCAAGGAATGTTGTTTCCCATTCCTGAGTAAACCCTAAAACACTTGGTAATTCAAATGCTGCCGCAATACGAAAGGATTGAATGGGTCTATAGTATATCCCTACATTTCCCGTAATACCCAAGGCACTATTCTTCCACCATTCATCCATAGTAAAGTTGGTAAGATCAGAAGTCTCATTAAACATTTCTTCGTGCTCAACTTCAACCGTTTCAAAAGAGTGAATAATACTCAAAGAACCTCCAACGTAAAACCTTTGTGTAATCCCCTTTCCTGCGCCTGCAGTCCATCTGTTTTTCATGCCCTTTCTGAAATAAAGGTGTTTGGTATTCACGTCATTTAAGTTGGCACTTGTGATATATTCGCCTGTGTTGGCATTATGGTCGATTCCATAAACCTGGTATAACATATCTTCATATGCGCCCACAGAAGAAAGGTACTGAGGAAGAGTACCATTAGCGTTGTTGATTAATTGACTTAATATGGATCCAGAATTCGCTTGATTATTTCGAACCCGAGCTCTAAACATTTGCTCTGTATTGTAAGTAAAGAAAAAGTGCCAACCGTCATCTGGATTGCGAGCAAGGAATCCTGCACTTCCAATATTTACGAAAGCGCTATTCCCAATGGTTCCTCCCGATGAATTCCTGTTTCTAGAGCCAAAACTATTTGCGTCTATGGAAAATACATCTTTACGATAAAGTCCTGCGGTAGCAGGGTTATGAGCAAGTGCGGTGAGTGATCCACTCATAGCTATCATGTTTCCAGCCATTGCATTATTTCTGCTGTCACCAAAACCCAAAGGGTTACTAAGTTCCGAGAAGTAATCCAAATCTTGTCCTTTAATAAAAAGAACACTAAGTAACGTGAGCAGTAGAGCAAATTTTCTACTCATCGCCTTCTACCATTAGAGCTATTTGAATTTGACTTGCGTACATCTCTTGAAGACGTCGGAGTATAACTGCGACTTGAATTATTGGTACGCTCGGGAGATGATTGATAGGATTTTGAACGATTTGTATTGTACCCCCTAGATGAATTTTGAGTTGAAGATTGATTTCTTTTTATGTTCGTAGCACTGTTTGTTCCTTGATAGGAAGTACGAACATTTTTTTGAGCTTGAGATTCCTGCAAAGAGGTTGCAGATTCTATTATACCGCGCCAACCGCTTGAACTTGAAGAGGACGACCCTCCCAGAGTTCTTCCACTACTAATGCCTGCACCTCGAAATGAGTTGTATTTGGTTGGGCGGCTTCCACCGTAGTTTGTCTTTATGGTTGAATTTGTAGCGCTTGATCCAGAATTAGATGTTCCAGTGTTCGTCCATCCATTATTATTGGTAGTACCCCATCCGTTGTTCCAGCCCCAAGGAGTGCCGTAAGTATTCCAGCCGTAGCCGTAAGGGTTATACATTCCATATCCCGAGCCGTTATTCCAGCCATAATGGTATGCGTTCCAACCATTTCCATATCCCCAACTATTACCGATGCCCCAACCGTTATTTGAGGACCAAGCTGGATTGTTCCATGGGGACCAAGGGTTGAACATTGATCCGGATCCTCCGAAAAAAGAAAATGGACGCCCAAAATTTGTATTGTTAGGCATTCCCCATCTTGAAGAAGAAGGCGACACATAGCAACCTGCTGCGTTTGGTGTAAAATGCGCTGGACCGGTAATTTCTGAAGTGTCTGTCCAAATACCGTCTATGTGCTCTTCTGTATATACCTTAGGAATAGTTAATGAAGTACGAGCAAATTGTGGTGAAGGTAATGTCGGGTCATAATAATTTTCGTCTTCGCCATAGTTATCTGCCAAAGAGATTGCGCTGGAGCAACCAGTCAATATCAAACAACTAATCGCTAATAAAAAGATGCCTTTCCTCATAACTTCTGTAAGTTTGCTTTTCAGTTCACAAAATACAAAAGTTATACCAAGATATAATGGGAAAGCATTTGACCTCAAGAGAACAAGATTATTCTAAATGGTACAATGAATTAGTAGTTAAAGCAGATTTAGCCCAAAATTCTGGTGTTCGCGGTTCCATGGTGATTAAGCCATACGGATTCGCGATTTGGGAAAGTATACAAGCGGATTTAGATCGTCGTTTCAAGGAAACGGGTCATATGAACGCCTATTTTCCTTTATTCATACCAAAATCATACTTCTCAAAAGAAGCCTCACACGTTGATGGATTTGCCAAAGAGTGTGCTGTAGTAACACATTACAGGCTCATGGATGATCCCAATGGAGGAGGAGTTGTTGTAGATCCGTCTGCCAAGCTAGAGGAAGAATTAATTGTTCGGCCTACCTCCGAAACTATTATTTGGGATACATACAAAGATTGGATTCAGAGTTATCGTGATTTACCAATTTTAGTTAATCAATGGGCTAATGTTGTTCGTTGGGAGATGAGGACTCGACTTTTCTTAAGAACTGCAGAATTCCTATGGCAAGAGGGTCATACAGCTCATGCTACTAAGAAAGAGGCCATTGATGAAGCAGAAACCATGCTTGATGTTTATGCAACATTTGTTGAAGAGGTCATGGCCATACCTGTATTACGGGGATTAAAATCAGAGGGTGAACGATTCGCAGGTGCTCTAGAAACATATTGTATAGAGGCATTGATGCAAGACGGTAAGGCGCTACAAGCAGGAACTTCGCATTTTCTTGGGCAGAATTTTGCCAAGGCTTTTGACGTGAAATTTCAAACAAAGGAGGGGACACAAGAATATGTTTGGGCAACTTCTTGGGGAGTAAGTACTCGTTTGATGGGCGCTCTTATTATGACTCATAGCGACGACAACGGCTTAGTTTTACCTCCTAAGTTGGCTCCATATCAAGTGGTGATTGTTCCCATCTACAAGGGAGAGCAACAGTTAGAAGCCATCTCTAAAGTAGCCGAAGACCTAATGGAACAACTACGTTCAAAGGGTGTGTCTGTAAAATTTGACAATAGAGACACTCACAAACCGGGTTGGAAATTTAATCAATACGAACTTCAAGGTGTACCCATTAGAATTGCGATTGGACCAAAAGATTTGGAAAAAGGATCTGTGGAAGTTGCTCGTCGTGACAACCTTACCAAACAATTTATGAAGCAAGAGGAGGTATCTTCAGCGGTTCCATTATTGCTTGATGAGATTCAAGTTTCATTGTTCAACAAAGCACTTGAATTCCGAGCAGAAAATAGTAAGACTGCGGATACATGGGAAGAGTTTGAAGCATTGATGAAGGGCAACCCCGGATTCGTCTATGCACATTGGGACGGCACTACATCAACTGAAAATAAAATCAAAGAACGAACGAAGGCAACCATTCGTTGCATACCATTAGACGGTGTAAAGGAAGAGGGTAAGTGTATTTTTACTGGCAATCCAAGTAGTCAACGCGTAGTTTTTGCAAAGGCGTATTAACCGAAAAAAAACTTGAATTTTTTCTTTAAGGTATTGCAGAACTGAAAAAGCTTGTTACATTTGCACTCCCTTAAGAAAATAGGGAAATGTTCTGGAACATAATGGCCCGTTCGTCTAGCGGTCCAGGACGCCGCCCTTTCACGGCGGAAACACGGGTTCGATTCCCGTACGGGTCACAACTAAAAACTAATATTAAAGACATGGCAAATCATAAGTCGGCTTTAAAAAGAATTCGTCAAACAGCTAAAAGAGCTGCTCATAATCGTTACTACTACAAAACGACTAGGAACGCTATGAGAAAACTTCGCGGCACCTCTGATGCAGGTGAGGCAGCAGAAATGTTCCCTCGTGTAGTGTCAATGTTGGATAAATTGGCCAAGCGAAACATTATTCACAAAAAGAAAGCATCCAACTTGAAGTCAAGTTTGGCAAAGCATGTAGCTGCGCTCTAAGCTTCACTTAAATAGTGGAAAGATTATTTGACCCATTCCGAGAGGAATGGGTTTTTTATTGCCCGTTTTTCTCTAGTATTCTGAAACATTTAATTACAAAAGAAGTACAAGATTGCCTCTAACAAAACACCGTATTGCGCCAGTAAGTAATTTCATTAACGAAGCAGATCTCTACTTCCAGTTAAACCAATACGAATGATATATGGTGAGTTGAACCGCCCAAGTTCACCTTTCTATCCTTGATACAATGATTCTATTTCACTTTGATATTTCGCTAGAATGGGCTTGCGTTTTACTTTGAAAGTAGGCGTTAAACATCCATTATCTACGGTGAATTCGTCTATGTCAATAATGATTTTCTTGATTTTTTCCCATTGGCCAAAGTTCAGATTTGCTTTTTCAACATCCTGCCAAACCCGGTCAATAATTCGCTTATCCTTAGCTATGACTGCGAAATCTGTATATTCAATATCATGCCTAGAACACCATTCTTTTACGCCATCTTCATTTAAGATGCATATTGCTGAAGGGAAATTTTTGCCTTCGCCAACTACCATACTTTGCGCTATTAAGTGGGAGCCTTTGAGTTCGTTTTCTATGAGCTGAGGCGCAATATACTTTCCAGCAGATGTTTTGAACATCTCTTTTTTGCGATCGGTGATTTTGATAAAACCATCTTCAATAATCCCAATATCACCGGTGTGAAACCACCCGTTAGTCATAACCTCTGCGGTCAACTCAGGTTGTTTGTAATATCCCATCATAATATTGGGGCCTTTTGCTAAAATTTCACCGTCTTGCGCAATTTTAGCTTCCACCCCTTTAATACATTTTCCTACATAGCCTACGCGAATCATTCCTGGCTCAGCAGTGGTATTTACAGAAATTACCGGAGCTGTTTCTGTAAGCCCGTAGCCTTCTAGAATTGGAACTCCCATCCCAGAAAAGAAACGCAATAAACGGGGTTGTAATGCTGCAGACCCACAAGCTATTGCCGCAACATTGGTCATGCCTAGTGCCGCGCGTATCTTGCTAAACACAAGTTTGTCTGCAATACCCAATTTCCAATGATAGAAGGAACCGTTCGCGTGTTCGGGTTCCCATTTCAATGCTAAGGAAACAGCCCATTCGAATATTCTAGCTTTCAGACCGCCAGCTGAGGTGCCATTGGCCACAATGCCATCAAAAAATTTCTCTAGTAATCTTGGCACAGCAGAAAAGATATTTGGCTGAACGGTATTGAGATCAGCTTTTAACGTATCCAGCCCTTCAGCATAATAAACGGCTGCACCATTGTACATATAGAGGTATTGAATGAAGCGTTCGAAACTGTGACAAACTGGTAGGAAGCTCAATGTTTTGGCCTGGCCTTTTGTAAGGCCGGGGATTCTTGGTGTAGAAGCAATGACAGTTGTAGAAATATTTGCGTGGCTGAGCATTACTCCTTTAGGTAACCCCGTCGTTCCTGAAGTATATATGATTGTAGCCAAATCTTCCGGTTTTACGGCAGACATGAAATCCTCTACTTCACTTTGTCTTTTGGTATCGGTGCCAAGATTCGTAACTTCCGACCAGTGATTCTTGCCTTCGTATTTTTCAAACGAATACACTTTTTTCATCTGAGGACACTTATCCAAGACGTTACTCACTTTGTCATAAAGTTCATCATTGGAAACAAAGCAATAGATGCTTTCAGAATGATTGAAAATATATTCATAATCATCCTCTGTCATTGTTGGATAAATAGGAACATCTACAGCACCAATTTGCAATAGTGCATGATCCATAATATTCCATTCACATCTGTTATTATGCGCTATTAGAGCAACCTTGTCACCATGTTTGACTCCTAATTCAAGAAGACCGCGTGAGGCCTCATTCACGGCATCAATAAATTCACTTGTGCTGTAGCTTTTCCATTTCCCTCCAACTTTGGAAGACACCATGACTTCTAATGGAAAATGTTCCTGTTGATACCTCGGAAAATCGAATAAGCGAGTAGGTTCGTTCATGATCTATTGTATATGGTTAGTTCAGTGAATTAGAATTGTCAATATAATAAAAAAGGTCAATTAGACACTTACTCTTTTATCTAGAATATACAATGTTTCCCGAGACAATCGTATGTTCAACTTTACATGTTTTTCTATCCCGCTTTTGTGAATTAAATAGGTTCTGATTAAGTACAGTGAAATTTGCTTTTTGACCAATTTTGATGCTACCATAATCACTTTCACCAAAGGCACTATATGCTGCTCCATATGTCATGCCTCGTAACGTTTGTTCGGCAGTTAATTTTTGATGAGCTAAAAAGCCGTTTTCTGGCCAATTATTATTATCCGTTCTATCTACTGCTGCAAAAAATGTATGTAAAGGGTCTATATGTTCAATGGGGAAATCTGTTCCTAGAGCAACTAGACCGGAAGCATTTAATATTCTTTTAAAACTGTAAGCATGCTTCAATCTATGCGAACCTAATCTGGTTTCTGCCCAATACATGTCACTAGTGGCATGAGTAGGTTGAATAGATGCTACAATATTTGGATGGGAATAATAGACGCTGTCCTCAGGAGTCATGATTTGTGCATGCTCCACTCGGAACCGTAAATCACTTGTTGTATCCAATGTATAGAAGCTTTTTAATAAAATGCGGTGCGCGCTGTCTCCAATAGCATGAACACAAAGTTGCCAGTTGTTTTTCAGGCATCTATCCCGCAGGTTATCTAGTTCCTCCGGAGCAAGAAGTGGCAGTCCATAGTGCTCTGGGAGGTCATGATAGGGAGCTCTTAATAACGCTCCTCTTGAACCAAGGGCTCCGTCTAGATACGCTTTTACACTTTGAACTCGGAGTAGGTTTTTAACTATGGGTCCGTGTTCTTCAAAGTATTGTAAGTCACTTTCAGTATGAGCAATCATTGCATTAACGAATATGTTAAACTTTCCTTCTTCTTGCAATGAATCAAGTATCAAGATGTTTTTGGTGGATAAACCCGCATCTGTCATAGCTGTTATTCCATATTTGACCAAGCTGTCCTGCGCGCGAAGGAGTGATTTCCTCCAGAATGTAGCGGAACGTTCGGGTAAGTCGACTAAAGATTCGGCATTATCTATCAGTATTCCATTCAGTACAGATCCTCCTACCATTTTTAGTTCAATAGGTATATCGAAGGCTTCCATGACCTCATGATTAACCCAAGCAGCATGACCGTCTACGCGTGTCAAATAAATTTTGACACCCTCAAATTGGTTCAAGTCTTCTACAGAGGGAAATTCTTTACTCGGCCAGTCGTTTTGGTCCCAGCCTCTTCCTATAATCCAATGGATTGAAGGGTTTTTTTGAATAAATCTCGCAATTCGCTCAATGCACTCCTCTTTGCTTTCAGCGCCAAAAAGGTTCACCATATTGAGCATTTCTGCATAACCAAATAAATGACCATGAGCATCTATTAATCCAGGGTATAAAAACGTTCCGGAGAGATCAATAACTTCGTTAGCAGAGGGTGGCTTATCATCTGTATAAAGAGTTCCCAAACTTGCTATAATTCCATCCTTAATTCCAATCCATTGTCTAGGCCCATCGCCCTCACTACTTGGTGTCTTCATATCATAGAATACTACATCGTAGGTAGGAGTTGGCATGCAGCTGCTAAGAGTGACCAGCAGCAGGTTATAAACAAAAAAACGGATTAAAGTGTGAGAAAGATTGCGCATTTGATTCAAATGTGTTGCTATTAGAATATGTAAATTTGCACAAAATCTTTGCAATATGAACAGCACATCGGTTGCCACTTTGAATCAGGCCAAAGAAATGGGCCTCCTTCCAGAAGAGTTTGATAAAATCAAGGAGATATTGGGACGCACACCAAACTATCTTGAGCTCTCAGTTTATGGCGTTATGTGGAGCGAGCATTGTTCGTATAAGAATTCTATTGTTTGGTTAAAGAAATTGCCTAAGAAAGGCCCGCATATGCTAGTAGAAGCTGGTGAGGAGAATGCCGGATTGGTGGATATTGGTGACGGCTTGGCCTGCGCCTTCAAAATTGAAAGCCATAATCATCCTTCAGCAGTTGAACCATATCAAGGAGCTGCTACAGGAGTAGGCGGTATAAACCGCGATATCTTTACAATGGGTGCAAGACCTATTGCTCAATTGAATTCATTACGCTTTGGAGATCCAACAAAGGAACGAACAAAGTGGCTGGTCAAAGGAGTGAGCAAGGGTATTGGAGATTACGGTAACAGTTTTGGAATACCGATGGTTGGGGGAGAGGTGTATTTTGACGAATGCTACCACCAAAATCCATTGGTAAACGCATTTTCTGCTGGTATAGTGGAGGTGGGAAAGCAGATATCTGCAACTTCAAGTGGAGTAGGAAATCCTGTTTTTATAGTAGGTTCCGCCACTGGAAAAGATGGAATTCACGGAGCCTCATTTGCTTCAAAGGATTTGGACGAAGATAGTGCAGAGGATATACCGTCTGTTCAGGTCGGTGATCCATTTCAAGAGAAATTACTGTTAGAGGCCACAATGGAATTAGCTGAAACAGATGCAGTAGTAGGAATGCAAGATATGGGCGCTGCAGGAATCACTTGTTCTTCTTGTGAAATGTCTGCAGCAGGTGAGCATGGTATGGATATCTGGTTGGATAAAGTACCTCTAAGACAAAACATGCACGCTTGGGAAATTCTCCTTTCTGAATCTCAAGAACGTATGCTCGTTGTAGTTGAGAAAGGAAAGGAACAAAAGGTTCTGGATATATTTGATAAATGGGATTTGGAATGCGAAGAAATCGGTATTGTTACAGCCGGCGGAACCGTAAATTATTTCTGGGGACAAGAGCTTGTGGGCAGCATTCCCGCATATAGTGCAGTATTAGGAGGTGATGCTCCGGTATATCACCGGGAATGGTCAGAACCTGCATATTACAAGGAGTTTAAAGAATTCAATATCCAATCCATCAAGGAACCAAAGGACTTACTTGCGGTCGCTCAGAAAATAGTAGCCTTGCCAAATATTGCTTCAAAACGCTTTATTTATGAGCAATACGACAGTATGGTAGGTACTCGAAACATAAGTACGAATGCACCCACTGATGCGGGGGTAGTCAATATTAAGGGGACTGATAAAGCTTTAGCGATGAGTGTAGATTGTAATTCACGATTCGTCCATGCAGATCCTGAGATTGGTTGTGCAATGGCTGTGAGTGAAGCAGCAAGAAATATAACATGTTCTGGAGGAATACCTTCGGCAGTAACCAATTGTCTTAACTTTGGGAATCCTTACAATCCTGAGGTGTATTGGCAGTTTGTAGGTTCAATAAAAGGAATGAGTGCGGCCTGCGAGAAATTCGAGACACCCGTTACAGGAGGGAATGTTAGTTTCTATAATCAAACTCAAATAGGGGATTCTGTGGAGCCTGTATTCCCAACTCCTACCATAGGTATGATTGGAGTTGTGGAAAATAAAAACCTTATTACCACGCTTAGTTTTAAGGATAAAGGCGATTTGATTTTTATGATAGGCAGTAATCATGATGATATTTCTTCCTCACAATATCTAGTTAAGATTCACGAGGTAGAGAATAGCTCCACTCCTCACTTTGATCTAGAAGAAGAATTTGCGAATCAAAAGCAGGTACAGATGTTAATTCGTAAAGCTGTCATAAAATCTGCTCATGATTTGAGTGAAGGTGGACTCTTTGTAGGCCTTTTAGAAAAGGCCATGGTCCAGAACCTTGGTTTTGATATCACCCTTCCTGCCGAATTCCGCAAAGATGCCGTGCTTTTTGGAGAGGCTGCTTCAAGAATAATTGTATCGGTTAGTGAGGAACAAAAAGACGCGTTTATAGATTTAATGATGCTCAATGGTTGCGCATTCGACTTGTTGGGTCATGTCACTAAGGGTAGTATCCGTATTGATGACGAGGATTGGGGCGTGGTGGACGATTTCAAATACATCTATGACCATTCATTAGGTAATCTGTTATCAAAATAAGGGCCAGAAGAATTTTAATGAGTTCAGATTAAAGGGGTCAATACAATCCAATCTCTCTAGAATAGCTTTTGAAACGGTACGCAATACTATATAGAAGGCCGGGATACATGTTGGTTAAATCACGGAATGGATAGGTAGCGCTCCAACTCAAAAAAAATGTTCTCTTAATGTGATATGAGCAGGCAATATGCAAGGCGGTTTTAATATGTATGCTCTGACCATTAAAAGGGGGTTCCTCGCTCTGAGCTAAACCACCACCCAATCTAATTTCAGAATGTAAAGAGGAAAGTTTGAATACCTTCAAAAAGGTAATACATCTCCAATCGTTGTATTTATCTTCCTTCCAAAGTGCACCACCATCCGTAAAAGCCTGACCTTCAAGAAAAAAGCTAGGAATTAATTCATGTCTCAGCTCGATTCCAATATAAGGATAGCCTGCTCCTATGCTAAAATAATTATCCCGATTGGGAAACATTTGTTGGTAGCGTTGCGCGTTGACGTTTACAAAAGCGCATAGGAGTGCTAGAATGATTTTGAGTTTCATTTAGAAGAGGTTAGCGTGGTAGGTTCTTTAACGTCTTAACACACTTATTCTTGTTGTTAATTACCCTCAGTTATACACTTTTAATTTAGTTCTATAGACAAACCAACTTGGAAAAAAGGTGCTCTGCTTGGACTGAAATAGTTGAATGTCGGTTGCCATAATTCGAGTACCAAATAGGTTTTGGGAATTAGTTTTTGCTGGACACTCGCTAAAAAATATGGTGAGAATGTAGATCGTAAATTACTTGAAAAAACATTAGTCGTCAATCCACCTCCAGCTTTCAAGGTGATTTCGTCCAAATGGTATTTGCATACCATACCAAGCCATTGGATATCAGCAAAAGATAAATCAGTAGGAAAGAGTCCCCCGTATTTAGTGAATAATTGACCTCTTAGTGCAAAGTGACTCTTTCTAGATTTGGATAATTCTATTCCTGCAGAAGTAAAATTGATACCTGAAGAAACAAATGCGTTTATATATATGGGGTTTTTAGACCTAAGCGTCGTAATCCCCTTATATTTTCTGTGCCATTTTAAATCAACAAGGGTAGAGAATTGAAAAAGTTGGCTTGGCGTGCCTTCTAAGGATTCACATTGATTTATCAACTGAGTATATGACCCGCCTANNGAAAGCCACGGAAGNATTTGATAATTTACCCGAGANAAAGGCGATAAACTAAAANATAATTCATCAAAATTAAAAGTTGAATGAATTCCTGCTCCGATACTTACGCTTAATTTTGGTCTAATTGAAACAGTNCTANTTCCTCCAAGAAAATAATTAGCTGGACACGAACTTTGGGCCAGGCCAATTANGTNAGAGTTTCNGTGAGCTTGTAAGTTCCAATTTGATTTGCCCAGCGGTACGGATAGTCCCAAACTTTGATTGCCAGCGCCTAGAGCTCCGTATAATGAAATCTGCTTATTTGAATTTAAGCGAAGGTTTCTCTGCGCTGTTAAATGTGCGCAGGAGATAATAAAAAGTAGTACCGTTAGGAATGTACGCATAGTTAANAATTATTGAAATAAATTTACTGCACGAATATGTTCCTATTTTGATTCTGTAATTTATTTTTCAAGAATAAAAATGTGCTGCCAATCTAAACGTATTGGCATGTGCTTCTATGATATGTCTTATATGAGGGCTGTAGCCGCCTCCCATACTAACAGCAACGGGAATCTCATTTTTGTGACATAATTCAAATACCATTTGATCACGTCTTTTACACCCATCAATAGATAAGTTCATACGTCCAAGTTTATCACCTTTGATGACGTCTACGCCGCTTTGATAAAAAACGAATTCGGGCTCTAATTTGCTAAAGAGCGCATTGATATGGTTATCCAATATTCGCAGATACTCCTTGTCATTAACGAAATCAGGTAACGGTACATCTAAGTTACTCTGTTCCTTATGGTAAGGATAGTTTTTAGCTCCGTGCATACTAAAGGTGAAAATTCGATCATCCTTTTGAGTTAGGGCTGCGGTACCATTGCCTTGATGTACGTCTAAATCAACGACTAATATTTTTGTAATACCATGAAAATCTAAGAGGTGATGTGCTCCAATAACAATATCATTAAGGATGCAAAAGCCTTCTCCCCGATCATAAAAAGCATGATGTGTACCGCCAGCAATATTCATTGAACATCCATTTTGAAGTGCAAATTCGGTAGTCTCAATGGTGCCTTTGCAAATAGTACGTTCTCTATCTATAAGTTGTTTACTCAGTGGAAAACCAATTTTTCGCTGTGCTTTCCCGTCTAACGTGAGCATATTTAGATTATTCCAATAGTCAGGAGAATGTGTGCGTATAATTTGCTCTTCGGTAAGCATATCTGGTCCAAAAAATGCTTCCTCGGTTAATGTGCCTTCGTGAATAAGTTGCTCTGGTAACAAAGAATATTTGGCCATCGGGAAGCGATGGTTCTCAGCAAGAGGGTGATGATAAATAGGGTCCCAAGCTACCTTTAACATAAATGATTATCGCAGTTTTGCCCCAAATCGTTCGTGAAGCTCATGCACCATTCTATCTATAGTTTTATCCACAGCTTTATCATGTAAAGTTCTTTGAGGGTCCTGGAATGTTAGTCCTATTGCATAGCTTTTCTTACCCTTTGGTAGTTTATTGCCTTCGTAAACATCAAATAGAAAAACATCATTGAGAATTTTACGCTCCGTTTGATATATTACTTCCGCCATCTCAGCATAGGTTGTGGTGCTATCAACTAGCAACGCTAAATCCCGTCGAATAGAAGGAAATTTAGCCAGTGATTCGAAGGATTGCGCACTAGAATGTATAGTAAGTGCTGTAATTTCATCCCAAAGCATAGAACTATGGAAGACAGTGTTTTTAATGTCAAAATGTTGCTGAACTTTAGGATGCACAGTGCCCATGTAACCTACGGTGGTTTTTCCTACTTTTAAGCTCAAATATTCACTGTAAAGAATATGTTCCTTGGGTATCATTGAAACGTTTAATCCAAGTCTATCAAATAGGGCTTCAGTAAGACCTTTCAAATAAAAAAAATCATTNGGANTTGGAGCGTTATTCCAATGATTTGTGTTGGAATTTCCCGAACAGAACAGGTCTAATACAGAATTTTCGAAATAACCATTTTTACCTTTACCGTACGTCTTGCCTCTTTCAAAGAATTTGAGATTAGATTGTTGACGTTTTTGATTGAAACTAATCGCTTCCAGTCCTCCGAAAAGAAGGTTGTTGCGCATAATATTCAAATCTTGACTTAATGGATTCAGCATCTCTATGAGCGTATTAACAGCCTCTTCTTGAAGTACCTCGTAGTCTGAACTTTTGGAAAGGCTGTTGTTCATGATTTCGAAGAAGCCATTACCTGTAATTTGGTCTAGAATGGATTTTTCCAACCTGGTCGCACGAGCGTCATGCTTTGCAATACTAATACGCATACCCGATGGTACATCAATATTATTGAATCCGTAAATTCTCAAAAGTTCTTCGGCTATGTCAACGTCCCGCGTAACGTCTACTCTATAGGTTGGTACTTTCACCGTCCATTGGTCACCATTTAATGCTATGATTTCAAAATCGAGCCATTTTAAAATATCAGAGGCCCTTTCAATACTCATTGAAACCCCGATAAGCTGACAAACTTTTTCAAAACTGAAATTAATTTCAACTCTAGGGAAATCTTTAGTCCCTTTGTGATCGACTGGACTTGCTGTAGCACCGGTTAATTCACAAATAAGTTGTGCGGCATAGACGTGTGCTTGGTAGGTAGTGTTCGGGTCTACGCCTCGTTCATAACGATAGCTGGCATCCGTATTCACACCATGACGTTTGGCAGTTTTTCGAACACTAATAGCGTCAAAATAGGCGCCTTCTAAATACACATCCGTAGTTTCATAGCCAACACCGCTATTTGATCCACCTAATACACCCGCAATACACAATGGGTTGTGTTGGTCCGCTATGATGAGGTCCGCGGTATCTAATGTTCTTTTTACATCATCAAGGGTTGTAATGCTTTCCCCTTGAGTAGCCTGACGAATTACGAGTGACCCACCATTAATTTTTGAGGCATCAAATGCGTGAAGGGGATGTCCAAATGTGTGCAGGACATAGTTGGTAATATCTACTACATTGTTCTTTGGAGTCAATCCAACGGCTTTCAGACTGTTTTTGAGCCAATCTGGACTTTCCGAAACCAATACGTTGGTAAAATACGTTCCATAGTAGGAAGGACATGCTTCACTTTCTACGTTTAGTATGACGGAATTCTTTGCTTCGGTTTTTATAATGCCTTTTGGAATAACTAATTCGGGCGCAGGTTCGCCTTTGGCTAAAAGTGCGGCTCGTAAATCTCGTGCAACACCAATGTGCCCCATAGCATCTGTTCTATTTGGAGTCAAGCCAATTTCAAAGACAACATCATTTTCAACGTTTAGTACATCTGCGCAGGGTGTACCGGGTATATAGGATTCGTTTAATATCATAATCCCATCATGGTCTGCACCGAGTCCTAGTTCGTCTTTGGCACAAATCATCCCTTGGCTTATTTCTCCTCGAATCTTACCTTTTTTGATTTTTACCTCCTGACCATCTGGGTAAAGTTTTGTTCCAACGGTAGCAACGGGGACTTTTTGACCAACAGCTACATTGGGAGCACCGCACACTATTTGTAAAGGTTGTTCCCCACCAATGTCCACTTTGGTGATCTTTAAACGATCGGCATTGGGGTGCTGAACACAGCTTAAAACCTCACCAACGACTACACCGCGCAAACCACCTTTGATACTCTCAATTTCAGTGAGGCCCTCAACTTCAAGGCCAGTGTCAGTCAACAATTCATCAACATATTTTGGATTTAAGTCAACTGCTAAAAAACGCTTTAACCAACGGTAAGAAATATTCATCGATAAGAATGTTCAATAGTCGTCAAAGTTACACTAATGGTAGAGAATAAAAAGGCTTAAAATGGGGCTTAAAACAACTTATATAGAAGAGCCCCATAGATTGCAAATCGCAGAAAACGCACAAGGGTGAGGAGTACAAATTTGTGGAAGGGATAGTTGTTGATTCCACTTAGTTGACTTACAATGGGATAAGGTAATGGTGTTAAAGCAGCTAAAATAATGAGTAAGCCTCCAAAACGATTCAGTTGTAAAAATGTCTCTTGNTAACGCTCCAGCATAAAATTTCGCACAAAGGTTCGAGTACGCCAAAATTGACCTAAAAAATACCCGAGAATACCGGCAATATAACTCAAGCACGCGAGCAGAGTGAGTGTCCAAATAGGACTTGCTGTTTCATCTGCCCAAACTATGAGGAGTTCAGGTGTGATAAAACCNATACTAATTTCCGAGAAGAAAAAGAGACTAATCAAACCTGAAGGGGAAAGCATCCCTGTTGCCCAAGCTACTGCCGCGTCAATATCTAAAATGTAAGTATCAAAGAGATAGAAGGAGAGTAGGATGATTGTAATCGACAAAAATAACTTCATCACATTTGCCTTAATGAAGGTGTAGCCTCCACTCCGCTGCATTATTAAATGCTGTAATTTCATATATCGTCTAAGAATTCTTACCATATTATGAAATCCTATTCCATCCCCATTTATCCTTATACATAGACTTCCAGTGCTTTTTAATAGAAACGTGATTCTGGTCATTTAGTTGCGAATCAATCGCTAATAATTTCTCAACTACTTCACGCGCCCAAATTAAAATAGGACCATCTTGAGTTAAAGACGCCAACTTAAATTGCAACTGACCGCTCTGTCGAGTTCCCATAATATCACCCGGTCCACGAAGTTTCATATCAACTTCGGCAATTTCAAAACCGTCCTGGGTACGAACCATAGTTTGAAGCCTCGTTTTAGCATCTTTACTGAGTTTAAAGGAACTTACAAGGATGCAATGGCTCTCTTGGCTTCCACGACCCACCCTGCCTCTGAGCTGATGAAGTTGGCTGAGTCCAAAACGTTCCGCATTTTCAACAATCATCACGGATGCATTTGGCACGTTAACTCCTACTTCAATTACTGTGGTTGCGACTAAAATGTGTGCTTTACCTGAAGCGAATCTCTTCATTTCGGCCTCTTTATCTTCGGGTTTCATTCGTCCATGAACCACAGCAATTTGATATTTTGGACGAGGAAAGTCACGAAGCAATTGTTCGTAGCCTACTTCAAGGTTTTTTAAATCTAAGGTTTCACTTTCCTCAATTAGAGGGAAAACCACATATACTTGGTGCCCTGTGGCAATTTCTCGCTGCATGAATCCATTGAGCTTCAATCTGTTTTTTTCAAACAGGTGCTGCGTAGAAATAGGTTTGCGCCCCGGAGGTAATTCGTTAATTATGCTAATGTCAAGATCTCCATAAAGGCTTAAAGCTAATGTTCTTGGAATTGGTGTTGCCGTCATGACGAGCATATGCGGAGGGTGCTCATTCTTTTTCCATAGTTTTGCACGTTGGGCAACACCAAATCGGTGTTGTTCGTCAATTATGGCAAGTCCCAGATTTGCGAATTTGACGGTTGGTTCAATTAACGCATGCGTCCCAATTAAAATGTGCAGTTCACCGCTCAGCAGACGTTGATGAATGGAGGCACGCTGGGCACTTTTTGTGGATCCAGTCAGTAATTCAATACATATTCCTGCAGGTCTACATAATTCGTTCAATCCTTCAAAGTGTTGGGTAGCCAAAATTTCCGTAGGAGCCATAAGGGTGGCTTGAAATCCATTATCAATTGCCAATAACATAGCTAATAGAGCAACAATTGTTTTTCCTGAACCCACATCGCCTTGGACAAGGCGATTCATTTGTGCTCCCGTTCCTAAATCAAAGCGTATTTCTTTGACCACCCTTTTCTGAGCATTGGTCAGTTGAAATGGCAAGTGATTGTTATAGAAGTCCAAAAAGGTCTTGCCAACCTCCCCAAACTGATAGCCCTTAATGGCGTCCTTATTGCGAATTTTATTTCGAATTTGTGTGAGCTGTAGAAAAAAGAACTCTTCAAATTTTATACGTATACGTGCGGCCTCTAGATGATCATTTGAGGAAGGGAAATGTATCCAATAGAGAGCTTGTTTTTTGGAGATAATNCGATGCTGCTTGGCAAAATCTTCTGTAAAAGGATCAGTAATTTGATCAAGTTCCTTTTTTAAAACGGACCTAATAACCTTGCTCATGCCTTTGGAGTGCAGTCCCTTTTTAGTGAGTTTATCTGTGGTCGAATAAACGGGTTCTAAAGCAGATTGTAATTCATTGGGTAAGGAGGGGGCGGATATTTCAGGATGTGGGATACTTTTTTTGCCTTTAAAGGAATTTATTTTTCCATATGCCACTAGTGGAGTATGGAGCTTTAACGAGCGTTGGATCCATTTGGCGCCTTTAAACCAGACCAGTTCAATAAAACCTGTACCGTCAGTCAACGTGGCCACTAGTCGTTTTTGTCTTGGTGGTCCTACTTCTTCAAGTTTAGTGATTTCCCCCTTAATCTGCACTTCAATGGAAGCGGAGGTTAGCTGAGATACGTTGTGAAATTGTGTTTTATCCACATATCGAAAAGGATAATGCTCAAGTAACTGTCCTGTGGTTCGAATCCCTAATTCTTCCGCTAGTAACGCTGCTCTATCCGGACCAATTCCTTCTGCATAGACTATGGGGGTGTTCGTAGTGCTCATCCTCGCAAAAGTAAGTATCTTTTGGCCGAAGAAAAATGCAAAATCAGAGTTCACAGATATTTCGTTTGGGCACACTTATAATTGATGGTGTGCTAATCATCACCTTGTTTGTAGTGGTCAGCTATTGGCGTTTTGCTGATTTACGGATTTCCAATCCGGAATATTATAACTACTACCTGCAGCTATTTGTACTAACTATTGTGAGCTGGTATGCCACAGGAAGGTGGGCGGGCACCTTTGCCTACAGGAGTGGACTTGAGCAGCGGAATGTTTTGGCGAATGTTTTAAGAGGCGCACTTGCACAATTCGCAATTCTATCCATCATTGTGGTGGGATTAAAGGGGTATTACTACAGTCGATTTTTTTTAGGAACNTATTTTGGTTTATTGTATGGCTCTGCAATAATTTATCGTTTGGTTTTTGTCCAATTCCTTCGTCAACAAATGGCTAGAGGTAGATGGCAGCGTACGTTTATTCTTGTGGGTAATCATAGCACAGCCCAATCGCTCATTGATTTAGTCAATCGTAGACCAGATTTGGGATTACAACATCAAAGTACGTTGGAAGTTGAGGCATTGCAGCAGCATGATATAGCGAACGCTCAGGAGTTGATTTGTGCATGGGCACCAAGTACTAGTGAATATGAAGTAGCCCGGGAATATGCTTTAAAGCAGGGAATAAGATTTCGATATCTACCAGATATGGGCTCGAATTATGTGGGACAACTCTTTTTAGAATCTTTAGAAGGATTCCCAATGTTTTCTGAACGAAAAGATCCGCTATCCAATTGGTTCAATAAAGTAATCAAACGACTGTTTGATTTGTTTCTCACCTTTATATTAATAGGTTTTGGACTTTCTTGGATGCTACCTTTATTTGCGCTTATGCTCGTACTAAGTGGCGCAGGAATGCCCTTTTTTACTCAGCGTAGGGAGGGTTTAGAAGGTAGAAAATTTACCGTGCTTAAGTTCCGTACGATCAATTCAAAAGGAACTTCTAATGCGCTGCAACAATGGATGAGAAAACTCGGAATAGATGAATTACCCCAATTATTTAATGTTTTGTCCGGTCAGATGTCAATAGTTGGACCGCGTCCACATACTGAAGGAGATGGATTCAATTACGCTTCAAAAATTAGGCAATATAAAATTAGGCATTGGGCAAAGCCTGGGCTCACTGGTTTGGCACAAACCAGAGGTTTACGCGGAGGAGCCGCAGCAGCGGATAATCAGTTATTAGAAGCACGCATCCGAGCCGATATCTATTACATCGAAAACTGGTCCTTACTTTTGGACTTTCGCTTATTAATTGAAACAGTCTTGCGAACTGTTTTCCTACCCTCTTCGTTGCATAAATAATAGTCCCAATAAAACCTACAGGCCTTATGAAGTACCCCACATTACTTGAACGATTTCAGCAATATGTTCAAATTGATACGCAAAGTGATGCCAATAGTTCAACCGTTCCTTCAACGAACAAGCAGAAGGATTTAGGGAAGGTATTGGTTGATCAATTGCAAGGGCTGGGGATCAAGGATGCGCATATGGACAGCAAAGGCTATGTCTATGCAACAGTTCCCGCTAGTGCAGGACATGAGGATAGACCATCGGTTTGTTTCTGTGCTCACATGGATACCTCCCCAGAATATAGCGGTGCAGGTGTACGTCCGTTGCTGCACAGCGACTATGACGGGGGTGAAATTCATCTGCCAAAGGGAGGGGTCGTATTGACTCCAAAAGATTTTGGTCCTCTCAAAGAAATGAAAGGGCATACAATCATTACCTCAGACGGCAGCACCCTTCTTGGCGCAGATAACAAGGCTGGGGTCGCAGAGATTATGACCGCAGCTGAACAATTGATGCAATCAGACCGTCCGCATACAACAATGAAAATACTATTTACTCCAGATGAGGAAATTGGCCGCGGAGCAGATCATGTGGATTTGAAGAAGTTGGACGCGGATTTTGGGTATACCATGGACGGTGCAACCAAGGGTTCGTTGGAGGACGAAACCTTTTCTGCAGATGGTGCAACCATAGTTTTTAAAGGAGCTAATACGCATCCCGGGTATGCTCATAAAAAAATGGCGAATGCGATGAAGGCTGCAGGTGTTTTTTTAGCCTCCCTTCCAAGGTCCGAATGGGCGCCTGAATCAACAAAGGGTGAAGCAGGATTTGTACACCCTTATGAGATCAGTGGGGGGGTAGAAGAGGTTCGAATAACTATGATTCTGCGCTCCTTTGATACGGATGATTTGAAGCCTTATGCCGCTTTGCTGGAATCCTTGGCTAAACAAGCGAGTAAGGCTATTAAGCGAACCTCCTATGAGGTCATCATTCACGAACAATACCGAAATATGAAAGAGGTTTTGGGTAGGTACCCGCATGTAGTAGAGTTTGCAGAAAAGGCAATTGCTGCAGCGGATTTACCCGTAAGAAAGAANAAAATTAGAGGCGGTACAGACGGTTCCAAATTGAGTTTTATGGGCTTGCCGTGTCCCAATATTTTCGCAGGGGAACACGCGTTTCACAGTCCCTATGAATTTGTTTCCTTACAAGACATGGAAAGTGCTACTGATGTTATTTTGAATCTGCTTGAGCTTGTAGCGCTGGAAGGCTAATTTGAATTTATCTTGAAGCGTAAGCCTTATTTAGTGCATCAGCTAGGCGCACTCCTGCCTGAGCTAACCTTTTGTGCAAAAGGTCTTTATTTTCATAAATGTAACGGTAGCCCATTTTGTCCGGATTCCCCATGGTTTCATAACATTGTTCGCGTGAAATCACACTTTCTCTAATCCAATCTTCAGTATTCGAATTCTCCCATTGCTTCAACTGTTCTTCTTGAACGGTAGACATGATCCACTCAGAATATTCTGTGTAGCTCATTTTCCAATAATCAATCATCCCGCTATCCCAAACGCGATGCAGATTTGAACTTTCCTTGAAAAAATTTACCTTAACTTGATTGCCGCCCATGTCCGTGCCATTGCCGCAATGTAAGGGTTGATGTGCGTCTCCAATGAGGTGCGCAAGCGCACGTAAAGCAAATCCCTCAGTCACACTATATTTTTCGTTCTCAATCTCTTGTAAAAATCTATCTATGGCCATCCATACGTCTCCCTGCTTGGGATGCTCATGCGTTTTGATTGCCTCAACATCAACTATAGTGCAATAATGGTAAGGNTTAAGACTATCGTACGCTGATTCACTTTTAATAAAATCCATCCAATTGGAAACCATTGCGAGATCTTCTCCTTTCAGAGTATTAAGTATGTGTTGTTTTACTTCGGGATTTAAATGCTCCATGGCAATATGACCAACGATTCTATGCCCAGTAAGTCCCCATCCAAAGGAGTTAAGTGTGAGAATGAATGCGCAAAAGGTGATTAGTTTCCTCATTTTTAAAGTGCTTGTGATGGTTTAAAGTACCCGATTATGCGATCATATCGTAACCCCATACTGCGATTGTACATAATTAGCGTATAGTCGTTTCTAGTTTGCCAATGAGTACCTTCAGTAAGGGCTGTACTTATGCCGCCTTTTTGATCAGAATGAGCAAACACGTAGTTGTAATATCCCTGTTTAAGGAGCACTTTTTTGCTGTAAGCTCNTCTTTCAATTTGGTAATCCAATTTGAATTCTGGTAGTAATTCCCAATCACTCAGCTGTCCATATACATATGCAGGTGTAGCCAGCTCTGGGCTTTCAAAATAAAACTCTACCCAGCAGTAATCGCCGGCGAGATCTGGGTTACCCACATCCGCACGATTATAAAATCGTCTCCCATTGATGTCATTTTGAAAACTATACACGGATATGGATTGATTCTTATTTTCATAAAGGTATACCTCCCAGCATGTATCTAATCTGGAAGTTTTAACACCTAGACCGACTTGATTGAGGCGTTTTGTATCAAACGTATGAAATTCAATTCCACCATCGAAAGATTCGCTTCCCATGAAATTATAGCTCAGTAAGCCATCATTAATGAACGTAGGCTTTAGATTGTTTTTAGAATTATTCCATCTACGATTTTGTAAAATGCTTACATCTAAATCCATGAAATAATCTTGTACGGGGTAATCTGTTAAGTTCACATTTGCACTGACTTGCTGTTGCGTGGAGAAATTTTCTAAGTCCACAGCTCTACTAACGGATAGAGAGGGGACAACAAGATTTTCATAGACAATAAATCTGCGTCGGATAATGAGGTCATTTGGGTCGTCATTTTGGAAGATTTCAATAACGTAATTACCACTCACTCTTGGTTTAGTTTCTTCATTTGGAAATTTAATGGAGTAGTGCGTGTAAGGAACAAACGTGCCAACACTAATGGCAAAGTTGTTCAAATAATTACCCTTAAACCCTATGAGGTACTGATTGATAAGCAGATCACTTTTTTCCCAGTTCTTGGTACAATGAAAAATTCGGTAAGAATAATTATTCCACTCATAGGCAAGGTCGTCAAAGCTTAGTTGAAGCCCTTTCCTAGCGCCAAGTTCATATGCTGGAAAATCTAAGGGTTCTCCTTCTGGAGAAATTTGAACACTTTTGAGGTAATTGTGTACAACTGTATCGCGCAGAACTTGACCTTGGACTACGGTGCAAATTGCAAGTAAAATCAGGGAAGTAAACCTTTTTATCTGCATTGTTAAGAATTATTGGTGTCTAAGTTACAATTAGTCGTCAAATGAATAGGGATTATGAGTTGTGTATTATAATTTCGCAGCCTCAAATCATACTGAAACGTACGATGTCTCAATCCTTTAAGATTCGCAAAGGTTACGATATGAAGTTGGTCGGTGCAGCAGCACAGACGGATTTGGGCGCAGTAAGCGCTCCAACATATGCCGTAAGTCCCTTTGATTTCCCAGGAATCACACCCAAATTGGTTGTGAAAGCTGGTGCCCAAGTAAAAGCGGGCGACACCTTGTTTTTTGACAAAGACCGTCCTGAAGTTAAAATATGCTCACCAGTTTCTGGAGAGATTGCTGAAGTCAAGCGTGGTGCTAAGCGTAAAATTTTAGCGGTAATCATTTTAGCAGATAGCAAGATCAAATATGCTTCTCACGGTGTTTTAGCGTTAAATAAAGCTGACCGCACAGAAATAGCTGATTTCTTTTCGAATTCAGGTATAGGCGCTTTAATAACTAGCAGACCTTATGGAGTCTTAGCAAGCATGACTGAAGAACCGCGTGATATATTTGTTAATGCAGTTCAAAGTGGCCCTTTAGCGGGAAATCTAGCTTATCAATTGGATGGAAAAGATGAGGAAATAGCAGCAGCTTTAAACGCACTCGGTAAATTAACTACGGGGAAAGTTTTTGTGAGTCAAGCCGAAGACCTTGAGGGTCTACCGAGTTTAAACAACAATAGCGTTGTCAATGTTACCTTTTCGGGAAAACATCCTAAGGGCATGGTAGGTACTCAAATTGCACATATTTCACCAATAAACAAGGGTGAGGTGGTTTGGACGGTAAATGCGGTTGACCTCCCAGTTATTGGACGTGCCGTTTTGAAAGGTGAATATAGCCCTGAATACAGAGTTGCTATTACCGGTTCCAAAGTCATGAAAAATGGATACGCAACAATGCTTCAAGGTGTGAGTTTGTCTTCGTTTAATTCTTCATCCATTGAAAGCAGTAATACCAGACTTATAGCAGGTGACGTGCTTTCAGGTACACAAATAGAAGCCGACGGTTTTCTTCCTTTTGGAAAAGCTCAAATTACAGCTATTCCCGAGGGGAATCAAACGGAATTCTTTGGATGGGTTTTACCGGGATTTGGTAAATTTTCCACAAATCGTGCCTTTTGGGGATGGTTGTTTCCAAACAGGAAATACGACTTAGANACGAATATGCACGGAGAAGAGCGTGCGTTTGTTGTAACGGGTGAATACGATAAATTTATTCCTATGGATATTTTTCCGCAACACTTGTTACGTGCAATAATGATTGGTGACATTGAAAAAATGGAGCAATTAGG
Source organism: Flavobacteriales bacterium (assembly GCA_002707525.1). GTDB lineage: Bacteria > Bacteroidota > Bacteroidia > Flavobacteriales > Schleiferiaceae > UBA10364. The sequence goes on from PAND01000017.1 coordinate 67,614, forward strand.
TATTTATGAGGTAGTACCGGAGGATTTTGCACTCGCTGAAGTTGCATGTACCTCAAAATTACCCTTGCAGCAAATCGTTAGAAACGGTTTGAATGATCTTAGAAAAGAAATGATGTAATAGCCATAATATGAAGTTTGTACAAAACATATTCGACCAGACTAGACCGCTTGTTGAAAAAGATGGCAAGAGAAACATCCTCTATCCATTGCATAACGCACTGGAGACGATGGCTTTCGTTCCTGATCATACTGCCCACTCGGGTGCGCACGTTCGCGATGCGATCGATTTAAAGCGCACCATGGTGACAGTAATTTTTGCTATGGTTCCTGCTCTCCTATTTGGAATGTGGAACATTGGCCGGCTGCATTACGGTGCAATAGGCATGGAGAGCACATTAATTGAGAATTTCTTATTCGGCACCTTCAAGCTGTTACCACTAATTATAGTGACGTATGCTGCTGGATTAGGTGTGGAAATATTCTTCTCATGGAAACGCAATCACCCTGTTAATGAAGGATTCTTGGTTTCAGGGTTGCTAATTCCACTAATCATGCCTGTGGATATTCCACTGTGGATGGTTGCTGCAAGTACCATTTTTGCCGTATTGATTGGCAAAGAAGTATTTGGCGGGACAGGGATGAATCTTTTAAATCCGGCACTAACCGCTCGTGCCTTTGCTTTCTTTGCTTACCCAACATGGATGTCTGGGGATCAAGTTTGGATAAACACAGCAGGTGGAGATCTAGTTGACGGTTACTCCGGCGCTACAGCAATGGGAGAACTTGCTACTACCGTTGGTCAAGGTATGGGCAACCCTGCCATGGAAACGGTTCGTGCACAATTTGGACCTGAGGGGACCTATTCGTTGATGAACACCTTTTTAGGGTTGATACCTGGTTCTATTGGTGAAACATCGGCCTTATTAATCCTTTTAGGAGGCCTTTTCCTCATATTTAAAGGAGTAGGTTCTTGGAGAATCATGCTTAGCTTCTTCATAGGAGGTTTAGTCATGGCGGGGATCTTTAATGCTTTTGCGGTGAATGAATTTATGGCATTGAATCCTCTACATCAATTGATGCTGGGTGGTTTCATGTTTGGAATGGTCTTCATGGCAACTGACCCAGTGAGTGCTTCTCAAACNGAAACAGGTAAATACATTTACGGGTTCTTAGCGGGATTCTTTGGTATCATGATTCGNGTTTTTAACCCAGCATATCCGGAAGGTATTATGCTTGCTATTCTTTTCATGAACGTAATGGCGCCTTTAATAGACCACTACGTTGTAGAAGCAAATATTAAACGTCGCGCAAAGCGTCTAGCAAACGCCTAAATTCTAAACACGATGAACGTAAATAGTAACGCATATACTTATACTTTCGCCACAGTGATGGTGGTGCTAGTGGCTGTGCTTTTATCTGGAGCTTCTCTTGGTCTCAAGAGCAAGCAGCAAAGTAACGTAAAGCAAGAAAAAATGCAGAGCATTTTGGCTTCTGTTGGAGTGCAAGTGGATCGCGCCGGAGCCAAGTCAGCATATGATGAAGTGATCAAGCAAGTATTAACAATCAAAGGTGGAGCAGTCGTTAGCGAAGATCGTGAGACTGGGTTTAATGTAGACATGGCAAAAGCTATCAAGTCATCAAACATGGACCGTGAGGCACCTTTATATGTTGCTAGCCAGGGTGGACAGACGTACTATATTGTCCCTATGAGAGGTAAAGGTTTGTGGGGTCCAGTTTGGGGTTTTGTTGCGCTTGAAAGCGATGGAAACACTGTNATTGGTGCAACTTTTGATCATAAAAGTGAAACTCCAGGTCTTGGTGCAGAAATATCTACTCCAATGTTTACGAATCAATTTCCGGGTAAGAAAATATCTGAAGCTGGGGAGTTTAAATCAATCTCTGTGGTTAAAGCGGGTACTTCATCTGGTGACTACGCTGTGGACGGAATNTCAGGCGGTACCATTACTTCAAATGGGGTGAATGATATGCTAGTTGATTGCCTTGCACCTTATGCAAAATACTTCAAAAACATCTAAGCCATGAGTACAGAAGTAAAACAAAAAGAGGCTTTGTTCTCTAAGAAAAATCAGAAGTTACTCTCTGATCCATTCAATGATAATAATCCAATTACTGTTCAAGTATTGGGTATCTGTTCTGCGCTTGCAATAACAGTAAAATTGGAACCGGCAGTGGTAATGTCACTTTCAGTAATGTTTGTATTGGCCGCTGGAAACGTAATCATTTCTCTAATTCGAAATCTTATACCAAACCGCATTAGAATCATAGTTCAATTAGTTGTTGTTGCGTCATTGGTAATCTTGGTCGATCAATTCTTAAAAGCATTTGCGTACGATGTAAGTAAGCAACTTTCTGTTTTTGTTGGATTGATCATCACCAACTGTATCATTATGGGTCGCTTTGAGGCTTTTGCCTTAGGTAATGGTCCATGGAAAGCGTTCTTAGATGGAATAGGTAATTCAATTGGTTACGGCGTCATTCTTATCGCTGTAGCGTTTTTTCGTGAATTGCTTGGATCAGGCGCACTTTATGGGATACAAATAATACCTGATAGCTGGTATATTACAAATGGTGGTTTTTATGCTAATAATGGATTCTTCTTATTTCCACCAATGGCATTGATCGTTGTGGGTCTCATTATATGGGCTCAGCGTGCTAAAAACACTAAACTCGTAGAAGAAAACTAAGCCGATATGGGACAAGAATTAATCAATTTATTTGTTCGCTCAATCTTTATTGAGAACATGATTTTTGCATACTTCTTAGGTATGTGTTCATACCTCGCGGTGTCAAAGACGGTAAAAACAGCAGTAGGTCTGGGCATTGCTGTGACCTTTGTTTTGACTATTACTCTTCCTGTGAATTGGCTCCTCGAAAATTATGTTTTGAAGCCAGGAGCTTTAGATTGGTTAGGAGAAGAGTTTATAGAAATCGACCTAAGTTTTCTTTCCTTTATCATGTTCATTGCAGTTATAGCATCAATGGTACAATTGATTGAGATGATTGTTGAGAAATTTGCTCCCGCACTTTACAGTGCTTTAGGTATCTTTTTGCCACTAATTGCCGTAAACTGTTCTATTCTTGGAGGATCGCTCTTTATGCAAGAGCGCGCTTTTGGGACTATCGCTGAAGCTGTAGTGTACGGCATAGGCTCAGGGGTAGGATGGTTCTTAGCAATAGTTGCCATAGCTGCCATTCGTGAAAAAATCCGCTATTCAAATGTTCCTGCTCCTTTACGCGGTCTTGGGATAACCTTTATCATCACAGGTTTGATGGGTATCGCGTTTATGAGTTTTATGGGTATTAAATTATAATAAGCACAGTAGCTATGTTTTTATCTAGCACAGTAGTTCTTTCATCGGTAGTTGTATTCGTACTTGTCATCCTTCTATTGGTGACCATTCTTTTACAAGCTAAAGCCCGCTTATCTCCCAGTGGCCCAGTGAAGTTGAACATTAATGGAGACAATGTTGAAGTGGAATCGGGTACGACTCTATTAAACACCTTAAGCAATCAAAAAATCTTCTTGCCGTCTGCATGCGGAGGTGGAGGAACTTGCGGAATGTGCAAGTGTCAAGTGACCGAAGGCGGTGGTGAGATATTGCCTACCGAAACGGGTTTCTTTAATCGTAAAGAAATTGCAGATAACTGGCGGTTGGGTTGTCAAATTAAGGTAAAGAATGACATGGACGTGAAGGTACCAGAAGAAATATTTGGTATCAAGAAGTGGGAATGTGAGGTGGTAAGTAACTACAATGTGGCTTCTTTCATCAAAGAATTCGTAGTTAAGCTTCCAGAAGACGAAACACTAGACTTTGAAGCAGGAGGATACATTCAAATTGACGTTCCTTCAACAACCATTGATTTCAAAAATATAGATATTACTTCTCATCCTAAGCTAGGTAAGGCGCCGGATGAATTTAAAGAAGAGTGGGATAAGTTTAAGCTATGGGATTTAAAAATGGTCAATCCGGAGCCATTATTCCGTGCATACTCTATGGCTAATCACCCAGCAGAGGGCAATATTGTAATGTTAAATATACGTATTGCAACTCCACCGTTTGACCGGAAGAAAGGTGGATGGATGGACGTTAATCCTGGAGTTTGTTCTTCTTTTGTTTTTGATCAAAAGCCAGGTGATAAGGTTACTATTTCGGGTCCCTACGGTGAATTCTTTATTAAAGAAACGGGATCGGAAATGCTTTACATAGGCGGTGGTGCAGGTATGGCTCCAATGCGTTCGCATTTGTTCCATTTATTCCACACGCTAAAAACAGGTCGTAAGGTGAGTTATTGGTATGGAGGGCGTTCTAAAAGAGAGCTCTTTTACTTAGATGACTTTAGACAAATAGAAGAGAAATTCCCGAACTTTAAATTTCACTTGGTTCTTTCAGAGCCATTACCTGAGGACNATTGGAATGCCAAGGAAGATATGGAAGACGATGGTGACGGTTTTGTTGGATTCGTGCACCAGGCAGTTATTGATAATTATTTGAACCATCACGATGCACCGGAAGATATTGAGTTCTATTTCTGTGGACCGCCTCTAATGAATGCAGCGGTATTGAAGATGGTAGACGATTTTGGTGTCCCTCCTGAAAATGTCAGCTTTGACGACTTCGGTGGATAATCGAAAAAACACATACTTAAAGCCGCTCCCTTTGGAGCGGCTTTTTATTTTCACGGTATGAAAAAGTCTTTACTATTTATCCTTCTTGCTTTATTAGGTTCTTGCGGTAATACTGCTAAAATGGTCCAGATGACAAATCAAGGGCCGGCGCAAGGCTCCACCTATAGCATAAGTTACTTGGTGCCTGAGGGGGTGGATTACCGAAAAGAGATTGACTCTATTTTACATGAGATGGACCAACAAATGAGTCTATGGATAGAGAATAGCGAAATTTCTAAGTTGAATCGTGGGGATTCACTTTACTTAAGCAGTAGTTTTCGTAATGTTATTTTGGCAGCATTACGTTTTAGCGAGTTAACTGATGGTGCTTTTGATATCACTATAGCACCATTAATCAAGGGTTGGGGTTTTTCCGGAGGGTCTCGCAGAGACAATATGAATGTTGACAGTCTCATGAATTACGTGGGATACCAAAGACTTATTACTTCTCGTCCTGGCGCCATGTTGAAGAAATACGCACTACCCGTAGGTTATGAAATTGATGTCAACGCTATTGCCCAAGGATATACTGTTGATGTTGTTGCGAATCAACTGAAAAATATGGGAGTTGATAATTACATGGTTGAGATTGGGGGTGAAGTCCGATGTAAAGGAACAAACATCCAGGGACGCAAGTGGCGAATAGGAATTGAGGAACCCCATGAGGAGCGTGCTTTGGGACAATTTCAAACTATTGTAGAATTGGATACAATGTCACTAGCTACAAGCGGTAATTACAGGAAATATTGGGAGAATAAGGATGGTCAAAAGGTCGTACATAGCATAGACCCTAAAACAGGACAACCGATCATTAGCAATTTATTGAGTGCAAGTATTATCGCACCTAATGCAACCATGGGGGATGCTTTAGCAACTGCGTGTATGATTAAAGGGGTGGACGCAGCTATAGAAATGATAGAACAGTACTCTAGCGTAGAGGGTTACTTTATTGTTGGCACGAANTTTGGAAAAATTGAAGTCCAAGAGACTTCTGGTTGGAAAAAATACTCAATCAACTAGCTTGTTCAAGCTTGGTTTCACATTGGCGAGGATCTTTACCACAGTATGAACATGTTTCACCTTCTTTGTTCAAGAACGGGCTTTGAGATGCACAAGTGCCTGCGAACTCGCCGTCTTTTTTTGCCCAAATCTTAATAGCAATGCCTGCTACACCCAGACCAAGAAGTATGACTGTGATTCCAATCAGTTTTAGTGCTACCATTTTGAGGTGAATTTNAGGCTCAAAGGTACAATTCAAAATCAAACTTTTTGAATAATTGGTACAGTCCTTTTCCTTGGTGAAGTACATTTGCAGCAGCTTTATAATTTAAAATCACAGATTTATGAAAATTACTGTTGTTGGTGCGGGTAACGTTGGTGCCACAGTTGCTGAAAATATAGTAAGACGCGAATTGGCAGAAGAAATCGTGTTACTTGATATCAAAGAAGGTTTTGCAGAGGGCAAGGCTATGGACATGAATCAAACCGCAACTTTAAATGGTTTTGATGCTAAAGTAATTGGTTCTACAAATGATTATAGAAAGACTGCAGGTTCTTCTGTAGCGGTAATAACCTCAGGGATTCCGCGTAAACCAGGAATGACTCGTGAAGAGTTGATTGGTACAAACGCCAAGATTGTACAGATGGTTACAGAGAACTTAATCAAGCATAGTCCAGATATCATCATCGTGGTGATCTCTAACCCAATGGATACCATGACATATTTGACCTCAAAAACGTCAGGATTGCCTAAAAATCGTATCATTGGAATGGGGGGGATTTTGGATTCAGCACGTTTCAAATACCGCTTGTCGGAGCAACTGGGTTGTTCCCCGAATGATTTACAAGGACAGGTAATTGGCGGTCATGGTGATACTACTATGATTCCTTTAATTAATCATGCAACCTATAACAGTCTGCCTGTCACACAGTTTTTAACTGCCGATCAACAGGAACACGTTGTTTCAGAGACCATGATAGGAGGAAAGACCTTAACAGGATTAATAGGGACTTCTGCCTGGTATGCGCCAGGAGCTGCAGGGGCAGAATTGGTAGAGAGTATTGTGCGTAACCAAAAGAAAATGTTCCCTTGTTCCGTATTGCTCAATGGTGAGTATGGACAACATGATATATGTATTGGCGTACCGGTAATTATAGGAAGCAATGGATGGGAGAAAGTTGTTGAGTTTAATCTTAGTACCGAAGAAAAAGAAAAGTTTGAAGCCTCAGCTGCTGCTGTTCGTAAAATGAACGCTGCTCTAGAAGAGAATCTATAAACAGCGGTAAGGCGATAATAAAAAGGCCCCTCGAACGTCACACGCTCGAGGGGCTTTTTCTTGCGTCATTTAACGATTCGTTCTTGAGGAAGTACAGCACAAAACTCTTGCCTAAAAATTTTATAACGTGTTTTTGCAATCAGTTTGTAGACCGCGTCCAATAACCATGAAGGTAAATACTGAAATATCTTCGTCCATTTCCAGCGCGGTAATAGCTCTAAAATCATAAGTACTGCCTTACTGCGGATATAAAATTCATTATCCTTAACAAAGACAACAGAGTCTTCAGATTGCAGCTCTGCCGGCAGATGAGCTTTTGCCCACTCGCTTTTTAAAGATCCGAATAAAAAGAGATTGTTTTTATCTCGCTTAAAAATCCAAGCGACGCTCTTGTTACATAGAGTGCAAGGGCCATCATAAATTATCACTGCATTCAAAACTATTGAATAATGAGTTTTTGTGTCGCTACTACCTGATTTTGAACAGAGATATACTTTGCTATATACATTCCCTTAGGAAGCGTTAGTGTATGCATCACATTGGCATCATAGCTTCCAATTCTTTTGCCTAGAACATCATAAAGTTGAATGGTCGCCTTCACAGTGGATTCAAACACCACTGTACCCCGGCTTGGATTTGGTGAAAGTCGGAATTCAGTGATTGATTCTTCTTCTTTTAATTTAATGTTATTAAAGGCTTTGCCCTGAAAATAGTGTAAACCGCCACTCATATTTCCTACAATCATATCAGGGAAGCCGTCTGCATTTAAGTCTGCAATAGCTGGATGTAGCCGATTACCAGAGCTTATCATATGCACATCTGTTTGTCTTAATGTAGCAGTAAAGTTGAAACGTATGTTGGGGCGATTTTTATGCTTGCTTAAATAAGGCATTTGACAACCATTTGCGGTAATGTTATTCCAACCGTTGATGTCTCCAATAAGCACGGAATTAAAGAACGTGTTGCCATATTTTACGGGTATATCACCAGTTTGGGCATGTTTGGAAAAACAGACTTCAATTAATAAATGGTCAACCCCGTTCCACTGCATGGGCGTATTTAGTTGAATGTCATTCCAGCCTGTAGTTAATACGCGTATCCCCTCATATACCTGCGTAAAACCTGAGTTTTGAAATCCAGTTAAAGAAGTGTCGCTAATATGTTTCATGCTTATGGTAAAGCCTTGAGTCAAATAAAGGCTGCTGTTATTGCCTATTTCAAAACCAATAGATCCAATTTGACCAAATTTTGCGCCTTGTGCCAAAAGCTCATCTTTGGAGAAAATAATTTGCATGCGACCGTTCCGCTTTGATCCGCTGAATGGCGTTTCTTCGCGCATAGTTGATAGGTTGGTTCCGCTTCCAAAGACTAAGTCTAGGTTGGTGGAATTATTCATTATTTCGCGCAGCGAATCTAATTGAACAACACCTTGATCTTCCGAACCAACAATGAGGGTAGTATCGTTACCGTAAAGAATTGCGGGTACTGAATAGCCGCTCGGTGAAAAATTAGTACTCATATCAATGCCAACCCATTGATCATCAACTAACGTAAAGAAGTCCGGAAAGTTACCAGTATGCTCATAATAAGCAACGGTTCCAGCCTCGTTTCCTATAATAAGATCTAGGTCACCGTCTCCGTCTAAATCGCCTAAAGATGGTGTGCTGTGATTGCCCACATCAATATTTTGTAAACTACCGCGATACGTAAAAGAGGGATTAATAATTGTGCCGGTATTTTCGTAAAAATAAATTTGACCGTTCACCGCACCAATAAGTAAATCTGGATCGTAGTCCCCATCAAGATCGCCAAATGTTGGACTTAGGTCTTCCCCTAGGTTATTGAATCCAGTAAGAGCTAAATCAGTATCCACGAGTTCAAATGAAGGTTGAGTATTTGTACCCGTATTGTTGAATCGGAACAACGAACTTTTGTATGTTCCAGGTGCTAGGTAGGTGCCCTTGCCACCTACGACTAAATCATAATCGCCGTCAAAATCTAAGTCTACTAATGCTGGTCGCGCTGTGGTGCCAAGATCAATCATACCATCTGATAGGAAAGAACTATCTAACGTTGCGAAAACCGGCTGGTCTGATACCCCAGAGTTTTTGTAAACCCAAGAGTTACCTTGATTAATGGATCCGTTTAAGTTGGGCCCAACTATCAAATCTTCAATACCATCAAAATCAACATCTTCATAAAATGCGGCAGGAAAATATTCAATGTTCGTTGGTTTACTCGTGGGATAAAGTGTGTCTTGAAACCCAATGAAAGCACTATCTGTGCGTCCGCCATTGTAGGCTGCTACTAAATTAGTGAAACTCACATCTCCCAAGAGAGCATCGGTAAGTGTATCGCCATTAAGATTAAGGGTTAATATGGTGGAGCCTGCATGCGCACCACCAGCAGCCTTCCGGTTAAATTCCATTTTCTGAATACCTTGACAAGCGTCTAAAGAGAGTTTGTTAGATGCTAAGTTTTCTTCAAATCTTCCCCAGCAAGTTGTATTCATGGCAAAATCAAGCCCATTTGGGGTAAGGCCCTCGTGCCATTCAATAGTAGAGCGTTGGCCAAAAGTTAATATNTCTAAATCACCGTCATCGTCTATATCATCAATTGCAGGTATGTCACTACTAAAATTATAGAGATTCGGACTTGATGTGCCAACATTAGAGGTTAAATATGAGGAGGAGAGTGCCCAATCGAATTGAATAGAATCAATGCTGTTGTTTTCCCAAACACCAATCCCTCCTAAAACGAAGGCAAAAAGATCTTTTCTTCCATCACCATTGTAATCTCTGAAAAGAGCCCAATGTTCCACTTCGGGAAGGCTATCAGCGTAGTTAGGTGCGGCAATCCAATGGTTATTTAATGCAAGAAAAGTTAGCCATCGGCTGCCTTGTCTATCAAAAATCACCAAGTCCTCCGTCCCATCCAGATTTAAATCAACTCGCGAAAACTGAGGTAAATCTATGCCTCCCATAAAAGCATGTTCCAGGGTGTCGTTGCTGATTATTACCTGCGGCCCTGACTTCCAATCAAAACTCAGCCTATTTGATTGAGCCATGGTTTGTGTCGTAATTACCAATAAAACAGCAAGATGTTTGAGACGCATTTTCAACATTTATCAAAGATAACGCTTATCAAGATTCATACCACCTTAAAAATGGTTAGGTTAGGCACCATGACTTAGTTATATTTGCGCGTTAACGGAAAAAAGAAATAATCCATACAATGCAAAACAAAGGATTAATTACCGCGTTCGCGATAGCTCTAGGGTTGGCTTCACTATACCAGCTCTCTTTTTCATGGGTAGCGAATGGCGTAGCAGGTGATGCAGAAGAATACTCTGCGGGTGATTCGAAAGTAAAGGCAGCTTACCTTGACAGCATGATGACACAGGAGGTATATCCTTTATTGGATTTTACCTATGCTGAAGTGAAGAAGCGAGAAATGAACTTAGGTCTTGATCTAAAAGGCGGAATGAACGTCATTTTAGAGGTGAGTGTAAAAGATGTCCTAAAAGGAGTTGCTGCTAATGCACAAGATCCAATGTTCGTTCAAGCAGTTGCAAACACAGATATCGCTCAAAGTCAAGGTCAGGATAACTATCTAAATACATTCTTTAAGGAGTTTGATAAACTTTCAGAAGCAACTGGAGGCGGCAGATTATTGAGTGATGCGAGTTTATTCGGCACACCAGAAATGACAGATAAGGTGGGCTTTAATGCATCAAATGAAGCTGTCCAAGCAGAAATTCGTAGAGATGTTGAGGCGGCAATCTCGAATGTGTTTACTGTATTACGTGCTCGTATAGATCAGTTCGGTGTAGTTCAACCCAATATACAACGCCTGGAGGGTACGGGTCGGATTTTAGTTGAGCTACCTGGGGTTAAAGACCCAGCGCGTGTTCAGAAACTACTACAGAGTACGGCGGAGCTTCAGTTCTGGAATATGTATGAAGGTGCTGAGGTACTCCCGTTTTTAGTAAGTGTCAATGAGCGTATGCGCGATCTTGTAGAAGCTGAAAAGGTAATTGATACACCAACAGAAAGTTTCGATGAGTTTAGTATTGATGGTACGGTTGAAATAGACTCCACTGGTACAGAATCGGATTCAACAGATGCGCTTGCAAATAACAATCCATTTTTTGAATTATTTAGACCAATGGTTAGCGAAACAGGTCAGTCCATGGAAGGACCTCGTGTTGGTTATGCATTGATTCGTGATACAGCCAGAGTAAATGAGATGTTGAAGCGTCAGGAGATTGTACAAATCATGAATCAGGAACTTCGTAATGTAAAGTTCTTGTGGAGCAATAAACCGGAGCCAGATTCGGATATTATCACATTATTAGCAATCAAAACAAACAGAGAAGGCACACCTGAATTAGACGGGGGGGTCATTGTAGATGCTCGGCCAGATTTGGACGAATATAATCGCAACATTGTGACCATGGCCATGAATGGCTCTGGTGCGCAAAAATGGCAGCGATTAACAGCAGATGCTGCAGCTCAAACTCCTAAGCGTTCAGTCGCCGTAGTGTTAGATAATTATGTGTACTCTTATCCGCAAGTTCAAAATGAAATTTCTGGAGGAAGAACACAAATCTCTGGTACTTTTACAGCAGAAGAAGCTTCCGATTTAGCGAATATTTTACGCGCTGGAAAGCTTGATGCACCTGCTCGAATCATTCAAGCGGACGTTGTAGGACCATCCTTGGGTAAAGAAGCTATCGCGGATTCTATTAATTCATTCGCAATTGCTCTTGCATTTGTTTTGTTATACATGTATTTCTATTACAGTGGAGCTGGATTGGTAGCAAACCTGGCACTGCTAGTAAATATGTTCTTTATTTTCGGGATACTCAATAGCTTTGGTGCAGTTCTAACCCTGCCAGGAATGGCTGGGATTGTATTGACCATAGGAATGGCCGTTGATGCAAATGTNATCATATTTGAACGAATTAGAGAAGAATTACGTTTGGGTAAAGGCTTGAGAGCGGCATTGGTAGATGGTTATAAAAACTCGAATAGTGCCATCATTGATGCGAATGTCACCACATTAATAGTTGGGATCATTCTTTATTCATTTGGTACAGGCCCAATTCGTGGTTTTGCAACAACTCTAATTATAGGTATTCTTACTTCTTTATTCTCTGCATTATTTATATCGCGCGTTGTTTTTGAACGTCGTTTGAGTACTAAAAAGGAAATCAAATTTTCAACGAAGACCACAGCACACTGGTATACGAATATCAATTTTGATTTTCTGTCTAAACGCAGATTAGCGTACATTCTTTCATCCATTGTCATTATCATTGGTTTAGCATCCTTGTTTACAAAAGGCTTGAACCTAGGTGTTGATTTTGTTGGTGGCCGTTCATTCCAAGTTAGATTTGATCAGAATGTTGAGGTTAGTGAGGTAGCCGAATCTTTAAGTGAAGTTCTCATAGACGCGGAAGGTAACAGATATACCCCCGTTGTTAAGACCTTAGGAGAATCAAATCAAGTGATAATTACCACGAATTATCGTATTGATGAAACGGGCTCCTCAGTTGATGAGGATATTACTAATAAACTCTATGCTGGAGTGAATGATTTCTTTGCAGAGGAAATCTCCAGAGACAACTTTTTTACGGATGAATCTGATGAAGCCATTGGATTAGTTGGTTCCAGAGTAGTGGGTCCTACTATTGCGGATGACATTAAAACAGGTGCTATTTACAGCATCATCTTCTCCTTAATAGTGGTTTTCTTATATATTCTAGTTCGTTTCCGTAAATGGCAGTTCTCTCTTGGTGCTGTTGCTGCCTTATTACATGACGTCCTTTTTGTTTTAGGGTTATTCTCTATACTCGACGGTCTTTTGCCGTTCCAATTGGAAGTAGATCAAGCTTTTATTGCTGCTATACTTACCGTTATTGGATATTCATTGAACGATACGGTTGTTGTATTCGATCGTATTCGTGAAAATTTAGGAAGCCGTAAGACTAACTTTCAAGCCAGTGTTAATAGGTCATTAAACCAAACGCTGAGTCGTACTTTCAATACGTCTTTAACTACTTTATTTGTGCTATTGGTTATTTTCTTATTTGGAGGAGAGGTGATTCGTGGATTCATGTTCGCACTTCTTGTTGGGGTAATTGTAGGTACTTACAGTTCTTTGTTCATCGCTACACCGGTGATGTTTGACGCTTCAAAGAAAGAGGCTTAAGAAAATAGATTATTCTAAAGCCCCGTTGCGCTCTGCGCAACGGGGCTTTTTATATAAATTTGCAGCATGTTAATTACCTTTCTCTTATTAAATATAAGTGGTGGCGAGTTCATTATCGTTGCGCTTATTTTTTTGCTGCTTTTTGGTCCAAACCAGATTCCAAGCATGGCGAGGTCAGCAGCAAAGGTTATTAAACAAGTACGCAATGCGACCAATGATATCAAAAGGGATATTATGGACAGTGCAGAAGATGAAAAATTGACAGAGGTTAAGAAAACGATAGTAGAAGGCAGAGATGCTTTTAAAGAAGTCACAGACTCTATCAAAAGAGGAACCAAGCTGTGACTGTATTGTATCTTATAGGAGGTTTTCTGCTCTTGCTAATAGGAGGTGAATTTCTTGTTCGCGGAAGCGTAGGAGTAGCGTTGAAACTCCGGGTATCAAAGGTGGTTATTGGATTGACCTTGGTTGCTTTTGCTACAAGCGCCCCAGAGCTGTTGGTTAGTGTGGTTGCGGCTTTAAAGGGTAAGAGTGATATTGCACTGGGAAATGTTATAGGGTCTAACATTGCCAATATAGGTCTCATATTGGGTGTGACTGCTCTATTGTTTAAGATGCAAGCTGTACGATTAGAATACCAGAGAGATTGGTATTTTTTATTAGCGGCCAACCTCTTGCTAGCTTTGTTTTTATGGTTTGGTGGAATTAATCAAATTCAAGGTCTTCTGTTGGTCTTGCTTCTTATTTTTTACAACATTCAAAAAATTCGTTCTGCGCGTAAACAGCGAAGCTTAAAAATAGGAGAGGAAATACATGGATATCAAATGGAAACATGGAAGGGAGTTGCCTTAATAGTCATTGGCGCCATGGGGCTTTCCTTTGGAGCTAAGGTTTTTGTAATAGGCATTAGTGATGTTGCGCTACAATTCGGAATGACCGAGCGTTTTGTTGCAGTTACCATGGTTGCCTTTGGTACTAGTGTTCCTGAGTTGGTTGCGAGTCTGGTCGCCGCAAGAAAAGGTGAGAGTGATATTGCCATAGGCAACATCATTGGTTCAAATATCTTTAATATTCTTAGCGTTCTTGGTTTTACTGCATTAATTAAACCAATACCGTTGAATGATGAAGCGCTATTTACCTATGATTTTCCTACTTCAGTACTTTTTACATTGTTAATAATCCCCATTATGGGCTTGTTTACCAAGGATCGCTTAGACAGGGTTGAGGGGGCGTTATTGTTGATATTGTATCTTTTATTTATATACACCTTGGTTTTTTAGGGGGTAAAACCCTTGAATGGTTAATGATTTTTTGTTGCACCCCTAAAATTTAGGGGGTATATTTGCTCAAAATAAATATTTGACCATATGCCAACGGTAAGATTTCTAGCATTAGAAGAAACAATTGGGCGTAAGCCACAACATTTCGAAGCACCTGCAACCAGAGTTTCAGAGTACTTCGGTTCTCGCGTATTTAACAGAAAANCCATGCGCGAATACATGACTTCAGAGGCCTACAAGGCGGTTGCTGATGCCATGGATAACGGCACTAAAATTAACCGTAATATAGCGGATCAAGTTGCTGCAGGTATGAAAGCTTGGGCATTAAATTTGGGCGCAACTCATTATACGCATTGGTTTCAACCACTTACTGGGGCAACTGCTGAAAAGCACGATTCCTTTTTTGAGCCAACCGGAAATGGTGAGGCCATAGAAAAATTCTCCGGGGGCATGCTGGTGCAACAAGAACCTGATGCGTCTTCATTCCCTAACGGCGGAATTCGTAATACTTTTGAAGCAAGAGGCTATACGGCATGGGATCCTACATCGCCTGCTTTTGTTTTTGGCAGCACATTGTGTATACCAACTGTANTTGTTTCATACACAGGCGAAGCGTTGGATTATAAAACACCTTTGTTGCGTGCCCTTCAAGCTGTAGACGCAGCTGCAACGGACGTATGTAAATACTTTGATAAAAATGTAAGTAAGGTTAATGCAACTTTAGGATGGGAGCAAGAGTACTTCTTAGTTGATTCCGCCTATTTTGCTGCTCGTCCAGATTTGACATTGGCAGGCCGCGCCTTAGTAGGTCATGCACCTGCTAAAGGCCAGCAATTAGATGATCATTATTTTGGATCAATTCCAGAGCGCGCTATTGAATTCATGAAAGAATTGGAGTATGAAAGTCGTGTATTAGGTATTCCTGTTAAGACTCGTCACAATGAGGTAGCTCCTGCTCAATATGAATTTGCTCCCGTTTTTGAGGAGGCAAATGTTGCCGTAGATCACAATTCGTTATTCATGGATTTGATTGAGAAAGTTGCGCGTCGTCATGATTTTCGTGTCCTTCTTCATGAAAAGCCTTTTGCGAACATAAATGGATCAGGTAAGCATAATAACTGGTCTTTAGCAACAAATACTGGAGTTAATCTGCTTGCTCCAGGTTCCACACCTATGAGTAACTTAATGTTCCTAACATTCTTTGTTAATAGCATTAAAGCGGTGTATCGTCACGATGATTTAATTCGCGCATCAATCGGTTCAGCCGGTAATGAGCATCGATTGGGAGCCAATGAAGCTCCACCAGCTATTATTTCTGTGTTTATTGGCCAGCAATTAAGTGCCGTATTGGATAAACTAGAGAATATTGAAGGCGGTAAGATGACTCCGGAGGAAAAGACCGATCTGAAATTGAATGTAGTAGGTAAAATTCCAGATGTCCTTTTAGACAATACTGATCGTAATAGAACATCACCTTTTGCCTTTACTGGAAATAAATTTGAGCTGCGCGCTGCGGGTTCAGCGTCCAACTGTGCTCAGCCAATGACGGTATTAAATTCAGCTATGGCAGAGCAACTTATTGAATTTAAAGCAGATGTAGATTTGTTGATTGAAAAAGACGGCTTAAAGAAAGACGAGGCGATTTTCAGTGTCTTAAAGCGTTATATCAAAGAAAGCAAGGCAATCCGCTTTGAAGGAGATGGATACGGCGATGCGTGGAAAGAAGAAGCGGCTAAGCGTGGTTTAAATAATGAGCCATCTACTCCACGTGCTCTAGATGCTTACGTAAGTGATCAAACCCTCGGTATGTTTGAAGAATTAGGTGTAATGTCTAAACGCGAGGCGGAAGCACGTCATGAAATTTTATTGGAATCGTACTTCATGAAGATTCAAATAGAGTCAAGGGTTCTAGGAGATTTAGCAGGAAATCATATCGTTCCAACTGCAATCAAGTATCAGAATACGTTAATTGATAATGTCCAACGTCTTAAAGATATAATGGATGAAAAAACGTTTGAATCTGTTGCAAAAGAGCAGCTAGAAATGATCAAAGATATCAGTGCTCGTATTTCTAAAATATTATCTTCCAAAGAACAGATGTTGCAAGCGCGCAAAGATGCGAATGCCACAGAAGATGTCCGCGAAAAAGCAATAGCATATTACGATAACGTGAAGCCTTATTTTGAGGTCATTCGTTATGAAAGTGATAAATTAGAATTGATGATTGACGACGAGCAATGGCCGNTGCCAAAATTCCGCGAAATGCTCTTCACACGCTAAGGGAAATTCTCTGTTAAATTTTAGTTGTTAGAAACCCCGCTTCGGCGGGGTTTCTTTTTTTATTTTGGCTATATTGGGAACGCTTAAACACTAGAATAAAGTTCTAATGCAAATACGCAGATATTTCATATTAATTGCCGCTATTGTCGCACTGCCAATGGCCGTAATAGCTCAAGATGCAGACATTGAAGATGTCGTAATTGAGATTCATAAAACTACCAAGAAAGCTGACGAATACTTTGATTCAAAGGAGTATACCATTGCTTTGGATATATATTCAAAGGCCTATTCCAAGGAGAAAAGTCGCGAACAAAAGCAGCGAATTTCGTTCAATATAGCCGAATGTTACCGTTTTACCGGCCAATGCAAAAGAGCCGCGAGTTATTATCTAAGGTCGGAAAAATTGGGATATGGTTCCATTGCTGCACTTGGTTATGCTGAAATGTTGCAATGTCAAGGAGAGTATGAAGATGCAATTACGGCTTTTGAAGCGTACAAAAAATTAGCACCAAATGATCCACTCGCAGATAACGGAATAGCTGCTTGTCGTCAGGCGAGTGAGTGGATTGAAAAAGGTTCTCTTTTCTCCTTAGATAACGCAAAAGATTTGAATTCGAAGAAGTCGGATTATGCCATTGCCTATGCTGGAAAAAGGGGCAAAGAGGAATTGACGCTTATGGTTAGCTCAATGAGAGATGACGCCACTGGTAAAAAGCCAGACGGTTGGACAGGACAACGCTTCTCAGATATCTATATCATAGAAGGTCAAAAGAAAAAAGGAAAGCGTAAAAAAGGAAAGGAAGCCAATGCAAATGACGAAGTAGTTTGGGGTGATTTAGAATCCATTGGTGAAGTCATAAATACTAAAGATCATGAGGGTGTCCTTACATTCGATTCTCGCGGTAAAACGTTGTACTTCACAAAATGTATTAAGCTTAAAAATGTCAAAATGGGTTGTGCCATTTATTCCACCAAAAAAGTGGGGCAGGACTGGGCTAATCCGCAACCGGTTGTTATTGCTGTGGATAGTGGCGCTTCTGTTGGTCACCCTGCACTTAGTTTGGATGATAAAACATTATACTTTGCCGGCGAACTAAATGACGGTATAGGAGGTAAGGATATTTATATGACCACCTACGACCGGAGAGCAAGAGAATGGAAAAACCCAACCTCTTTGAATATAAATACGCGAGGCGACGAGTTATATCCATACATACACGGTGATGGTTATCTCTATTTTTCGTCTAATGGTCGCCCAGGGATGGGAGGTTTTGATTGCTATCGTGTGAAGCTTGATGATATGGGCCTACCCGTTGGTGATGTAGAAAATATGCTCAGCCCCATTAATTCTGAGGCAGATGATATTGCGCTACGATGGATACCTGGAGACAATACGGAAAAGGGGTTTATTATTTCAAACAGAAAAGGAACCCGAGGTGAGCATGATATATGGTACATCACAGAATGGACTAAGCAATTTATTGTAAGCGGAACGGTAGTGAGCACTAAAAACGGTAAACCCGTCAAAGATGTTGCCATTGAGGTAAGCGATAAACAAGGCGGTTCTTTTACAATCACCACTGATGCAGACGGAAAATTCAGTATTCCAAAAGGACAACTTGCAGAAGGTATGTCGTACAAACTAAATATGTCTCGCAAAAAGTTTCTAAATGCCATTGGAGATATTAGTACTGAGAATTTATCACTGAACGATTATTCTAGAGTAAAAGAAGAAAGAGAATACGTGAAGTCATATGATCTAACACTGAAAATGGATCCGATAGAAGTTCCAATAGTTCTTCCAAATATTTTCTTTGATCTTGCTAAATCAGATCTACGAGATGAAAGTAAAGTTGCACTTGATACGGTGTATAATATTCTTCAAAGAAACCCAAATATTACTATTGGTCTTCGCTCACATACTGATTACAGAGATACCGACGCGAAGAATAAAATTCTTTCACAATCTCGTGCTCAAAGCTGTGTGGATTATCTAATTGAAAAAGGAATCGCATCTGACCGCCTAACTGCCGTTGGGATGGGTGAAGGTGAGTCTTTCATTATTCCCGTAGATTACTCTGGTTATGGATCTGATAAATTTAAATCTGGAGATAAACTCACCGAAGGATTTATTAAAAGATTAAGTAAGGATAGTCAGGAAATAGCAAACCAAATCAATCGACGCACTGATTTCAAAGTAATTTCTGATGATTATGTGCCTTCTGCAACGATTGTTTCAGACGATGGTGGCGCAATGGCTCCTGAAAAGAAAAATGAAAATCCAATTGGTCAAACAATAACTTTGAGTCCAAAGGATCGCTCCTTAGGTAAGATTGCCATGGATAATGGAATGAACGTGGTTCAATTGAAAAAGTTGAATGGTGGTCTTCGCGGTGCACGACCTATGCCAGGTATGGTAATCAAAGTTACACTCAACGGTGATTACAAGGAGTTTGATGAAACGCATTATCAAGTTCAAAGAGGAGATCAATTACGCAGTATTTCAAAGAAAGTGGGCGCTGACGTGAAGACTCTTAGAACGCTAAATGGTATAAAAAGTGATAAGGAGTTGATTATCGGTTCCTGGATTCAAACTAAGTAGATAAATACTTAATAAAAGAAAAGCGCGCACGGGGCACCCGTGCGCGCTTTCTCGTTATTTTTGCACAACTATGAGTACTAATTCTGATCGCTATACAGGAAGAGGCGTAAGTCCACAAAAAGAAGATGTGCACAATGCTATCAAGAACATTGATAAAGGGCTCTTCCCTAAAGCNTTTTGTAAAATCGTGCCGGATTACTTAACTGGGGATGATCAATATTGTCTGGTCATGCANGCAGATGGAGCAGGAACTAAAAGCGCTCTTGCCTATATGTATTGGAAGGAAACGGGTGATCTCAATGTTTGGAAAGGTATAGCCCAAGATGCCTTAATAATGAATATTGATGACCTGCTCTGTGTAGGTGCTACAGAAAACATTATGTTGAGTTCGACCATAGGACGCAACAAGGGACTCATAACTGGAGATGTACTTGCCGCGATTATAGAAGGGACAGAAGAGCTTTTAGAGGAGTATAGCAAGCACGGTATATCTATCATAAGTACTGGCGGTGAAACCGCAGATCTTGGCGATTTAGTTCGTACCATCATTGTAGACAGTACCGTGGTTGCTCGAATGAAACGCACGGATGTAATTGATAATTCAAGAATACACCACGGCAACGTAATTGTGGGTTTGGCAAGTTTTGGAAAAGCAACATACGAGTCCGAATATAACGGTGGAATGGGTTCCAACGGACTCACTAGTGCCCGTCACGATGTGTTTTCAAAGGAATTAAAGAATACATATCCAGAAAGTTTCGACCCTGCTGTACCCGAGCAGTTGGTATATACGGGAACAAAGTCTCTAACGGATTCCACAGCAACAGAATTGGACGCTGGTAAACTAGTATTGAGTCCAACGCGNACTTATGCACCCATAGTGAAGAAGATTCTGGATAAATACCGCGGTCAAATAGATGGTATGGTGCACTGTTCTGGCGGAGCACAAACAAAAATTTTACACTTTTTAGAAAAGGGGCATGTAGTCAAAGACAATCTCTTTGAGTTACCCCCTCTTTTTAGACTTATTCAAGAAGAAAGTGGCACCAGCTGGCAGGAAATGTATCAGGTGTTCAATATGGGACATAGAATGGAGCTTTATGTTGACCCTATGATTGCAGAGGATATTATTCATATCAGTAAGGGATTTGGCGTAGACGCGAGGATTATTGGTCGCATAGAACAAAGCAGTACTAAGGAATTAACCATAGAGAGTGAATTCGGAACTTTTAAATACGGTAGCTAATGCTTGATAAGCTCAATGTGGTATTTCAGCGTTTTAATGAAGTCAATGATCTCATTATTCAACCGGATGTAATTTCCGATAGCAAGCGGTACGTTAAACTGAATCGAGAGTATAAGAACCTGAAGCCCTTGGTTGATGCTAGAGAAAAATATTTAGAATTAAGCAGCAGGATAGAGGAGGCAAAAACAGTTCTTCGAGAGGAGAAAGACGCTGACTTTCGCGATATGGCCAAAATGGAACTTGATGATCTAGATCCTGCATTTTTAGAATTAGAAGAAGAAATTAAGATCCTTCTTATTCCCAAGGACCCTGAAGATGATAAAAATGCCCTTGTAGAGATAAGACAGGGAGCTGGTGGAGATGAGGGTGCTATTTTCGCCGGTGACCTCTTTCGTATGTATCAACGATACTGTGAGGGAAAAGGATGGAAAATAGAGGTTATTTCCATGAATGAAGGAACTGCAGGTGGTTTTAAAGAAGTTTCTTTTGAAGTCACTGGCGAGTCAGTTTACGGGATATTAAAGTATGAGAGCGGGGTACATCGTGTGCAACGAGTTCCTGCTACAGAGAGCCAAGGCCGCGTTCATACTTCTGCCGCATCAGTTGTCGTTTTGCCAGAAGCAGAAGACGTAGATGTAGATTTGGATATGAAAGATGTTAAAAAGGACACATATCGTGCACAGGGCGCAGGTGGGCAACATGTGAACAAAACAGAGAGTGCAGTTAGACTTACGCACTTGCCTACAGGAATAGTTGTAGAATGTCAAGATGGGCGCTCACAGCATAAGAATTACGAGCAAGCGTTGAAGGTACTTCGTTCACGTATGTTTGATATGGAATTCAAGAAAAAACAGGCAGAACAAGCAGCAAAGCGAAAAACAATGGTGAGTACTGGCGATAGGTCTGCTAAAATTAGAACGTATAATTATCCTCAAGGAAGAGTCACTGATCATAGGATTGGTCTTACAACGTATAATCTTAACGATGTTGTAGGTGGCGAAATTCAGCGTTTCATTGATGAGTTACACATGGCAGAGAACGCAGAGAAAATGAAAGAAGGAACGGATATTATTTAAGATGAAAAGAGCAGAGCTCATTGCGCAAATCGAAAAGAAAAAAAGTGTTCTTTGTGTAGGACTCGATACGGATATTAAAAGAATCCCGAAACATCTGCTCAATGAATCCGACCCAATCTTTTCGTTTAATAAAGCGATTATTGATGCAACTGTTGAATATAGTGTTGCTTACAAACCCAATATTGCGTTTTACGAGAGTCTAGGAGATAAAGGCTGGAGCGCACTTAATAAGACAATCAACTATCTGAACCGCACGTATCCCAACGTATTTACTATAGCTGATGCCAAACGCGGTGACATTGGTAATACATCAAAAATGTATGCAGAGGCCTTTTTTGAAACTATGAATTTTGATAGCGTTACAGTAGCACCTTATATGGGAGTAGATAGCGTAAGGCCGTTCTTGGCTTTCGAAGATAAGTGGGTGATTCTTCTTGCACTAACTTCAAATGCTGGTGCTTATGATTTTCAATTAATGGAGAACGAGAACGGCGAGGCACTTTTTGAAAGTGTTCTGAAAAAAGCGCAAAAATGGGCAACTCCGGAGCAATTAATGTTTGTTTTAGGGGCGACTAAAACCGAATTTTTAGAACGCGTCCGAAAAGCTGCGCCAAATTCTTTTTTCTTGATACCAGGTGTTGGGGCTCAGGGGGGGTCGTTAGAGTCTGTACTTAGGAATGCTACCAATGAGGATTACGGAGTTTTGGTCAATTCAACAAGAGGAATTATTTATCAGAGTAGTGGTGAAGACTTCGCGCAGAAAGCAGGAGCTGCTGCGCGGGAGTTGCAAAAGCAAATGGCAGCTATCTTGTTTTAGTATGCCCTCAGTACTTCCGTGTATTTCAACATGATTAAGTTTGTATGAACAGAAGGATATCATGGAAATAGTTGGTTATCTCGCATCGGTGTTAATAGGTGTCTCATTGGGTCTCATAGGCGGGGGTGGGTCAATTTTAACCGTTCCTGTATTAGTTTATTTATTTGGGGAATCTCCAGAGATAAGCACAGCATATTCACTTTTTGTTGTGGGNACTACTGCATTGATAGGGGGAATTAGNAATGCAACATTAGGCCATGTTCATTATAAAACAGCGNTAGCTTTTGCTTTACCGGCCATTATTGCGGTGTATCTAACTAGAGCTTATTTGGTTCCCGCCATACCCGCGGAAATTGCCCTATTTGATTNTTACAACGTAACCAAGGATGCGGCAATTATGACTTTTTTTGCCGTTGTTATGTTTGCTGCATCAGTAAGTATGATTAAAAANACCAAGCAATTTACGCTAGCTACNAAANGATCAACTACAAAATTGAACATCTTAGTCATTTTGGCGGAAGGAACAGCGGTAGGTATTATAACTGGATTAGTTGGTGCTGGTGGTGGTTTTTTAATTATTCCTGCGCTTGTGATTTTTGCTAAACTTCCCATGAAAAAAGCAATCGGTACTTCTCTGATAATTATTGCNGCAAAAAGTCTCATTGGATTTACTGGTGATTTACAACGAACTGATTTGGAGATTGATTGGACCCTGTTATTGGGTGTTACAAGCTTTGCAGTTGTGGGTATCTTTGTGGGCATATACTTGACCAAATTTATTGATGGAAATACATTAAAGAAAGCTTTTGGTTTGTTGGTATTGCTCATGGCAATACTTGTAATATTGAAGCAGATTTTTTAAAAAAAAGATTAAAGACTAATGATAGTAGAACAGATTTATACGGGTTGTTTGGCGCAAGGAGCTTACTATATTGCCTCTAAAGGCGAAGCAATAGTAATTGATCCTTTACGTGAGGTAGGTCCTTATATGGATCGCGCAGAAAAAGACGGCGTAAAAATCAAGTATATTTTAGAAACTCATTTCCACGCTGATTTTGTTTCTGGTCATCTTGATTTAGCAAAAAAAACAGGAGCAACTATCGTATATGGTCCTCTGGCAAACCCTGCGTTTGACTGCTACATTGCTAAAGATGGAGATATTTTAAAAGTAGGTGATGTAGAGATTGAAGTCCTTCATACGCCTGGTCATACGATGGAGAGTACTACCTATCTTTTGAAAGATGAGAATGGCAGAGACCATGCTATTTTTTCTGGAGACACATTATTCTTAGGTGATGTTGGACGCCCTGATTTGGCTCAGAAAGCAGTAGACTTAACACAGGAGCAATTGGCTGCTACTTTGTATGCATCATTGAGAACAAAAATCATGACGCTAGCGGATGATGTTGTTGTATATCCTGGGCATGGCGCTGGTTCTTCTTGCGGAAAAAACATGTCTAAAGAAACCGTTGGAACGATTGGTGAACAGAAAGTAACGAATTATGCTTTACGTGCTGATATGAGCGAAACGGAGTTTGTAAAAGAAGTAACCAATGGATTAACAGCGCCACCAGCATATTTTCCTGAAAATGTTCGATTGAATAAATCAGGATATGAAAACTTGGATACGGTTTTGAAGCGCGCGATGACACCATTGAATGCGGCGGCCTTTGAAGCTGCTGCAGAGGAAACGGATGCATTGATCATTGACACCCGCCATCAAGATGATTTTATTCAGGGTTTTGTGCCACAATCCATATTTATAGGAATTAAAGGCAACTTCGCTATGTGGGTGGGAGCAATGATTCCAGATATCAATCAAAAACTTTTAATTGTTGCCGACCCTGGAACAGAGCTAGAGGTTTTAACGCGTTTATCACGTGTTGGATACGATCATACCATTGGCTTTCTTGACGGAGGTTTTGAAACATGGAAAGCGACGGGTAAGGAGTTTGATACGCTCGATCAAGTCACAGCTGCGGAGCTTTGTGATTTACCAAACCCAACTATCATAGATGTTCGAAAGAAAAATGAGTATCTAAGCGAACATGTGGAAAATGCCGTGAATATTGAATTAGATTATTTGAATCAAGAAATGGCATCAATACCTATAAATGAACCGTTTTATATTCACTGCGCAGGCGGTTATCGCTCGGTTATTGGGGCTTCAATTTTGAAGGCTAGAGGTTATCATAATATGATTGATGTTGCAGGAGGTTTTGGTGCAATTAAAGAAACATCAATTAAGATTTCAGATTACGTTTGCCCTAGNACTNTGTGATACAGGGATTTATAGATTGTGAAATGGGTTTAACTTGCTTTATAATCATTTGTAGCCGCTGATTTTTGTAACAACTGACCTCCATGTAGTTTGTCATAAATGATGTAATCCAAAGGAACAAAGTACCTTTAGCACAATGAACAACCCATTTCATAGTCTTAGAAAAGTGCTAGTTGTTTTTGCCTTAATTCTCTTGGGNGGAACACTCGGTTACAGATATATTGAAAATTTGCCTTGGTTGGATGCCGTTTATATGGTTATTCAAACGGTAAGCACGGTGGGTTTTAATGAGGTAACGCCTCTGTCAACTCAAGGAATATGGTTTACAATTGCTTTGATTGTTTCCAGTTTTGGAACATTTGCTTATGGAGCAGGTCTTCTTGCTCAATTGGCAATAGACGGTAGGGTTCGTCATTTTTTAGTCACTAAAAGAATAGAACGTAAAGTGGAAAAGTTGGAAGGACACGCGATTGTTTGTGGACTTGGTCGTAATGGTCGCCAAGTGGTTAGTAAGCTGCGTGCTTACGGAGCAGATGTTGTGGTTATTGAGAAAGATGAACATCGAGCAGATGAATTCAGAAATCAATTTAATAAGGTTTTGGTGGTTGTGGGCGATGCAACTGACGATTCGATTCTGGAAAAAGTAAGTATATCAAAAGCAGCTTCCTTAATATCGGCACTTGCCTCAGATACAGATAATTTATTTGTGGTGATTTCTGCAAGACAACTTAATCCGAAATTAACCATTGGTGCACGCGCAAATACGGAAAGTACGGAACGCAAGCTTTTAGCAGCAGGTGCAAGCTATACGGTGAGTCCAAACTTAGTTGGCGGTGCGCACCTAGCGCATAATCTTATGAATCCCGGCGTAATGAACTTCTTGGATCAGCTGAGCGTAGGGGGCTCTTCAGCCACAAATATCGAAGAGATTGTTATAGATGAACTACCAGAAATATTCAGTGCTTGTAATATCAAGGATTTAGAAATCAGACAGCAAACAGGGTGCACTGTTATCGGGTATGTTTGTGAAAAAGGAGAGCTAACCGTGAANCCTGCGCCTGACTTCAAAGTGGCTCCACATTCAAAGTTATATATACTAGGTAATGATACTCAAATTGAGAAATTCCACAATTGGTTTACGGAAAAGACAAGATAAAGTGTCATTCAACTAATTAGCCTATGAAAATTTTATATACCGGAGCAAATGGTCTTTTAGGACAAAAGATATCTGCTGCGACTCCAGAATATTCAAATCATGCATTTCTTGCCACAGCGAGAGGGTTGAATAGGACAAAAAATCTTGGAACCGCTGCCTATGCTTCTATGGACATTACGGATAGACTGCAGATTAAAAGTGTACTTTCAAAATTCCGTCCTGACGTTATTATTCACGGGGCAGCAATGACCCACGTAGATGAATGCGAACTGCACAAAGAATTAGCTTACCAATTAAATGTGATTGGAACACAAAATATGGTAGATGCTGCACGCGAAATAGATGCTCATGTAGTACATATCTCAACGGATTTTATTTTCGATGGTCAAGATGGACCCTACGACGAAAATGGTGTGCCAAATCCAGTGAGTTATTACGGTGAAACCAAGCTGCAAGCTGAGCATATTGTCCAAGAAGTAAATAGTTGGAGTATACTAAGAACTGTATTAGTCATTGGTATAGCAGAGGATTTGAGCCGCAGCAATATTGTTTTATGGGCCAAAAAAGCATTAGAAAATGCGCAACCTATTCGGGTGGTAGATGATCAATTCCGAACTCCTACACTTGCGGANGACCTCGCCCAAGGTGCCCTNCTTGCCGCAACTCAAAGGGCGCATGGTATATTCAATATCTCTGGTCCAGATTTTATGTCAATCTATGAACTGGTAGAAGCGGTTGCAAAACATTTTAATCTTTCTATGGATACGGTAACCAGAGTGGATAGTTCAACATTAAATCAACCTGCTATGCGTCCACCACGCACTGGATTTGATATTTCAAAAGCAGTAGAAAAAATGGGTTATCGTCCCCATAGCTTTAATGAGGCGCTAGAGATTATAGCTCAACAAGCAGGATTATAGTTCTGAATTTGCTCTTTGGTCATCAATCAGTTATTTTCGAGCGTATTCTAACTTTAACCAATTGGTTACATGTCAAACACTACTGAATCTTGGGGATCGCGCGTTGGCCTGATACTCGCTATGGCAGGTAATGCCGTAGGACTGGGGAATTTCTTGCGTTTTCCCGTGCAAGCTGTCCAAAACGGTGGAGGAACATTTATTATTCCTTACCTAGTATCCTTTCTTTTAATGGGTATTCCGCTGCTTTGGGTAGAATGGGCCATGGGTAGATTTGGTGGCCGTTACGGTGATCATAGTACGCCGTTNATTTTGGACAACATGACCAAAAAAAGGTTCTGGAAGTATTTCGGAGTGTTTGGAATCTTCACCAACATGGGTGTCATGGCNTATTATACGTACATAGAGAGTTGGACCTTAACCTATACGCTTAAATCACTTAAAGGCGATTTCTTGGGTATGGATTTAAATGGATTGGATACATTCTTTAATAATTATGTTGATCTAGGGTCTGGCATTAACTTTCCTGTTTGGGCCCTTTTAGCTTTTTTAATTACGCTGTCTATAAACGTCTATATCCTCTCTCGTGGTCTTAGCGCGGGAATTGAGAAAGTGGCTAAAATTGCAATGCCCCTTCTAATAGGATTTGGTGCGTTTTTAGCAATTATGTCTTGGAGTACAGGATCTACGGGTAGATGCGCAGATTGTTCTACATACATAGGTCTGAACTACTTATGGCAACCNGATTTTAGTACGTTAGCAAATCCAAAAATATGGTTGGCAGCTGCAGGTCAAATCTTCTTTACACTNAGTGTTGGTATGGGNACAATACATTGTTATAGTTCCTATTTAAGACAAAAAGATGATATAGCTCTAAATGCAATGTCTGCAGGTTGGATGAACGGTTTTGTTGAAATCGTATTGGGTTCAGCAGTAGTTATTCCAATCGCAGTTGGTTACCTTGGTTTGGACTGGGTAGTGGATAATGCTGGTTTTATGATGGCATTCAAAACCATGCCCTTTCTTTTTGATCAATGGGGCAGTGTCCTTTCAGTAGTAGCTGGCGTGGCATGGTTTGGATTACTNTTTTTTGCAGGTATTACCTCATCTTTAGCAATGGGTACGCCTTGGATGGGCTTTGTGCAAGACGAATTTAATTGGTCTAAAAATAAAAGTGCATTGATTCTAGGCTTTGCAATTTTGGTAATGGGACTTCCTACCATTTTCTTTTTTGAGAAAGGGGTGTTTGACGAATATGATTATTGGACCGGAACGGTAAGTTTAGTGATTTTCGCTTTAGCTGAGGTGATCCTATTCGCCTGGGTATTTGGTATGGATAAGGGNTGGAAAGAAATTACCGATGGCGCCGATATGAGAGTCCCAAGATTCTATCGTCCAATTATCAAATATATTACCCCGCTTTTTATAGGGATTATTTTTCTTAGCTCCTTATTCAAGCCTTTAAACGGTGAACTAAGTGATTGGTCTTTGGCTTTCAATTCATTGATCAATGGGAATGGTTGGCCATGGGCAAATGACAGTATAATTAATCAAATCTTCCACATCAATACAGGNGTGCAATGGGTCAAGGAAGGTATACTCACTAATATGTTCTATATAGATATGAGTCGATTCTTTTTACTCGCATGTTTCTTTGCTTTGGTAGCAATGGTGAAAGTAGCTTCTAACAAACGTAAAAAATTAGCAAAATGACAACTTCCGCACTCATCATGATTATTTTGACGCAGGGAACTGTTATCGCTGCCACCATTTATTTCTTTAGAAAAGTATTGAAAACACCTGAAAAACCAGAACCGGACTCCTACTCGGATAACGACGCTGAATAGCTTNATTGAAACTTTTTGTTGCNAACAATTACTGATTTGATTTTTCATTAGAATTAATTTAATTGGAAATTTTTGAAGTGAAACAGCAACTCGAATTGACGGTCTTACTCTTTTGTATTGCAATAGCGAGCGGTATCATGTTTTTATTTCCTGAAGAAGAAAAACGAAATACCCAACAGACGTTTCTTGAAATGTGGTGGAGTGATCATCCAGATCTTCCGATTAACACACTTGATTCTAATGAAATATTTGCAATGCCAATAAGCAGTGCTTCAAAACGTAGTTTGTGGTTTCGAAGATTGAGAAATTGGCCTTTTAAGGACTTAACTGAACTGTGCTCGGATCCATATCTAAGCAAGGATAGCCTCTTTTTTAGTTTAGGTTGTTATAGTTTTCAACCCAATTCTGAAAAACAGGGGAAGCATCATCTAAAAAACAAGACGTCATTTAAGCGAGGGTTTAATGAACAAAGAGCGGTTTCTTATTCCTCGGTAGATTTAAATTTGGCAGATTCAGCTGCTTTGGAAGAAATACCAGGTATTGGCAGCGGTATGATTCGAGTTTTAAAGCGCTATCGTTCTCGTTATGGCTTTGTTGCAGATACTTCCCATCTGCGTCGAACTACCTACTTTGGAACAATGTGGAAAAAGGAATGGGATAGTCTATTACGCGTTGATTCTATTCCTTCTCCTAAACTTTCATTGGCATCTTCAAGCTTTCAAGAACTGTTAGCTTTTCCCGAACTAAACTTCGGTCAGGTAAAACGGTTGTGCTTTTATAGAGAGACCTTTGGTGTTCCTACATGGTTTGAAATTGCCTCTTGGAGCGAATTTTCTAAGTCGGACACAACTTTTTTACAATATTATATCTCAAGCAATTAAAAAGAATGTAATTTTGCAGCTTAATAATTGAAAAGGAGGTGTTACTATGCTCGTAATAAATGTTAAAGATGGTGAATCAATCGAACGCGCACTTAAGCGCTACAAAAGAAAGCACAGCTCTACGGGTGTAGTGCGCAAGCTTCGTGCTGATCGTTATCACACGAAGCCGACTGAATCAAAACGTCGCATGAATATGAAAGCGGCTTACATTCAGTCTTTGCGTCAAGCAGAGGAAGAATAGTAATCTGTTTCTATGATATAGAAAAGCCCATCGCTCTGCGTTGGGCTTTTTTTATTATGTTGTAGTTCATATGAGTTTTGAGAATTTATTACGGTCTTTTGTAGTGTATCTGAGCGCAGAGCGCAGGTACAGCGATAAAACCATTGCAGCTTATACAAAAGAGTTGGAACGATGGGGAGCTTTCCTACTTTCAGAATTTGAAACCACATCGGAAAAAGCAACAAGGGACCACGCAAAGCGATTTATTGTTTGGAGGGCAAAAGACGGAATAAGCAATAGATCCATCAATCGCTCACTTAGTGTTTTGCGCAGTTTTTACAAATGGTGTCAAAAATCTGGAAGGTCACACAAGGAACCGTTGGCAGGGATACGCTCTTTAAAAGAGCAGAAACGGATTGTTATGAGTATTCCAGAATCGGACCTGCTTCAATTGACCAATGACGAATTTTTCAAAAAAGATTTCGAGGGGATTAGGGATCAGTTCATGCTTCTATTGCTTTACGGACTTGGCTTAAGGCGTGCTGAACTAATAAGTCTTAGAACGCAGGATTTTGATTGGGATCGATCAGTTGTAAAAGTACTTGGCAAGAGAAATAAAACCAGACAGATACCTATTCCAATCAGCTTAAAGGCTTATCATGACCGATACATTAAAGAGAGGTCTATACTACATCCTCAGATAGATGAAATTCTAGTCACGAAAAAAGGCGGAAAGCTATATCCAAGTATTGTTTATAAAAGAGTTGTTTACTATCTTCAAGGAACCACAAGCGTGGTGGACAAATACCCTCATGCGATCAGGCATTCTTATGCTACACATCTTTTGAACGCAGGTGTTGATATTAATGTAGTAAAAGAGTTGATGGGACATGAAAGCCTTAGCTCAACTCAAGTGTATACTACGAGCACTTTTGAGGAACTTGTTCAAGCGTATAACCGAGCTCATCCAAAAGGCTCTTAAAGCATCTTACTATGACAGTGAATATTCAGTCTGTAAATTTCAAAGCAGATTCAAAGCTTTTAAGATTTATTGAAGAACGTTTAGAAAAGACAAAATTATTTTTTGACAAAAGCATAAACACAGAGGTTTTTCTTAAGGTTGATAATAATAATCTTCGGGAAAATAAGATTGTAGAAATGCGAATGTCCATTCCTGGAAATGAGATAATAGTAACTAAAGAAAGAAAATCTTTTGAGGAAGCTGCGGATTTAGTGGTCGCAGTATTGATCAGACAGTTAAAAAAACACAAGGAAAAAAAGAAGTAAACACATTCATTTTCAATCATTTGAAAATAATCAATTGAAGTAGGGTCATAAAGTCCCTACTTTTTTTTTGAGAAGCATTGCTCGTTTGAATCTCTTTACTACATTTGCAGTCCGTTTGTAGAGACGGAAGATCTTTGACATTAAAGCCGATATAGCTCAGTTGGCCAGAGCACGTGATTTGTAATCTCGGGGTCGTCAGTTCGAATCTGACTATCGGCTCAAGTTTTGTACTTGATTTTCTAGTGGAATCTTGCACACACCGGGGGGATACTCAAGCGGCCAACGAGGACGGACTGTAAATCCGTTGGGAAACCTTCGCAG
>PAND01000018.1 GCA_002707525.1 Flavobacteriales bacterium
ACGACTCAATATGCTTTTAGCAGTTCTAGAAAAACGTTGTGGGTTCAGGTTAGGACAAAAAGACGTCTTTTTAAATATCACTGGAGGACTTCGGGTAGACGATCCAGCGTTAGATTTGGCCGTGATTGCCTCTATATTAAGTTCAAATGCAGACGAGCCCATTTCCCAAAAGGTCTGCTTTGCTGCAGAGGTTGGTTTAACAGGAGAGATTAGACCCGTTTCCAAGGTAGAGCAACGAATTAGTGAAGCAGAAAAGTTAGGCTTTGAAAGAATTTACATTAGTGGTCACCACCAAATTGAAAAACCCCACTACAACATTGTCATAGTGGGATTAAAAAGGATTGAAGAACTTGTAAAAGCTCAATTCTAACCAATAGCGTTATTCGGCTGCGTCCAATAAATTGGCTAATTCTGTTAGGTCTGGTGTAAGGATAATTTCAGTTCTACGGTTAACAGCTTTATTCTTGGTAGAAGAATTTTCTACTAACGGAACAAATTCGCTGCGACCCGCTGCGGTAATTCGTTTTGGGTTAAGACCTGCATTAGAAGTGAGTATCTTTACTACATTGGTAGCTCTCATAACACTTAAGTCCCAATTGTCTTTGACTTGACTTTGTCCGCGGTAAGCATCATTATCTGTATGTCCCTCTACGAGAATACTAACATCCTTATTTTCAGCTAAAACGCTAGCTAAATTCTCCAGAGCAACCTGTCCGTTGGTAGCAACTAACCATGAACCTGGCGCAAAAAGAAGGCTGTTTTCTAAACTGACATACACTTTTCCGTCCCGCATATTCACAGTAAGTCCCTTGCCAGTAAAACCCAATAGTGCATCTGCTACCTTTTGACGAACATACTTCACTGTGCTATCTTGACGTCTAATTACCCCCTCCAATTCAGCCACTCTGCGTTGACCTCTCTCCAAGGCTCGACGCTCCGTATTCAGGCTATCCTCTTTAGCTTGAAGTCTACTCTGCATGATGCTTAAATCATCCATCAATGCCTTATTTTCTCTGGCACTTGCCGCAATTAATGTACTGTTATTATCCAGTAAATAATCGTATTGTTTGGATAACCGATCATACTTTGTCTTTAGCACGCGAATCTCGTCATGCTTCAAGGTAGTGTCTTGTTGAAGTTGATTCACTTCACGACGAACAGAGCCAAGAGTCCTTTCTAATTCTGAGTTTTCAGCAGCACGTAGTTCAGTCTTTTGTCTTAATTGATCCGTCTCATTTGACAATAGGTCATACTTCTCTTGAAGTGTTTTATGAACTTTAGTGCTCACGCAGGAAGTACTGAGCAAACCTACTATGGTTAAAAGGATAATTTTTTTCATGATATTATTTCAATTCTAAAGCGACCGTCCCTAAAATGTAAGAGTCTGTCATTACCGCAGCGGTATAGATTCCTGGCTCAAGCACTACTGGGGCATCAGTAGCTCTATCCGCAGCAATACACAACTCTGTGGCATTTCCCTGATAAGCAACGCGAATAACGCCATTGTAACCACTATTTTCTCCAGCCACTACAGCCATGTTACCTTCCGGAGCATCTACTGCCTTGCCATTAGGCGCAAACAATTTAACGTACAGAGTACGTTCGCCCTCTCCTGCAATTCTATTCTTAGCTATTGTGATGCACACATTTATTCTATCCGTTTTTTTAGCGCGCTTGGTCTTTCTCTCCTTGCCACCAGCGGTGAGTCTGACTGCGGTAGCTTGAGACTGAGCAATAACGAGCTGCTTTCCTTTGGCCACGGTATTGGATAAGACATTATTTTGACCACTTAGAGCTTGGTTAGCATTAATAGCCGCATTAAGACTATCAGCTACTAATCCTTCTCTCATTTTTAATGCAGTGTAAGCTGCGTTTGTACTGTCCAATTTCTCAACTAATTCTGCATTCTGCCTTTTTAAAGAACTCAGGCGGTAACGGTAATTTGTCAACTTCTTTCCGTTATCAACATTAACAGCATTTATACTGTCTATGAGCATGCCTAAACTAGCCGTTTCAGTTTCAATGAATGAATTTAAACTATCGTTATCACCGATTTGTCCCATTAAATCCTCTTTAAGCCCGCTCAATTCAATGGTCAACTCTTGCTTTTCTAGTTCAAGCGTATGCTTCTCTTCACTGCGCAGATAAAGCAATACACCTAATGCAATCACACCTATCAACAATAATCCAATAACCAATCCTGATTTACCCTTATTTCCTTCTGAACTCATGGCTCTTTTTGATTTAACTTCTATAGAAACGAAACTACCTTAAACTAAGCATAAGTATCTAATGCACCTATTAAGTTTTTTAACAAGCCTAGTTATTCCACATCACTGTTTGTTATGCAAGAATGCTTTGAAAACTAAAGAGCAAAGCATATGCCAAATATGTATTCTTGCTCAAGCTAGGTGTTCGAAATTAGATTTGATACCTCATGAACGAATATTTAGTACCGTTGCTGCATCATTCATGTGCGCCTTGATTAATACCCAAAGTGCCAAACAACTCTGTCAAAACCTTAAATATGGATCAAACCATTTTTTAGCGATCGAATTGGGACATTCCCTTCTTGGCCCTTGTCTACAGTCTTTTTACCAGAAGTCAAGTAAAAAGCCATTTTTGATTCCTATGCCCATTTCTAAAAGACGTAGAAAATCACGTGGATACAATCAGAGCGAAAAGCTCTCCGAAGGATGCCTGCGGTTTATTCGTGCGCAGGGTATTGATGCAACAAGTATCAATTTACTTAATAAAACACATCACAAGAGAAGCCAAGTGGAATTTGGGCCTTTTGACAGATGGACAAATCCCAAGGGAAGCATAGGAATAAGAAAAGAAGTAAAGCAGCGCATTTCAGAAAATGCGCTGCTTGTGCTTATAGATGATACTGTTACTACAGGATCAACTTTAATTCATGCCTCGAAGATAATCAGAGATCACTTCCCTAGCCATCCATTGCTCATACTCTCGTTGGCCTTAGAAGTTTAATGACGAATAATTATTGATTTCTGCACTACGCCTCTATCAGAAGCAATCTCAACTAGATATGCTCCAGCAGATGCGCTGCTTAAATCATACGTCTTGTTCAACACATTAGACGACGGATTAAATTCATCAATGAGGACTTCCTGTCCTAAATAATTAATAATTCGAATAGTTATTTCAGACTCCGAACTTAACTCGCCATTAATAACTATCAGGCCTTGTGTTGGATTTGGATAAATCATCAAAGCTGCGATACCTCCGTTATCTTCAAGGCCAATACCGTTAATCTGGACATTGAAGGTTGTAGAAGCCGTATCACAATCACTATATAAAGTCAACGTAACCGTATAATTACCATTCGCATTATACGTATGGTTTATTGAACTTCCCGTGCCGTTACTTGAATTACCATCACCAAATACAATATTAAAGCCAGTATAGCTTGCGCCTGTCCAATTAAAGCTTACGCCAGCGTTAGTTGCGGTAACAGAGCCCACATTAAATTGAGCACTTCCAATTACAACGTTGAAACANGAATCTGTATTAAATNNAANATAGGCNGTCAAAGANGTNTCNCCTGGAGCACANNNNTCNTTNAANAAGAANTCGTAGNNGGTNNCNTGNTTTAANCCNGTNANTACNGCACTTGNAGTNCTAGANGTNCCATTNAACATNNTNTTNGTTCCTTGTTCNCNNTAATCNTAGNNAAANGNNCCNNNNCCNCCNGTCCANGTAAAAGCAGCAGTAGATGATGTCACGTTTGTAATCANAATATTACTTGGCATAGGGCATGAAACCGGAACACAATTAGCCATCAAAGTGGCTTGTGTGCCAACTGCAAAATTACCCGTAGTCACAGAGGTAGTTTGAGAACCTGAAGAATTTGAAAGAGTGTAACTTACCTCTGTTGGAAATGAGCCTGCAGAAGAATTTATCACCGTAATCTGTGTTCCGCTACATACCTGAAAATCTAAAGTTGAGGAATTTCCTGTGGCAAATGTAAATAACGGTCCTGGCTGTCCGTTCAAGAGTAAGCTTACCTCTGCTCCATTCCAACCATCTCCAAAGGAATCGAACATACTCATGGTCCAAGTACATAGTTCGGATGTATCACATAGATTCGTACAGAAAGTAATTGGTCCTACTGTATCACTAACTCCATTGGTTCCACAATCCGCTATCATGAATACATCATAACAGGAATTAGAGGATAAACCATTAATTGTAAAATTGTTTGAGGTTGTTGAACCCAAAAAGCTATTTGTAGTACCTGTTGATTGTGCAAATCCAACTGGGCCCCATTCATAAACGAATGTACCGGTGTTGCCATTTGTATTGAAACTAAATGTAGCGTCATTCTTGCCAGCACTGTAGGTCAATGAATGCGGAGTTGGACAAGGAGGTGGAGGGCCTACATAAATATCGTCAATTGCCATATCTCCAGTAAACGAACCGCCATATGAGCCGCCAAAACGGATATATGTAGTCGCAGATGTATACCCAGTTAAATCTACCACCGCATCTAAGTAGGGATCAGATTGATTAGATTGCTGCTGACCACTGAGCGTATATAACGTGGTCCAATTCACGTTGTCAGAGGAGACCTCTACCGTTAAATCCCCCATTGTTGCTCCATGCATGTGATAAGCGAATTCTATTACAGCATTAGGTAATGCACTCAAATCAAATATGGGCAAATAAGCATATTCAATGTTGTTTGTTGGTGTTCCCGAAGTTTCTAAATACAAGTAATAATCACCCGAATTACCGTTTAATGGACCTGTACCGAACGAACCTGTTCCCATTCCGTCCCAAGTCCAACCAAAACCACTAAGTGACGTTTTGATTCCGCTCCAGCACACAGGAATTATACCCGACCAAGCCTCAAAGTCCTCATTAAAAGGGGGCAATGTAGCTCCACATGCAGTGGTTAAAGTGAGGGGGCCGTTTGAAGGACTCATAAACCCGTTAGAACACTTTTGATAGAAATACACATCATAGGAGGTGCTTGGAAGTAGACCAGTTAACCAATAAGGCGATGAAGACGTGGAATCCATTACACCTGTACTTTGGGAGAAGTTTGGTGTAAAACCGGCCGCGCCGTATTCTATGTAGGTTGTGACCCCTGAAGAAGTAAATAATACTTCCGCTGAATCTATACCCACAGTACCCAAACTCAAAGAGGTAGGAGGGATACACAACGGTGCATTAGTTACAGTAATCTCATCAATGTATACACCGTTAAACGTTGTGGTAGTAGTAGACGCAATAACAATGTATTGGTCACTCATGTTATAACCCGATACTGAATCAAGGTATACGGTATACTTATTCCAAACAGAACTATTGGCAACACTTAACGTATCTATGATATGTAAGTTGGTTAAATCCGAAGGACTACTTACACTTCCAATGATTACATCATTTCCAGCAGAAAATCCGCTATTGGCCATGTAAACGTCAAGTTGTTTATTTCCGCTATCTAGTCCCATTATAGCCGGACTTATGAGTGCCTCAATTGCAGAATCACCGCTGTTGTATAAGAAGTACATCTGATTTCCCACGTATGGAGCTATATTAAAGGTAGATCCGGATATATAGCCGTATCCCTGAGCCGCAGGGTTCTCCTCATAATACCAACAAGAAGGTGCGTTTGAATTGTTGAAACCGCCTATTGAATCAGTATCAAAGCTCTCGTATAGCGGCGTAGATACTGCTATACAGGGCGTTAAAATAGTATAGGGGCCTGCAAAAAGACTAGTTCCACTTGAGTCCGCTGTACAATCGTTCTGAATGTAAAAGTCATAAGCGGTATTTGGACTAAGATTAACTACGGTTACTGTTGTGTCATTTACGGACACCACCGTACCGTTTCCGGTTCCTTGATAAAAACCAGCTAGACCATATTCTACCACAAAATTAGTATCACTAGACATCCAAGTGAAAGTGCCTGAAGAATCTGTAGCAGTTAAGCTAGAAAACATAGGAGCTGGACAAGCTGTGTTACAGTAAGAAGTAAATTGGGCCATTTGTGTGCCCATTGTAGTGTTGAATGTATTACCGTATGATGCCACATTCACACCAAAGGAGCTTACATTAAGTCCAATCTCACCGGGATAGAACCCCGTTTGACTGACCTCAACAGAAAAAGTCTCACCAGAACACAAATAGACCGTTTCGGTATATGAAAATCCTGTGGTAAAGTTTGACCCCAAAGTATACTCTACACCTCCCGTTGCATTGAGAATCTGAATTTCCGCTCCATTCCAACCGTCACCGTAAGAATCCGTTAATTCAAAATCATACTGACAAGTATTAGATAGTTGACATTGCAGCGTTTGGAAGTTCACGGGGCCTAGAGCCGGGCTAATAGAACTGTCTGGGCACATCTGATACACATAAATATCATATGACGTTCCTGTATCTAGTCCCGTTAACCAATACGGCTGTGTGCCAGGAATGACTATAAAACCTGGAGTAGAAGTGAAATTTGGCGTAAATCCTGCAGGACCAAATTCTAGATACGTTTCAAGACCCGAACTAGCATAGCTTACAAGGGCTGAGTCGATTCCAACATTGGTCACACCAAGAGCGGTAGGAGATAAACATGATGGGCTGTTAACTGTATCAATTATCACTGTATAATCTTCAACAGCTCCCCAAATAAATGAATTACATGGATCTATTGATAAGAGCGTCCCATTCTCTTCTTGCATTACCCTTAATCTTGTAGAACCCAGGTTTGCAGTGGCAGGAACTGTGAAACTGAAAGTCTGTGTCACGGTTGGCATACCATCATAGGCGCCAAGTTCTTCTCCAGGGTCGTCAAAATCACCATCAGCATTGAAATCAATCCAAGCGGCTATAGCACCAGAATAGTTTCCTCCACAAGTACCCATTTCTATATCAATAGAATAATTGGCGCCAATAGAAACATCCGCAGAATAGACTGCAGTAAAGTCTTGCACTCCAGTTGTACCACAAGATGAATCCGTATTTGAAATGTTTAAAGTATTACCTGAAAGAATGACGGCGGTAATTTCTGAATCAAAAGTAGAGGATGGCCCAGCTGCACAATACACTTGTGCGTTAGCTTGAAAAGTTAAGGCCGTAAATAGCAGTAGAACTAATTTTTTCATACAGGTTTATTTTACTTTAAGAGGAAACAAAAGTCTCTTAATTCTTAGAATCAAACCTCACGTGTAACGGTGAAAATTCAATTTTCCATTGGTTAAAGTTATTTCTTGAATCCTTTTTATTGTCTTATAGATTCACATATAAGGTTACAAGTTACTTCATTCTAATAAAGAATATCCTTGGTATACACACTTAATTATGGAATGTTAAAA
The DNA here is from genome assembly GCA_002707525.1 of Flavobacteriales bacterium. Taxonomy (GTDB): domain Bacteria; phylum Bacteroidota; class Bacteroidia; order Flavobacteriales; family Schleiferiaceae; genus UBA10364. Next base: position 7,338 of record PAND01000018.1, read on the forward strand.
GATAAGGCGTTAAATAATCATACCACTGAGCGTACAATGATTAGAATTAATGACCTTTAGACTATGATACGATTTGTGCATATTGCTGCTTTAATCTCTATGCTGAGCTGCGCCGTGCAGAGTAAACCAGAGGGAGGGCCTAAAGATGAAATGCCGCCGGAAATAATTACACAACAGCCGGTAGCTGGAGAATTGAACTATACTGAAGGTGAAGCTTGGGTTACGTTTGATGAATACATTCAAGGAAACTCCTTGAGAGGCAATATTATTTCTAGTCCACCTTTAGAAAATATAGAGTTTGAGGTCAGAGGAAAAAAATTGACTTTGAATTGGAATGCAAAACAGCATATCAAAGAAACCACATACAGGATCTCTTTAGGTGACCAAATCGGCGATTTAAACGAGAACAACAAGGTCCAAAACCTTGAATTTGTTTGGAGTACCGGGAGTTCAATTGACAGCATGCAAATCAATGGTCATATTAATCTGAAGGGAGAAGGCGCTTTAGACGATTTAACAATTTGGTTATTGCCCACTCGTTCAGATTCTATTCATAACCCGATATTTAGCGCTGCCCCAAACAGAGATGGCAACTTTAAGCTTAAATATCTACCCATTGACACATTCGATATTTTAGTATTTCAAGACTTGAATTTTGATAAAATTTGGGATAACAACAATGAAGACTTTGGATTTTTAAAGAGAGTATCTACCGAAGTAGACTCCCAACTTGTAGAAGTGAATTATTCTACAGAAAAGTTTGTTATCCCTGATCTAGATACTTTAGCATTAGATTCCTTACACCTTTATCTAGACACTGCTTCTGAGACTAGATTGGGATTGGTTAGCTACATTATTCCTCCATCAGCAAGCAATGTAAAAATGTTTGCAATAAATGGGTCTATTGAACTAATTGACCTAAGTGTCAAAGCTGGACAAGACACTACAATCACCGCTTATCAAAAGTGTCTACCAGGTAAATATGACGTATTTGGATACGTTGATGATAATAATAATGGAAAATGGGACGGTCCTTCTTGGGAATTGAATTTTTACGGAGAACGTCTTATTTCTGGGCAGTCGTTTGAGGTGAAGGCCAACTGGGAATTAGATCAACCAATCAAACTTGACAATTCAACAGAAAATGAAGAGTAAACTATTAGCTGCACTTCTTCTTGTTTCCATGTATACTGCTGCACAAGGCAGCTATATTAGTAGACTATGGAATATCAAGAGTTATGATAAAATCATTGAATTTTCCGCAAAAGCAGAAACGCTAAGTGGACGTGATAATATGATTGTTGGGAGAGCCTATATGGCGATTATTCCCTTGCAACCTAAAAAAGCTCTTTATCATTACGACTTGGCCATTCAAAAAAGAATGAACGGTGAAGACCTTTATTTTTTTCATGCAGAGGCAAATTATGAATTAAAGCAATTAAATGCTGCTTTAGCCGACTTAGAAAAGTGTCTTGAGTTTCGAAAAGACCACCAAAAGTATTTGCTCTTTAAGGCTGCCATAGAATATGAAAAAGGGGATTTAAATGCTTCTTACAAAAGCTATTTTACATTATCTGAACTTTACGACAAACAAACCCCTTTTTACATGCTCGCAGTGATTTCTCTAGAGAGAGAAAACCATTACAAAGCGAGAGAATGGATTGATGCTAATATGCTTCGATTTGACGAGGGCAAGGACTTCTGGAGAATGACATCAGAACAGCAAGTTGAGTTAGAATGGAGAATATTTAAAGACTATGAAAAATCACTTAAATCCCAAGAAGGACTTTTAAGCTACTTCCCAGATAATGCCTCTTATTTGATAAATCGAATTTGCTTAAATAGAATCTTACACAGAGATAGTATTGGCGTTTGGGCGGAAAATGACCTTCTCAAAAGGTATAACGAAAACAACTTGCCACTTGAATACTATAAAAAAGGGAGTATTAAAGTCGGAGAATATATTCGGAATAACGGACTAGTTGAAGATTATCTCACCTTCCGTCCAAATCTATTTAAAAACACTAAATACAGCAGGTACTACATCAGCGAAACAGGATCTATTGTTGGCAAGCACACATCAGGACTCATTACAAACCCCATAGATTCTTCAATGAAATTATGGGATTTCCGTAGAGGTGATTCGCGCTTCGTTTTAGGCGCAACAGACACCTCCTATTTAGGCTTTGTTCAATTATTCGAAACTCCTGATAGTACAATGCAGAATTTTGATTTTTTTATGCAGGCATTTTCGGATTCTACGCAACTTGACACGAACTTTATCTCTAAGCCTGAAGAACTTATTGAACTTTCTTCACCTAAAGATACCATTATTGGGGATAGCTCAATAAATGATACATCAAGAACGTTCAAACAGCTTGAAATTAAAGATTCCCTAGAGTCTCCTAAAAGCCGCTAAGAGACCACTATTTATTAGTCAGTAGTATTTCAATATCCTCGATTAAACGGTCCACTTCTAATGAATTAGTGCCGTCATAGAAGCCGCGAATACGCTTTTTCTTATCTACCAAAATCACATTTTCTGTATGTATAAAGTCGTGCTCGTCAAAGCTCGTGCCTTGCTCCATAACTGCAAAGTATTCTCTTCGTGCTAATCGATACAATTCGCTTTTTTCGCCAGTGAGCAAATGCCACTTGCCTTTGATTGCGCCAATTCTTTGTCCATACTCAAACATAACTTCTACTGAATCTATTTCGGGCATAACAGTGTGACTCACTAAATGTACTTGTTGCTCATTTTCATAGACTTTCTGAATACGTTGAAAATTTTTACCCATGTCAATGCAGATAGTTGGACAGGTGGTGAAAAAGAAATCAGCAACATAAATTTTGTTCTGAAGTAAGGTGGAATCTACTTCAGCTCCCCACTGATCCGTTAATACAAAATCTCCAATACGATGACCTCTCCCCACTCGTTCTAAATCTTCATCCACTAGGGATGTATTCAAGTCTACTGGGTTGTAAATGGGTAATACACGTTTCGGTTTCAGAATTTCAAATGCAGCTGAAGAGCCAACGGCGAAAACAAAAATAAGTGCAGCTATTTTCAACCATTCCGAAGGTCTGAGGTTTATCTTTATCATAGTACAAAATTACGGCAGATGAAATCTATTACTACCTTTATATACCACGCTTTTACGAGCATTTTGTTCGCAGGTTTTATTATTAGTTGCTCCTCAGACATGGAGACCAACTCTAGTGCTTCGGAGAATTCTCAACTAAATAAAATTGAAAGACCTAATATTCCCGTGGAGGTTAAGGATATTCTTGCAAAAAGCACCTGTTTAGGTTGTCACAAAATGAATACTAAGCTTATAGGCCCTTCGTACTCAGAAATAGCCTTGAAAGGATATAGTGAAGAAACAATCATTGACCTCATTAAGAACCCAAATCCAAAAAATTGGCCAGAATATCCGCCAATGGCTCCCATAACGTGGCTCGCTGAAGAAGAATTAGCTACTATTGCATCTTGGATTAGCACCTTGAAAACGATAGAATAAGAGCAGCAAATTGGACGCAAGAAACTTACTTTCAGTACATAAAATAAGCAAATCATACGGTATTAAAACCCTGTACCAAGACATTACCTTTGGTATACATGAGGGAGAGAAAATTGCAATTGTAGCCAAAAACGGGGCAGGTAAAAGTACGCTCATGAATACTCTTATGGATCCAGCAAGCGCTGATTCTGGAGAGGTGACGTTTCGCAATGGAATCACTATCAAACACTTAGACCAGCAACCCTCGTTCCAAGACGGACTAACCGTTCGTGAAATTCTTTATCATAGTGATCATCCAGGTCTTCAGGCTTTAAGAGAATATGAAGGAATCGTTGCGTCTGGAGATGGCACAAGATTGCAAGAAGCTTTAGATAAAGTAGAGGCAACAGGAGGTTGGAATTTAGAAGGTCGTATACAAGAAATGCACGGCCGGATGGGTTTACCGGATATGGAGCGAACTGTAAATCATTTTTCAGGTGGTGAAATCAAGCGTTTAGCAATGGCTCAGTTGTTCTTAGAGGAGCCTGATTTGATTCTAATGGATGAGCCTACCAATCATTTAGATTTAGATATCATTGAATGGTTGGAAGAGTATCTAATTAATTATAAAGGTGCTGTACTAATGATTACTCATGACAGGTATTTTCTTGAGCGCATATGCGGAACCATTTACGAATTAGAAAACCTTCAATTTTATAAGTACGAGGGAAATTACAGCTACTATTTGGAACAAAAAGAAGCACGTGAGGCAAATGAGGCTGCGCATAGACACAAAACCAAGCAACTCTTTAAAAAAGAGTTAGAATGGATGAGGAGAACTCCAAGTGCACGAACGGGAAAAGCTAAAGACAGAATTGATCGATTCCAACAAGTAAAAAAAGAAGCAAAAAAGCGAACCGAAAATAATGAAGTCACCCTTGAGCTCAATGCTCAGCGTTTAGGAGGGAAGATTTTGGAGCTTCACAAAGTATCCAAAAGCTTTCCAGATAAACTCTTGATTGAGCAATTCAATTACATATTCAAACGAGGGGAGCGGATTGGCATTGTTGGGCCAAATGGAAGTGGAAAGTCTACTCTTCTTAAACTCATTATGGGAGAATTAGACCCAGATCAAGGAAAAATAATCACTGGAGACACTGTATTATTTGGACATTATACTCAAGAAGGTATCATCCACAAAGACAACTTAAAAGTTATTGAAGTTGTACAAGAAATAGGCGAGTATATTACCTTAAAAAAGGGACAAAAACTAACCGCCTCACAGCTCTGTGAAAGATTTCTTTTTGACGGTCATCAACAGTATGCCTATGTAAGCACGCTTAGCGGTGGAGAGCGCAGAAGATTATACCTGCTAACTATCCTCATGAAGAATCCAAACTTTTTAATTCTTGATGAACCTACTAATGATTTAGACATTCTAACCCTTCAAGCACTTGAAAGCTTCCTTGAAGAATATTCAGGCTGTTTGTTAGTCGTGAGTCATGATAGATATTTTCTAGATAAACTATGCGACCACTTATTCATTTTTGAGGGTAGTGGACGAATTAAGGATTTTAATGGTAGGTACTATGAATGGCGAGAGGAGAAAAAGAAACAAGACGCTATTCGCATTACATCATCAAAAGAAAAACCAAAAGAAGAGCCCAGAAAAGAAAGGGTAAAAACGAAACTCAGTTTTATAGAAAAGCGCGAGTGGGAAGAACTACCAAAAGAGATTGCCGCTCTAGAGAAACGCAGAGATGCGCTCAATGCGATCTTCCAATCAACTAAACAAGATCCTCAAGAAGTAGAGTTGGCCTCAGTTGAAATTAAAGTTGTTTTAGCCACTTTAGATGAAAAAGAAATGAGATGGCTGGAACTCAGCGAGTTTGATTATGAATAACTATTTTTAGATTTCCTAACCACCCTAAAGAACCCATATGCCAACCACAAATACCATCCTTCAATTGCGCGGTATCACGCGAGATTTTAAATTAGGTTCTCAGATCGTTCATGTTCTTAAAGGAATTGATCTAGATATTGGAAAAAATGAATACGTTGCCTTAATGGGTCCTTCAGGTTCGGGTAAATCTACCCTCATGAATTTATTAGGTTGTTTGGATACACCTACAAGCGGAACCTATGAATTAAATAGAACGGATGTAAGTTCGCTAAATGATAATGCCTTAGCTGAGATTCGAAACTCAGAAATAGGTTTTGTCTTTCAAACATTCAATCTACTTCCTCGTTCAACTGCTTTAGAAAATGTGGCTTTACCTTTAGTCTATGCCGGTCTAAGCAAAGAAGAGCGCTTAGCTCGAGCTGCTGAAGTATTAGACCAAGTTGGACTTTCTGACCGCATGGACCACCGGCCAAACCAGCTTTCAGGTGGTCAAAGACAGCGGGTGGCAGTCGCGAGAGCATTAGTCAATAGACCCGCTTTAATATTGGCAGACGAACCAACAGGTAATTTAGATTCAAAGACTTCTTTGGAAATAATGAAGCTTTTCGATGAAATTCAAGCGGCAGGAAATACAGTTATATTAGTTACACATGAGGAGGATATTGCCCAGTATGCCAAACGCGTAATTCGTTTAGTAGACGGTAATATACATTCAGATACAATCAAATAATCCTAAATGAAAAAGCAATTCATTTTAATCTCAATGCTTTTATTGTCCTTGATTGGATTTGCACAGTCTACATTGACGCTTAAAGATGCCGTTTTAAACGGAAGAAAATTTGTTCCTCAAGGCATTACAATGCCACAATGGATTCCTGGGACCGACCTCTATTCTCATATTATAGATAATTATCAAACCACGGTAATTATTGATGCTAAAACTGGAATTGAAACCGGAAGAATCACAGCAGGACAAATAAATGACGCACTTGCTAAGGGTAATTTCGACATTAAAGTAAGAGGAACGTGGATATTAGAATGGTTTGATGAAGACCGCGTTAGTTTCATTGAAAAAGGAACTCTTTATACCTATGATAGAAGATGGGAAGTTATTGAAAAGCAATATGCTTTGGCAGACGGGAATAGTAATGTTACTATGGGTAATAACCTCAATGCTGCATATACTGTTGGTAATAACGTATTTGTCAATTGGAATAAATCCGGAGCTATTGAACAGATCACGAATCATAACAACCCCAATATCGTTAGCGGACAGGCCATTGCAAGAAGTGAGTTTGGGATCACAGAGGGTTTATTCTGGAATCCAGAAGGAACTGCAATTGCTTTTTACGAAAAAGATGAAAGCGCGGTTACCAATTATCCTCTTTTAGATATTGAATCCACCCCAGGATTACTTCAAGAGATTAAATATCCAATGGCAGGTCAAGGATCAGAATACGCCCGTGTTGGTGTTTTTCGCAAAGGTCAATCAAAGCCGGTGTATTTAGAAACTGATGGGCAAGAACATGATCAATACTTGACCAACCTAAGCTGGTCACCAGACGGAAAAACTATTCTATTAGCTATTGTCAATCGTGCACAAAACCACTATGACGTAGTGGCTTTCAATACTAAAAATGGAAAGCGAGGTAAAACCTTGTTTAGTGTGGATAATAATAAATGGGCGGAACCAGAATACCCCGCATTTTGGGTAAGTAATAAAGAGTTCATTTGGATGAGTGAAATGGATTCCTTCATGAATCTTTACCTCTACAATACCAAAGGAGAAATGATTCAAAAATTAACTGAAAACGCCTTCGTAGCTACCGAAATTCTGGGACGTGACATGAGCGGGGACATACTCTTTATGGCTACCGGTGATGATGCACGTGAATCGCATTTGTTCAGTGTTAGCCTCAAAGGCAAACAGATCCAATTGACCTCAGAAAACGGCTACCACAGTGCTACCATTCAAGAAGGGGGACACTACTTTATTGACAGCTACAGCAGCGTGAACGTGCCTGCGAAAGACGTACTAATGTCCACCGAATCGCACTCTTTGCTAGGTCTGCAAAGAGCTATTAGTGGAAAATCGATTCGCGATCTTGATGAGGCAGCTGATCCCTTCGAAGGAACAAACATTCGCAAGCCTGAATTAGGTTCAATCATGGGTCCTGATGGCAGTATTTTATATACGCGCAGTTACAAGCCGTTTGATTTTGACCCTAGTAAAAAGTACCCTGTTCTTGTCTACGTATATGGAGGTCCACATGCTCAGATGATCACCAACCGTTGGAACGGCGGCGGACCGCTATGGATGAACGAATTTGCAAACAGAGGCTATATTGTCTTTACGATTGACAACCGGGGCTCTGCGCATCGAGGTACCGATTTTGAGCAGCAGATTCATAGAAAATTGGGAACGGTTGAAATGGAGGATCAATTAGCCGGTGTCGCCTACCTCAAATCCCTTCCTTACATCGATGGTGATCGCATGGCCGTTCACGGATGGAGCTATGGTGGATTCATGACTACCTCGCTCATGCTTCGCCAGCCAGGAGTATTCAAAGCCGGGGTTGCCGGTGGACCGGTTACCGACTGGAAATACTACGAAGTAATGTATGGTGAAAGATATATGGATCGTCCAGAAGAAAATATTGAAGGCTATGCTTCAAGTAGACTCCATAATTATGCTCAAAATTTAGAAGGAAAGCTTTTATTGATTCATGGCACAGTAGATGACGTGGTTGTTATGCAACACAACTTAAGTTTGGTCAAAGCTTTTGTAGATGAGGGCATTCAGATGGACTTTTTCCCTTACCCTATGCACCCACATAATGTTCGCGGTAAGGATAGGTTGCATCTTATGACAAAAGTCCTAGACTACGTTGAAGATCATATTAACAACTAATACAAGTCTTAAATATTTAAAATTCCCAAACGCTAATTAGGACAATTTATAAAATCATCTTCCGTAAATCCATCACAACCGGCAGCACAGGAATTAGAATAACGATGCCTATTGCCACTGACCATTACACATACCGGATCATATAAAGTGAAGCACACGCAACCAGGATCTGATGGAACAACGTCAATTGTCTTCACTGTACAACCCGACATACAAAAAAGTATGGATACGGCGCAAAGCAAATAAGTTTTCATGAATACTAAAATAGGTAGGATTAATAGAAAACCCAACAACATAAACGCCCCGTATGCTTTTAACATACGGGGCGTTTATTTATCAATCTTATTTCCTAATCCTTCTTAGAAATCAATTTGTTTGGATCAATATTCTCTGCGTTTTGTGCATCATACCAATCTGTGTTAATTGAGCCACCAGATCCAGCCCAATTTGCAAACTTCAAATACGCTTGAGACAAGTCTGTATACTCAATAACGTAATCAAAATTTGCTGGAACATTTAACAACCAAGGCATCCCGTTTTCAGTAACATAACTTATACTATTTGCAAGCACCGTTGCATCATCATCCGTATTAAAATATTGGGCATCGGCTAATGCCGAAGGCGTTTTGTTGGCTAAATGAATCTCAATACCTCTCTGATTCCCCTTGATAACAAATGGATTAAACGTACCCAAAACTGCATCGTCTACAGCATTTTCAAAGACAATGGTGAAGTCGTACCATTGCGGAGCTTCTGTCGGAACGGTTAAAAATGTATTCCATTCAGACAAACAGTTCGTCACATTATCTACTACAATAAAGCTGGATATTGTTGAATTAGAGGCACCCTGTTCCGTTCCGTTTACATTGAACACAGCTGTTCCTTGAGAATACATACCTCCAGTTACAGACTCAACATTAGATTGATCTGTTTCCAAAAGAAATCCTAGACCGTTATTTAAACCAGCTCCTCTTGCCTTTACTTGTGATCTAAAGTTCATCTCCTTAATGTTGGATTGTGCATCTACAACATAATTCCATTCATAGAGCAGGACTAAATCATTAAAGTCATAATCCCCTTTAGAGGGCCACAAATCTTCAGCAATTAAAGTAGACTGAGCAAGAACCACAGATTGTGCACGCTCAGCGTCATTGGGGTAATCATCAAGGTTATCCGCCACACCATCACTATCCGTATCTACTATGGGCGGGGTGTTACCATTAGTAATACAAGCCGTAGTTGGAATATTTGTTGAACAATTGAATGCTGCCGAACCAGACCAATTTATTTTATTGGCATCTTTATTATCACCGAAAACACAAATGTCTACAGAGCCAGAGATTTGGGATCCCGACTCATACTCTGCATCTCCAAGGATTTTAACCATAGATCGTGACGTTCCTTGACCGTTGATTTCACCGTCCTTAAAATCCAACTCGTCTGCTATGACAATACTTTGATCTATTGTATTTAAAGTAGCGTCATATTTTATGTACAGTTTATCCTCTGCTTTTATATAGCCATAATTATTAAGAATAGTTGCACCATTTTTAATCTCAACTTTACCATTAGCGTACATGCTACAATGGTTATTAATAATGGCACCACCTTCTGCCTTTATTTTATAATCTGAAGTTATGGAACCATGATTAGTTAATACGGAACCTGCATCCTTAACTTTCAATTCTTCCTCAACATTCACTGCACCATAATTGAGTAGTTGAGACCCTGACTTTAGTTCTAGCTTCTTAGCTAAATCGATTGTTCCGTAATTATCTATGCTAACATTTTCAGGCTTCCAGTCTTTTTCGTAGCTAAAAACTGCATCAGCCCAAATTTTAATTTCGGCGGTTTGTGCAATAGTCAGATAGCTCCCAGAGGCCATTACTAAACTTGCATTTTGGGCTAATACGAGTTCACCACCAGCTGCTATTTGTATATGACCAACATTCGTGTGCAAACCACAAATTTTTAACTTTGCATTTGCACCAATTGTAATGTGCGCATTGTTTAGTCCGCCATTTCCTGTAAAACAAACTACACTGCCTGATCCAACGCTAATAGCACCACCAGGAGCTACAGATGTAGTAGTAGAACATCCTGAATTACAAACGGATCCTGAAGTAGATGTTTTTGCTGAATACGCTGAAAGAGCGTAACCTTGGTTGGTATTTGCCGGCATAAGCATAACGGTGTCAGAAGAGCCAAACGCAAATTGTCCAACTAGTTCATCCCCCTCACCATTTGTTCCACGGAACAATAAACTATTTATTCTTGTAGGAACTTCTATCTCCAATATTTCTGGCGTCATAGGGTTTATGAAACGCTTGTCGTATATCTGTTCTTCACCTTGTTTAGATAGTTGATAAATCTCTATCACAGATTTACCGTGATCCGGAGAACCAAAAACCTTAATAGGCACTTGAACTTTTTTAGTCATAGAGAAATCAAAACCTGGCGGCGTTATGATTTCATTTGCAGATTCTACCGAAGCTATTATTTGTGATTCAATGATTGTATCTGTCTTGTTACATGCGGCAAGAAAGACAATACAAATAAGAAAGAAAAAAAACTTTTTCATCAACTCAACTATTTTTAGGTGTTTTTCAATTGACGTCAAAATTAGCAGTTCTGAGTGTTTTAATTAGAGTAGGCCATGATGATCTTGAGTATTTTTACCTATACCTTACAATGTGAATTGAAACGTATAATTTACCTAAAAAAAAATACCGTTAGCTGCTCTTGAAGGAAATGAGCAGCCAACGGTAATCGCAAAAAGACGTTTTAATGTGTTGGTTTATTGTCACTTACGACGTTTACGGCGTTTTTTCTTCTTAACAAGAGTCATCTCATCTATCAAATGAGACGCCCCAGCGTACTTATCAATTATGAATAATGTGTAACGTATATCAACTGAAATTGTACGCTGCAATTTATCCTCAAAAAATATATCCCCAGACATAGCTTCCCAGTTGCCGTCAAAGGCAGTACCTATTAATGCGCCGTCACCGTTAATAACTGGCGACCCTGAATTTCCTCCAGTAATATCATTATTTGAGATGAAATTGACAATCAAATCACCGTTCTCATCAGCATATTGCCCATAATCCTTTGCGTTATACAACGTCTTAAGTCGTTCAGGAACTACAAATTCTGAATTTGAAGCATCTTCCTTTTGCATGACACCATCAATAGAAGTAATGTAATCATAATGCACGGCATCCTGTGGATCATAAGATCCAACAACACCCCATGTCAATCGCAGGGTTGAATTTGCATCCGGAGCAAACACCTTTTCTGGCATGGCCTTACGTAGGCCATCCGTGAACAAGCGATACCCCTTCTCCATCTTTTCCCTTACCTCTGCATTTCCCCTTTGAACACCAAAATAAGTCATGATAAAACTTGTAGCAACTCGACCACCCATGTCATCACTTAAGCTTTCAAAATCCATGTTTTCCATCCAAGATTCTAAAGCTGCTTTTGAAGAATAAACACTGTTGTCATAAACCTCATTTACCAATGCTGCCAGATCGCCCTGCATGCTATCACGAACTTCAGCAAATATAGCTGGTTGCTGATTTTCTGGAATATTTTCCATCCACATACTCCATAATGCATATGCTAGTTTTCGATCAACATCTGGTTGAAACTCACTAAAATGGTCTTCCGCATATTGCAGAATTGATAGTTTATCATCCTCTAATTCTTCAGAGCTCTCTAACGCACCCAACATTCTACCTAAACGATAGGCATACAATGGCAAAGAAGCCCCACGAATTCCTGCTTCCTGCAAATACACTTGACTTTTAACATTTTCATCAGTAAGAGAATACGCCTCATCCAATAGGTCTAGAGCCCCAGCATAGTCGGAACGACCTTCATCTGCATTAGCCCAATTTAAATACGTGGCTTCTATTGTTTCTTTCTTTGCCTTTACTCTGTTCTTCTTGAGTTGCTCAGTTTGTCCAATAAAGTACTTCCAGTAATTTGCTGTTGAGGCATAATTTGACGCCAAAGCAATACGAACCGCATCATCAGCGTCCATAGCCTGCTTCATTATAGCTAACTTCTGTTCACGGATTTCAACGACCGTAGGATTAAATAAGTTGATGGCTTGTTCAATACCGGTAGAAGTCAAAAAACGATCCGTAGAACCCGGAAATCCAAACACCATTGTAAAATCACCTTCCTGCACTCCATTCAAGCTTACGGGTAAGTGGTGCTTTGGAGTCAATGGCACATTTTCAGGGCTCATGTCAGAAGGGTTACCTTCTGCATCCGCATAAATACGGAACATTGAGAAGTCTCCAGTATGACGTGGCCACATCCAATTATCCGTATCACCGCCATATTTGCCTACGCTGCTTGGTGGAGCACCTACCAAACGCACATCCTTGTAGGTGTTAAATACAAATAAGTAGTATTCATTATTATGAAAAAAGCTACGCATATAGCCGTTGTAGGAAGTATTTTCAGTAGCAATAGTAACCAAAGAATCTCCAATCTCTTTGGCTTTCGATGCACGCTGTGCTTCAGTCATATCTTCTTTCAACTCTGCCATGACGATGTCTGTAACATCTTCCATTCTAACTAAGATGGCAGCTGTTAGACCAGGATTGGTCCGCTCCTCTTCACGAGTCATCGCCCAAAACCCATCTGTCAAGTAATCATTTTCGACTGTAGAATGTGAACGAATTGCATCGTATCCGCAATGATGGTTGGTAAGCATTAATCCTTGATCAGAAATAATCTCACCTGTACAGAATCCTCCTAAGGATACTATCGCGTCCTTAATAGAGGCGTTATTGATATCATAAAGTTCTTCTGCAGTTAGATTCAAACCGTTGGCCTGCATTTCTGTAATGTTGAGTCTTTTAATCAACATAGGTAGCCACATTCCTTCGTGAGCAGAGGCGCTCGCACTGCTTAATATCAATGAAATAGTTACTATTCCAACAACAAATCTTTTCATTCTTAACTATTTGTTTAAGTTTTACAAAAGCCCCTTCCAAAATGGACAAAGCGCTCAAATATACATTCTGAGTTTCTAGAGGCCAAGTGCCTTTTCTACATTGCCTTCCATTAATATTTCTTCAGGATTTTCTAAGGCTTCTTTGATTGCCACCAAAGTTCCCACACTTTCACGACCATCAATCACTCTATGATCGTAGCTCAAGGCCACATACATCATAGGGCGAATAACGATTTCCCCATCAACCACCACTGGCCGTTGAATTATATTGTGCATACCAAGAATGGCACTTTGTGGAGGGTTAATGATTGGCGTACTTAACATAGAGCCAAATACACCGCCATTGGTGATGGTAAACGTACCCCCCGTCATTTCATCAATTGTTATTTTACCGTCTCTAACTTTTTGTGCAAGTCTCCCAATCTCGCGTTCTACACCAGCAAAATCCATATTCTCAGCGTTACGCAATACAGGAACCATTAAACCTTTAGGCCCACTCACGGCAATACTAACATCTACGTAATCAAAACTGACTACATGGTCACCGTCAATCATACTATTCGTTGCAGGGTAAATTTGGAGGGCACGGGTAGCAGCAAGAGTAAAGAAGCTCATAAAACCCAATTTAACTCCATGTTTCTCAAAAAATGCCTCCTTATACTTTTTCCGTAAATCAAAAATCGGCTTCATATCAACCTCATTAAAGGTGGTCAACATTGCAGTCTCATTCTTTACAGTGACCAGACGACTCGCCAACTTACGTCTTAGACTACTCATTTTCTTGCTTTTGGAACCACGCTCACCACTACCGGCAGAACCCATAGAAGCAACAGCTTCAATAACATCAGCCTTAGTGATACGTCCGTCCTTCCCTGTGCCTTTATTCAATTCTACTCCAGTCTCTGCTAACATTTTTTTAGCCGCTGGACTTGCAGTACCTGTGGCATATGTCTGGGAAGCACTAGCGGGAGTGGATTTTTCAGATATTGGCTCTGGATTGGGCACTGAAGAGGCTGCAACGCTTCCAGATGGTCGTTCCGCAGCCGTATCAATTAAACAAACCACTTGGCCTACCTCAACAACGTCACCCTCTTCTGCTCTCAAAGAAATAATGCCCGCTTCTTCCGCTGGTAATTCTAAGGTCGCTTTATCAGAGTCTACCTCTGCAATTGCCTGATCTTTTTCTACATAATCACCATCACTAACCAACCATGTTGCAATTTCAACTTCTGTAATTGATTCGCCCGGTGAAGGCACTTTCATTTCTAACATATCTCTAAAACTTAGATACTAAATACTCGTTCTATTGTTTCGCGCTGACGTAAATGCGCAATTCTGCTTGAACCGCTTGCGGTTGATGCGCTTGGTGCTGGTGAAACAAGTGTTAATTTTTGATGCATTTGCCAGAATATGTACGTCCATGCGCCCATATTAGCGGGTTCCTCTTGAGCCCAAATATATTCATGAGCCTGAGGATATTTAGCTACTTCTTCCTTTATCGCAAGGTCATCTAATGGGTACAGTTGTTCAATTCTGATTAACGCTACTTCCTTTGCATGTTGTGCTTCACGTTCTTCAAGCAATTCATAGTATAACTTGCCTGAGCAAAAAACAACCTTGGTCACATCTTTTGCTAGAACATCGTTGTCAGAAATTACGTGCTGAAAACTTCCCTCCGCCAAATCTTGAAGCGTACTTTTCACTTTTGGGTGTCTTAGTAAACTCTTAGGAGACATGACTACCAACGGTCTTCTGAAATGCCTCTTTTGCTGCCTGCGAAGCAGATGAAAGAGGTTGGCAGGTGTAGTACAATTCGCAATGGTCATGTTCTCCTCGGCACATAGCTGCAAGAATCGTTCTAGTCGAGCAGAACTATGCTCAGCACCCTGTCCTTCGTAACCGTGAGGAAGCAATAGAACCAGACCATTTTGAACTTTCCATTTATCCTCTGCTGCACTCAGGAACTGATCAATGATAATCTGAGCACCGTTCGCAAAATCGCCAAATTGTGCTTCCCATATGGTTAACGTATCGGGAGCCGCCATGGCGTATCCATAATCAAAACCCATAACTGCATACTCACTGAGCAATGAATTATAAATCGCAAAACGACCCTCTTTACCTGGGTATTCGTTTAATAAACTGACTTCCTCTCCACTATCCTCAACTGTTAAAATGGCATGCCTGTGAGAAAAAGTACCACGCTCAACATCCTCACCAGAAATTCTAATGTTAAAATCCTCTGAGAGTAACGAACCGTACGCAAGCAACTCTGCCATGCCCCAGTCTATACTGTTTCTATCCTTGCTAACCTGATCCGCTCTATCCTTCATCAAACGCACAGTTTTACGCAGGAACTTTTTGCCCTCAGGAAGAGTTGTGATGAATTTCGCAATATCTAGAAGTTTATCCAGGTCAAAGGTGGTATCAACTTGTTGTAACATTTCTCCAGGCTGAGCACCTGGATATTTGGTCCATTCATCGTTCATAAATGGAACTATTCTGTTGTGCTCGATTTTCTTAGATTCATCAAAATCCAGCTCCAGCATGGCCTTAAATTCGCCCTGCAATTCTTGCACTATACCTTCGTTTGCTACGCCTTCTGCAAGTAGCTTCTTAGTGTAAATCTCTCGAGGGTTTGGGTGTTTAGAAATAGCCGTATATAAAATAGGCTGGGTAAATCTAGGTTCATCCCCTTCATTGTGCCCGTACTTACGATAACATAGAAGGTCTATAAAAATATCCCTATTAAATCGCTGACGGTATTCAATTGATAGGCGTATTGCATGGACTAAAGCTTCAGGGTCATCTCCATTTACGTGCAATACAGGAGCCAAAATCACCTTGGCTACATCTGTACAATAAGTAGACGAACGAGCATCCTTATAATTGGTAGTAAAACCAACTTGATTATTAATCACTATGTGCAGTGTACCGCCCGTTTGGTATCCATCCAATCGTTCCATTTGAACGGTCTCATAAACCACTCCTTGGGCTGCGATTGCCGCATCACCATGAATCAATATTGGGAGTACTTTTTTGTTATCGTGTTGGTAATCGTTGTTGATCTTTGCTCTTGCTATTCCTTCAACAACAGGATCTACCGCTTCCAAGTGAGATGGATTAGGAGCAATATTCATTTTAACGCTTATACCATCAGATGTAGTATGAAGAGTGGTATGACCCAGATGATACTTTACATCGCCATCAATAGTGATGTCGTCAAAAGCTTTGCCTTCAAATTCAGAAAAAATCTGTTTACGTGGCTTACCAAAAATATTTGTCAATACATTCAGCCTTCCTCGGTGTGCCATTCCTAGAATAAACTCTTGTACACCATGGCGAGCTGCGTGGTTAATAGCCTCATCAATCCCGGGTATAAGAGACTCCGCACCTTCTATGGAAAAGCGTTTTTGCCCTACAAACTTTGTATTTAAAAAAGATTCAAAACTTACTGCTTCGTTTAGCTTATGCAGAATTTGTTTCTTCTCATCAATGGACAATGAAGGCTGATTGTCATTTTCGTGAATCCAATTCTTAATCCATGTTCTGCGCTCAGGATCGCGGATGTAATTGTATTCAACACCTGTGCTTTGACAATAAATTGCCTCCAAATGCTCAATAATTTTACGCAGCGTTCGCGGTCCACTCGCTCCTAATTCTGTAGCAGCATTAAATTCTAACTCTAAATCCTCTTGAGACAATCCAAAGTTCTCAATATTGAGCGTTGGGCGGTATTCTCTCCGTTCACGTACGGGATTCGTTTTAGTGAATAAGTGACCTCTGGAGCGATATCCCTGTATGAGGTTTAATACATGAAATTCTTTTATCACCTCTTGAGGCACACCGGTACCTTCTAGGTCGTCCTCTGAATACACTTCTTGTGCAAAGTCGTAGCCCTGAAAGAAGGCTCTCCAGCTTGGCTCAGTGTTATCTGGATCACTAAGATAACGTTGGTACTGCTCGTCTATAAATTCTGCATGTACGCTACCTAAAAATGAAAATCTATCCATTCAAGTGTCTTGGTAATTCTCTCAAAAGTACAACACAAATTTGGGCTAACTCTTTGATACCATTAATAATGATAAAGCAATTTTAACCGAGGTTTTAAGGTTTTGATATAAAACAAAAAAAGAGCCTTAATAGGCTCCTTGTTTAATATTCTTCTTCGTTCCAAAGAAAATCCTCTTCTGAAGGATAATCGGGCCAAATCTCTTCTATGCTCTCGTAGGTTTCTTCCTCCTCTTCTTCAATGGCTTGAAGGTTTTCCACCACCTCTAGCGGCGCACCAGTGCGAATTGCATAATCGATTAACTCATCACGTGTTGCAGGCCATGGAGCATCGCTTAAATAAGAAGCTAATTCTAGAGTCCAGTACATAATATTATGGTATTAACTCGATTTGGTATTTCGTGCAAATGTAATCGAAATACGCACTTATGCAACTTTTTTGCAAAAATGTAGTGTTCTAATATTTGGGATTCCAAATAATCTCCTCCTTTCCTTCAATATTAAGGATGAAACGAGCCTGAACAAAAAAGAAGTCCGATAACCTATTTAAGAAGATTGGAATTTCTGTTTTTACTTCAACTTCATTTGATAATGCAACAACCCTTCGTTCTGCACGACGGCAAACAGTACGAGCTACCTGGGCCATGGAAGAAGCCGCAGAGCCACTAGGTAAAATGAAATTTTTAAGCTCGGGAAGCTGTTCATTCCACGAATCAATTTGTCTCTCTAGGGATTCAACTAGGCTCGCATCCAATTTTGGCATTGGAAAGCTTGCCTCACCCTCTAAAGCTAGATAGGACCCCATTGAAAACAACTCACTTTGAATCTGCGATAAGAACGGAAAACAATTATCTGGCGCTTCAGCTGCAAGTACACCTAACCATGAATTCAATTCATCAAGCGTACCATATGCCTCTAGACGCATGTCCGCCTTTGAAACCCGCTTGCCCGTTAGTAGGGAGGTTGTTCCTTTATCACCGGTTTTAGTATAGATTTTCACTTAGTATGCTCTTTCTTTTACACCTTCAACGTAGAAAATGAAGCTCTTGTTCACTACTCTATTACCTCCAACAGTTGGATAATTCCCAGTAAAATACCAATCTCCAGGATTATTTGGACAACTTAAATGTAAATCTTCAATATCCTGGTAAACGATACTCACTTTGGCCTTAACATCTGGTGGCGTGAGCAGCTCAGCAATCTTATCACTAATCTCCACTGCCGTAAAGGGATCGTAAATTTCTTTAACGTAATTCAAGACTTCGCTATCTGCTAACGATTCTTGTGCTTTACACTTTTTATATACCTCGTCAATAACACTTGACATCCCTCGCTCTTTTAATAATGCAATAGCTGCTCTAAAAGCAATAAAATCTCCCATTCGAGCCATATCAATACCGTAACAATCCGGATATCTAATCTGAGGAGCTGAAGATGCAATCACAATCTGCTTGGGTGATAATCGATCAAAGATTCTAAGTATGCTTTGTTTTAAAGTGGTACCGCGTACTATACTGTCATCAATTGCCACAAGATGATCTTCAGGATTAACGGCACCGTGCGTTATATCATATACATGGCTAACCAACTCATCTCTTGAACTGTCCTCTGTAATGAATGTACGAAGCTTGACATCTTTCCACGCGACTTTTTCAACCCTTGGTCTTTTTGAAAGCACCTCCTTAAGTTCTGCTTCGTTTAAGTTTTTCCCATTAATTGCATCAAATTTGAGTTCATTAAAATAATCCTCCATACCCTTAACCAAGCCATAAAAACTGACTTCAGCTGTATTTGGAATAAATGAAAACACCGTATTATCAACCTCACCATTAATCTTCGAGATTAATTTGGGAATCAATCTTCGGCCTAATTCGATTCTTTCGTTATAAATGTCACGATCATTACCTCTTGAAAAATATATACGTTCAAAAGAACAAGCCTTGTATTCTAGCGGCTCTTTTATTTGTTCAATACTTACATCTCCATGATTTTTTACAATTATGGCAGCGCCAGGAGGCAATTCATTGACTTGATCTGTTTTAAGATTCAAAGCTGTTTGAATAACCGGACGTTCGGAAGCTACGACTACAATTTCGTCATCATAATAGTAAAATGCTGGGCGTACTCCAGCCTGATCACGCAAGACAAAGGAGTCTCCATGTCCCATCATTCCTGCCATAGCGTATCCGCCATCCCATTTCTTAGATGCGCTTCTTAAAACACCAGCAACATCCAGACGCTTAGCTATTTCCGCTGTTGACTCTTTTTTAGTGTACCCCTTCTCTTTGAGCTCGTAATACAATCTATCGTTTTCTTCATCCAAGAAATGGCCTATCTTTTCCATAATAGTAACGGTATCCGCCTTTTCCTTTGGATGCTGACCTAATTCAACTAATTCGCCAAATAGTTCGTCAACATTGGTCATATTAAAATTGCCAGCAACAATTAAGTTGCGTGTGGGCCAGTTATTTTGACGCAAGAATGGATGGCATGCTTCAATAGTATTTCCCCCGTAAGTCCC
Source organism: Flavobacteriales bacterium (assembly GCA_002707525.1). Taxonomy (GTDB): domain Bacteria; phylum Bacteroidota; class Bacteroidia; order Flavobacteriales; family Schleiferiaceae; genus UBA10364. The sequence continues at coordinate 27,159 of PAND01000018.1, forward strand.
ATAGCGCAAATGGCCCAAGAATACTTCACCAGTAAAAGGTAAATTCTTTTTGAGCCACGAAACATCTTTGAGTAATTCAGGGTTATCCGCCACTCCTTCAGCTACTCGCTTTTGTATTTTACCAAAAATATCACCGATGCTATTTGTATCCACAGAACGGTAACGAGAAATATAGCGAGAGCCTGGCTCCATATTGAGCTTCACATTCGCAAGGCCTGCTCCATCTTGACCTCTATTTCGCTGTTTCTCCATAAGGAGATACATCTTGTTCAGGCCATAGAAGGCGGTGCCGTATTTCTCAACGTAATATTCAAGCGGTTTGCGGAGACGAACAAAAGCAAGTCCACATTCGTGTTTGATGGGATCACTCATAGCGAGGTTTTCTGATGCCCAAACTTACCACAATTGATGGGGCTGAACAAGTGCTCCTAAATGAACTTTGCCAAATCTAGATTCAACCATTCTAAAGCTGCTCCGTGGAGTAGGTTTCCCTTCCTTTCCTGGCTCCAAGGCATAGAGTTTATCAATTTTCCTGGCTCTAGTTCGCCAAGAGGAAAAGGATAATCAGTGCCTAAGGCCACTCGATTCTCACCAACCAAGCTAACTATATAATCGAGCATTTTTGGATCATGAACCAAGGAATCAAGCCAAAATTTTCCCATGTATTTCTCTGGTGAAACTTTATTGTCAATCGCGCATAAATCGGGGCGAACGTCAAAGCCGTGCTTTATTCGGGCTAAAGTAGCCGGGAAAGAACCTCCACCGTGTGCAAAAGCAAATCTAAGATTGGGCAGACGCTCAAATACACCACCAAAAATTAACGAACATATTGCTAGAGAGCTTTCAGCGGGCATTCCTACGAGCCAGGGCAGCCAATACTTTTCCATCTTTTCCTTTCCCATCATGTCCCAAGGGTGCACAAATACTGCCATATCCAAATCCTGACACGCCTCGAAAACAGGAAACAGCTCTGGGGCATCTAGATTCCAATCGTTTATGTGTGTGCCAATTTGTATTCCTTTTAAGCCTATCTCTTTGCAACGCCTAAGTTCTTGAATTGCTAAATCTGGACTTTGCATGGGCAACGTACCTAACCCAACGAATCTCTTGGGATGCTTGGCACAGATTTCTGCTATGTGATCGTTTAAGAAAATGGCAACTTCTAATGTGTCTTTTGGTTTTGCCCAATAACTAAACATAACTGGAACTGTTGAAAGCACCTGAACATCTATATGCTGAGTGGCGCATTCACTTATGCGTGTTGCAGGATCCCAACAATTGCTTTCTACCTCACGAAAAAAATGATCGTCCTTAAACATCCGTGCACAAGAAGGCATGTGATGTTCTAATCTTATGAACCCTCCGTATCCAAAACGCTCCCGAAAATTAGGAATATCTTTAGGAAGAATATGTGTGTGGATATCAACCGAAAAATTTCTGCTAGTTACTTCACACATTCCTAAACAAATCTTGAATCCGTTTCCATGGTAGTCCCGCATTGATTGCATGTGCGCAATTCAAGGCTTGAATAGTATTCTTTAAACCTTGGCAAGAAATCTGTTTCAATATTTTTTAGTTCGAAATAGGTGTCGTGAAGTTTATGATTACAATTCCCACAATACCACAAAAGACCATCTGTAAAACCTTTCCCTTCTCTAACTCGCTCAATAACAAGACCTATGCTACCTTCATGGCGAACCGGACTATGGGGAACTTTTGCCGGCACAGTCATCATATCTCCGGGGCCAAGATCCAAGCTTTCAACCTTACCGTCTATTTGTACATTGACGGTGATATTTCCTTCAAGTTGATAGAAAAACTCTTCTGTCTCATTGTAATGGTAGTCTTTTCGAGCATTAGGACCTGCAACAACCATGACAATGTATTCATCACTATCAGGTGTTAAGTTCTTATTAGCTACTGGAGGTTTAAGTAGGTCCCGATTTTCATCCAACCACTTCTGGAAATTAAACGGTCTTAGTACTGACATGATTTGTTTGCTTTGGGATTTACAAGTTAACGCAAAACTGAGCACTTTTAAAATTGCAGGCAAAGCTTCCTTATCTTCGCTACATTCAGACTCAAATGATGACTATTCGTAACTATATAAATGGCGCATTTATGGCGCCGGTTGAAGGACAATATTTAGACAATATTGACCCCTCAACTGGGGAGACTTATGGACGTATTCCCCGGAGTCAACAAAGTGATGTAAACCTTGCGGTATCTGCAGCAAAAGATGCGTTTCCCGCTTGGAGTTCGCTAAGTATTCAGGAACGCTCACTCTGGCTAATGAAAATTTCAGATGCCATTCATGATAAGCTTGATGTGCTAGCACTCGCAGAAAGCAAGGACAACGGGAAACCCCTTAAGCTCGCTACGGCAGTTGATATTCCTCGTGCGAGGGATAATTTTAAGTTTTATGCAACCGCTATTTTGCACGATTCTTATGACGTACATGATATGGGCAGTAGCGGTTTTAATTATACACTCCGTCAGCCCATTGGTGTGGCAGGCTGCATAAGTCCTTGGAACCTGCCCCTTTATTTATTCAGCTGGAAAATTGCTCCAGCACTTGCCGCAGGAAATACAGTAGTGGCAAAACCTTCAGAGGTCACGCCTGCGACGGCTTATCTGTTGTGTGAAATCCTAGATGAAATTCATTTCCCAAAGGGTGTACTTAATATTGTTCACGGACTCGGCAGTGAAGTTGGTGCTGCTATTGTTGCGCATGAAGACACCAATATTATCTCATTTACAGGTGGAACTCAAACGGGAAAGGCAATTTCTTCAGTAGCCGCCCCCATGTTTAAGAAAATCAGTCTAGAATTAGGTGGGAAAAATGCCAACGTCATTTTTGATGATTGTGACTTTGAAGATGCAGTCAACACCTCTGTACGATCCGCATTTGCCAATCAAGGGCAGATTTGTCTTTGTGGCTCACGTATTTATATACAACAAGGTATTTATGACAAATTTAAGACTGCGTTTTTAGAAAGAGTCGCTGGACTAACTATTGCAGACCCCCTTTTAGAAGAGTCAAGAATGGGAGCTATTGTGAGCAGAGATCATATGAACAAAGTTTTGAGTTACATAGAGCTTGCAAAAGAGGAAGGAGGCAAACTTTTGATAGGCGGGCAACAAGTAAAGTTGGAAGGCCGATGTGCGAATGGATACTTTATTGCCCCTACAGTTTTTGAGAACCTATCTTCTACGTGCAGGACAAATCAAGAAGAAATTTTTGGCCCAGTAGTCACTTTGACGCCCTTTGAAACTGAAAAAGAGGCACTAGAATTGGCAAATAGCACACCTTATGGTTTAGCCGCTACAATTTGGACATCGGACCTAAAGACCGCACACAGAATGGCTGGTCAACTTCACGCCGGTATTATTTGGGTTAATTGTTGGTTACTTCGCGATCTTAGGACTCCTTTTGGGGGCATGAAACAAAGTGGCGTTGGAAGAGAAGGCGGCTTCGAAGCCCTGCGTTTCTTTACAGAACCTAAAAACATTTGTATTAAAATATAATGACAAGCATTTCCGAAAAAGCATCTATTCTACACCGCGCTGCTCGAAATCAAACTCCCGTAGCACAATTTTCTTTGTCAGAGAATTACAATTTAGAATCAGCGTATCAGGTACAACATGAGTTAATCCAGCTTCGTCAAGAAGAAGGATTTCCAATAGTAGGCATCAAAATGGGATTTACCTCGCATGCTAAAATGAAGCAAATGGGGGTAAACGACATGATTATTGGCCAATTGACTAGTGATATGCAGCTAAGTAAAAGCCAACCTCTTGTGAAAGCCGATTGTTGTCACCCACGTGCTGAACCAGAAATAGCGTTTCGTCTAAGCGAAGACATAGATAAACCGCTAAATGCACAGGAGGTAATGAATTATATAGATGGTGTGGCGGCGGCAATTGAGGTCATTGATTCACGCTATGAGAATTTTAAATTTTCTCTTGAAGATGTTGTTGCAGATAATTGTAGCTCCTGCGCCTTCATGGTGGGGCAATGGTGTGATGTTCCTTTGGGCTTAAATGGATTAGATATGATTATGAGCTTTGATGGGCTCAGCGAAGCTGAAGGCTCGAGCGATGCCATTTTAGACAATCCTTTTGAGGCCTTAGCCGCCGCAACGAGGTTGGCTCATCTTTACAATATTCAATTATCAAAAGGAATGATCGTATTGGCTGGAGCTTCCACTGCAGCCTCTTTTATCAATAAAACCTCAACTATAAACCTGGAAATAGATGGACTAGGACGAACATTATTCACGATAGTATAAAACGCAAACGAGCCGCCCCGGGGTACGAAGCGGCTCGCTGAACAAAACCATGTCGCGTCAATGAAATTACTCGCTTACACTAATTTGAGACGCAAATCTTTTAATACAAAACCCGTGCCAAAGTTTTTATTCAGAGGTATACATTAAAGTTTGACCCCCAAACTAATCAATAATTGAGACCTATTGTAGCTCAGTGGAATGTTATTCCAATCACCTATATGATCTTGAAAGCTGCTGTAGTATGTTACATCAAGGCTTAGTTTCCATAGATCTATCCCAACACCAACATTATAACCAACCGAAGGTGATTCGAATGTCTGATTAAATGCATTATCACTTAACATTCCTTGGTAATGGACGCCTGCTTCTGCTCTTACTAATTTTAACAATCGAATACCCAAGTCAGCATCCAATTGAATAAACTCATGGTTAAATTGTCCGAATACTATATTACCAGAAGCATCATATCCCTCTAAAAAATGCGTGTTCTTTGCAAAAATCAAGCTTCCTGAAGTATATAGCTGATCTCCTAAGAATTGACGTCCAAAGACGCCTATATGATAACCATTATCTGCCGTTTCTCCTTCAAGTATTGCTTGAGTAGAGCCAGCGGCATCACTCAGACCGATAGTATTTAGGTCATAATTTAATCCCGTTCTAATTCCCCAACGGCTCTGGGCACTAATAGTCATAGAAGAAAATAGGATTATACCAATAAAAATCTTTTTCATAGCTAACAGTTTTGACGTTCTTAATTAATCTTAACACTACAATTATGCCAATTAGAATCAAATAAGATCATGATTCCTAAGATTTTGACGTTTTCTGTAGGTTTAAATTGAATTTACTCAATCATTTAATAGGATGTCACCCCAAAAAACAAAGGGGGTGTTTGTGCCTATTTATAATTTTTTGTGTGCGTAACCCCTTTTTTAAACGGGGTCTTGTTTAAAATTAAGTAGTGTTTACATTACACTACCCTTATTTTTTAGGGGGTCTATTGCTTTTTGTATAGTTTTATACCCACAAAACCATCAAAAATGAAAAAAATAGACGCAATCATTAGAAAGTCGCTATTCGATGAAGTTAGAGACGCCCTTCACGAAGCGAATGTCTACTTCTTTAGTTACTGGGATGTAACTGGAGTAGGTCACGAAAAGAAAGGAAAAGTATATCGGGGGGTTTCATACAGCACTTCCGACATTCAAAGACGCTATTTAAGCATAGTTGTGAATGACGACTTTGTGAAGCCTACCGTAATCGCAATCCTTAAAGCCGGGAACACAGGAGAAGTTGGCGACGGGAAAATATTTGTAACACCAGTTGAAGAAGCTTATCGCATAAGAACCGGTGAAAGCGGAGATCAAACACTGAAATAACATTTAATTATTATGGACACTACTTTAACTCTTACAATAAACAACCTATGGATGATGATCTGTACCGCCCTGGTATTCTTCATGCACCTTGGATTCAGCTTTCTTGAAATTGGCCTTACTCGCCAGAAAAACACCATTAATATTTTATTTAAAAACTTTTTCATTATTAGCATCGGTCTTGTTCTTTACGCATTTGTTGGATTTAACCTCATGTATCCAGCGTCCTTTTGGAGCGGCGTTTTACCGGACTACTTTGTTGGCCTTTTTGGACTCGAAAGCCCAATGGGAGACAGCGGCCTTGACTTAACTTACAATGAGGGTTATACTTATTGGACGGACTTCTTGTTCCAAGGTATGTTTGCAGCTACTGCGGCCACTATAGTCTCTGGAGCTATTGCTGAACGCGCAAAACTTGGTTCATTTTTCTTGTTTTCCATATTATACGTTGGAATTGTCTATCCTATTGTGGGCTCATGGAAATGGGGCGGCGGATTCCTAGATGAGTGGGGATTCTATGATTTCGCTGGATCAACACTTGTTCACAGTGTTGGCGGCTGGGCTGCATTCTTATACATTGCCAAGTTGGGGCCAAGAATTGGTAAGTTCACAAAAGATGGTGCTCCATCGGCAATACCTGGACACAATCTACCTTTTGCAGCAGCAGGAGTCTTCATCTTATGGTTAGGATGGTTTGGTTTTAACGGCGGTTCAGTGTTAAGTGCAGATCCGAGTCTTACTTCTTTAGTTTTGACTACAACATCCTTGGCAGCCGCAGCAGGTGGTTTAGCTGCCGCAGGTTTTGTACACATCTTTCATAAAAACTTTGACTTAACTATGTTTATGAATGGCATTTTAGGCGGTCTAGTAGGAATCACCGCCGGTGCCGATCAAATGAGCGTTTTAGAAGCTATCATTATTGGTGGAATAGGTGGTGTTGTTGTTGTGCTCGGTGTTTCTTTACTTGACAAGTTAAAGTTAGACGACCCAGTAGGTGCTGTTGCTGTTCACTTATTCACTGGAATGTGGGGGACCCTAGCTGTAGGCATCTTTGGTGCATTAGCTTCTTGGGATCAATTCTTAGTTCAACTCGCAGGTGTTGGCTTAGTAGGCGCTTTCTGCGTTATTAGCACAACCATCTTCCTCACAGTGATTAATAAGATTTGGGGTCTTCGCGTAGATAAAAAAGAAGAGCTCGAAGGTCTTGATCAAGCGGAACACGGGGGAATGGCTGCATACGCAGACTTTCGTATGAACCAACATTAATAAAGTAATCTTAAAAAAAGCGACCCGAAGTGCTGCAACACCTCGGGTCTAATAAAACAATTCTCGGTATGAAAATTATTTTAACAAAAGTCTCAAAAATTTGGGTAATAGCAATATCCCTTTGTATTAACTACACAGTAAATGCACAAAGCACTGAAGATGAGTCCATAGAGTTATCTGGTTCAGTTGACACCTACTTCAGAACGAATCTTAGTGGCGGAGATAAACTTGATGCACCCGCCTCAAGTTTTGCAAACCTCAATGGATTTGCACTAGGCATGGTGAATGTAAAAGCCGAACAAAGTACATCTCAAGGAGGATTTGTTGCAGATCTAGTCTTTGGCCCTAGAGGTACTGATGCTGTCTTTGCTTCGCCATATTACAGCGCCACAGGAAATATTGTGAACCAACTGTATGCCTACTGGAATGCAAATGAAAAACTCACGCTTACTTTAGGAAACTTCAATACATTCTTGGGATACGAAGTAATATCTCCCGTGGACAACTTTCATTATTCAACTTCCTATTTGTTCTCATACGGACCATTTTCTCATACCGGTTTGAAAGCAGATTATGTTCTTTCTGATGACCATAGTCTTATGGTTGCAATCATGAATCCTACAGATTTGACTGAGATGAATGACGTAAACCTGTACACATACGGTTTGCAATATGGATTCAAAGACACCTATTTCAACTTCCTTTACGGCAAGCAAGCTGTTGACGCAGACGCAACTTTTCAAGCAGATATCACTGGGTCCTACGAACTAAGTGATAAATTTTCCTTGGGCGTCAATGCTTCCTACAACGAAACTATGAATGCGGGCGGTTTTTATGGTGTAGCATTGTACCCCGCCTTGGCCATTAAAGACGGATTTGATGCTGGACTAAGAGTAGAGTATTTTAAGGAATTGGAAGCTGGTGGCGTTGCTTATGGAGCGGACAATTCAGTTATTGACGCTACAGTAACAGCAAGCTATACCACCAAAGACCTTAGACTTATCGCAGAACTTAGATTAGACCAAAGCTCTACGGCACAATTCAATTCGATGACTTCTGACCAATTATCATCTTTCATATTAACCGCTGTATACTCTTTCTAACCTAAACAATGTTAAGGGTAGAGCCCGGGCAATTTGTCCGGGCTTTATTATTCGCAATCAAGTCCAAACTCATTTGTTTTTTTAACAAATAAATCCTTGAACTTATGTACTTCTTTTCCGCTTTCAGCCATTTCTTTTTTACTAATCAATTCCTCTAGGCCATTACCTCTTTCTATCAAAACTACGGGCAGTGCAAAACCTGAAAAGTTAATCCGCATTTCTTCTGCTTCATTTGTATGGAGCACATAGTTTTCACACTTTAATGCGCTAATCCAGGCTCTCCATTCGGGTTTAGCACTAACCGTACTGTGTGTGATATCACAAAGTTCGCAATGCTGATTTTTCAAATACTTTCCATACAAGTAGGAAATCTCACCGCCGATGGTGCCGCTTGCATTATAAATAAAATAGATTTTAGGGGACGTATTTTGAGCTTCTGAATTAAGCGAAGCTACTGCTAGGAAAAGAGCCAGGATTGATCGAAACATGATTTAAAGGGTTTTTAGAAACTCTTCCAAAGCAACAAGTTCCTTTTCACTTAGGTTCAGCGGCTCAATCAATTCGCTAGTATATTCATGCCCTGAACCACCTAAATTATATTGGTTCAAAACATCCGTAAGCGTATTAATACTTCCATCATGCATATATGGCGCTGTACTTTGGATATGTCTTAAGGACGGTACCATGAACGCAAATAAATCAGCGGAATCAAGTGTTAATTGTGCTCGACCATAATCTTCTGTGCTCGTGACCGTGCCATTATTGTAAAAATCAAAACTTGTGAATAACGGACCACTGTGACAACGGCTGCAGTTGGCTTTACCAAAGAAGAGCGCTAATCCATTCTTTGCTTCATTGGACAAAGCATCTGTATTCCCTGCAACATATGCATCTAAGGGAGCGTCATTTGAAATCAAGGTCCGTTCAAATTGCGCAATTGCCCTGGTAATTGTATACGCGGTTGCACTATCATTAAATGCTTCAAAGAATTCACTTTGATAGGTCGAATCCGAATTTAACCTGTCTGCTAAGAGAACCATGTTGAATGCCATTTCATTATGTTCTTGAATGGGGACAAGAACTTGCATTTCTAAGGAAGGGACTCCTCCCTCTCTCATAAAATAAGGATGATAACCAACGTTCCAAAGCGATGGAGAATTTCGTTTACCCATCATGTCATTAACACCAGGGCTTACAGGAAGGTGATCTGCCATGCCAAAAGCAACTTTATGGCAAGAGGCACAGCTTATAGAAGTATCTAGGCTAAGAATTGGATCTGAAAAGAGACGTTCTCCCAAAGCAATTTTCTTATGGTCTAGCTGATTGTCTGCAGGGTATTCCATAACTGGCCATTGGGCAAGTTCATTCAGAATGAAATCCGTGTTGTTATTTTCACATGAAAAAAGAGCCAAAAAACTAAAAAGGCGAAGAATATCTTTCATTAGAAATTAGTTCATAGTCTGTAAGTATTTGCAAAAATGCTTCTAAATCATCCTTGTCCTGTTCGCTAAGTATAAGCCCTGCAGCTGCAGTCATCACCAAAGCTTGATCCAAAGTTGGTGACATTTGTAAACCATGATCATTATAGCTTGGAATATTTGGCGTGGGCAATTGACCGTATTCTAAAGCATACAGTGCTGTATCCCGAGTAGGTAAAGGTGTTCTTTTGGAGCAACCTATAACTATTAAGAATAAAAGAAATATAGTAGCCCAAGATTTCATTTTATCTAATCACAATTTTTGATGTTTTAGTAAAGCCTTTGTTAGATACTAGACAGATGTAGATTCCGGAACTTTTCAAAACTACAGGTTCTGACTCTTTTACTATGGACTGGTGTACAACTGATCCCAGGGCGTTGTAGACAATCAACTCTGCTCCATCAACCCCATTAATAAAGACTTCACCATTTGAGGGATTTGGATGAACGCTCAAATGAGACCATGCCTCTTCCTGAAGAATCAATGCTGAATTCCCATCTGCACTTTTAAACACGTTATTGTTGAAATTCTTCAATGCTTGAAAAGCATCACCCGTTTCACCATGAGAAATGGTCCCGTTAGACACAGGTATGTTTCGGATTAATTCAGCATAATCGGCCTGTATATCTAGAAGCATGGTGTCGTTTCCTAATAAAGATCCTGAGGTCGGAATAGTTTGCATGGCATAGTTGCCGTTGCCTAAGCCATGGAATTCAAAGGTTTGATTAAACGAAGTACCGCCAAGTCCTTCTGCACAAACAAAACGATAGCCTGCTGCCCAACCCCAATGCATAGATGGAAATTTAGGAGCTAATGGATGTGCTGCCGGGTATAGTGTAGGATCTAAATTATTTAAATCTGGTCCAACGCCGATTGCAAATCGTAACGCAGAAATACTATTGAAGTCCAATGAACCTAAATTCAAAGTGGTCGTTTCCTCGCTCATTGCATCTATCAAGTGGGTTTCGGGATATAAAAATGTATCGCCTTGATTATAGATTACTTCTATATCATCCACATAATATTGAAGACGAGAAAACTTGAATTGGTTTCCTAAATTATTAAAGCCGATTAAAGAATCCGTTACGGGAACACCGTCCATATTATGATGAATATTTAGGACTAATTCTTTAGTCTGCGAATTCAACATGAAAGAGGTTAGAACTAAAATTAAGAGTATGATTCTTTTCATATAAGGATGAATTTTCTTAAAGTTAATGAAATGCGGTACAAGAACGATTTCCTAAATAGCACAATAACTATTCCTTTGAGTAAGACGTCTAATTCAGCAATTAATTGATTTTAAACTATAATTTTAACTAACTTCATTTACACCCTTAATTATGCATATATATGTTGCCGTTTGATCATGTTGAACAACGAATCGTAGAAAACTCCGTTCATTTGACTTATGCTATTCTTCATGAGGACGGTGATTATTTTTTTCTAGCCCAAGCCAAGCTAATCAGCGGTGGTTGTCTAATTGAAATCACCTATAACTTAGATGGAAATGGTGACTTCCATGATAAAAAAATCAAGTATTCCCAACTGAGCTACTACCTGAAAAAATTTTATGTTCTTGGCGTTTCTATTCAAAGAAAAGATTGGGGTGTTTCTGTTTGTGCAGGTGAAATGTGGGTTGGAGCCAATAATAACATCATAACTACGGCACTATTTTCCAGATTGACAGGAACCTACCTAAACTGAGATAATACTATCGTTTTACTTGTAAAAGAGCAGCTCGGTTTTTCCCTGCATATCAAAATCATAGTACGTTTCTATTTCCAGCTCACCCAAAGTTTCATGCACCCCTCTGTATTCACTGCAAGCCTTAACCTTTCCGTCTAGCCCTCCATAGATACTCAACTTGCCTGGGATAAAAGTATAATAGGAATACTGTTCTTCAACTACTGCTCGGCTTCGTGACATTATAGCTATAACAGCTTTGTTCAAAGCATCAAGAGACAACTCCGGAGCTTTTGATTTATTAACGAATGCCACAGTATAATTCCTCCCGTCGCTTCCTTGCCAAATGAAATTTTCACTCTTAAAATCAGGCAAAATATAAGACTCCTGATTTGTTTGTTTCATGTGTTGCTGAAACCCATCACTTGTATATGTAAACACGCCTGCGATAATCAACATTGATATTGCTGTCAATAGAACTATGAAAATTTTAGAAAGTACTTTTTTCATTCACCTGTAAATAAAATGACAGCTATATTTCTTTGAGAAACTACAATATAAATATGGATTGCTTAGTTTAGAATATACTAGTAATCTTAAATTCCAATAGAAAATGCGAATTGCCTTTCTCATCTTGAGTTTTATCCCAATCTTGAGTTTTAGTCAGAAAAGGGACATTCAAGAGCACAAGTACTCTGTTAAGGATAACTCATTATTTGTTGGTAGATCTGATCAAAGAATTTATATCCCTAAAGGCATTGATAGCCTTTCATTTGAGGATTTTGGGGGGAACCCCATAGTAGATTACTTGCTTAGCTTTTATGACTCTACCTCTTCCAAGCGATTTGTTGTAGCTCATGATTTTGAAGGTGATGATTCCATTAGTTATTCTAAATCATTCACTCAGATTTTTGAACATGATATTGCATATTCTCAAATTTCTGAAGGTAGCTTTTATAGCACTAAAGAAGGCATTGATGTTGATCGTGGTAGAGAAGAGTCAATTCTGAAATTTCCACCAATGTCTACTGAAACGGCTAAAACATTAGTCAGCTCTTTAGTACAAATACACTCCTATGATTATCCTCAAGGGAATTTCCCGGATGGGATGGACGGATGGAAAAGGGAACAGAAAGAAGGCAATCAGACGCAATGGGTATATCAAGACCCCAATTTGGACGACAAGATGTTTGATATTGTTATCATTATTGAACAAACTAAATCTTACACCTCAATTTCAAGAATTTATAGGTGGAGTTTTGGTTGTTGAGATGACCTTGCTCAAAAGGAGTGAACGTTATAATACCGTTTTAAGAGAACCTAAATGCAATTAATATGACGTCTTCTCAACAGATACGATTTAACCGATAATTAAAAGGACCTCATCGGAAGAAGATGGCCTTTGATGTGAAACAGGGTTATACCGTGAAGCAAATTACTTGTATTCTACTTAGTCTTTGAATCTTTCGGAAATCGACTAAAATCACCCATTCCATCCATATCTATAGGATCGGAAGAGTTGTGTTGATTTTCTCTGCGTTGCTCTTTCTGAGTATTGTTATTTCTGTAAATATTCCATATTGTGAAATACATATAAAAAGAAAAAAGAATAGCTCCAACAATGTACATTTCAATACTCATCTAATCACCCTTTATATTTGTTAATCTGCGTTGTCGAATGGCAATAGCAAACAATAATATTGTTCCCGGCCAATGAGCCGAATATTGTGCTTCCTCAGAGTGACCAGTCAAGCCCATTCCTACTGAGTACATTAAAGCCACAAAGGCAATAATTATGGGGTACCAGTCATTTATAAATTTCATAACTCCTAATTTCTTGAATTCTTATTCCTTCTCTATCAACGCCGAATTTGAATATTAAGTTCATTAAAAGCGGTCAACTCCCCCTCAATTTTAAACAGACTTAATGGGATTATAAGTCAAGCAGGTAGATTTTTAAGGCTTCCGAGATTTGCAATCATTCTGGATTCTGAGCAAGAAATACCATGTTAATTTGACTTTATCCGATACAGCATGTTAACGGTTCCATCATTAAAATTATAGTCGGCGGATAAGACAACTTATTAATGTAATATTACTGTCTAAACCTTATATCCTATGAAAATGATTAAGATTTTAATGCTTTCTAGTATTCTTGCTTTAGCATCGTGTACAACAGACCCATGTGTAGATGTTACCTGTCTAAATGGTGGCATTTGTGATGATGGCACATGCATGTGTGCGGACTGGTACGAAGGCACAGATTGTAGTACTGAAGAAAGAGCTAAATATTATGGTAGCTACATTGGGACAGCCACCTACTTTAATGAGGATGGAAACCTAATAGATAGCAGTATTGATACTATCCCTGTAATGGGTAACGGTTCAATCGTAAATGAATTAGATGCAGATAAAGTAATATTAGCTTTAGTAGCATCTGGAATGGGCGATTTTGAAATACCTACCAATACAATGTCTGACCCAGACGGGACTTCTTTTATTATTAACGGTGACGGTTCATTTAACGGAAACCTTTTAACGATTAATGCAAAATTGGAGTTTACAACCGAAACTTTAGACTTCTCATTCTCAGGGAGTAAATAATTACGGATTACTTGAATGTAAATAAAAAAAGCACCTGCTATTGCTAACAGGTGCTTATAATGTGGAGAAGATGGGATTCGAACCCACGACCTCTTGACTGCCAGTCAAGCGCTCTAGCCAACTGAGCTACATCCCCAACGAGTGGCAAATATAGTTTTGAGATATGAAACCCACACTATATCTATCTTACATCATTTACAAATAATTCATCCCGTTATACTTGGTGAGCCAAAATACTTTGGAATCATATCATACAGACATATGAATGATTTAAAAGCTCAAACAAAAAGAACTACAATTTCTACATTCTACAATACGGCAGAGGGAGAACGTGATATAAGTCACACCGCATTTGTTTGATTTAGTTGTATTTCGCGGCTTAAAATCAATCTAGATGTCCAAAAGAAAAAACCAATTCGCTTTACTCCTTCTGTTGTTATTAACAACAATCTCTCATGCACAGTCCTTTTCAAACCTAAGAATAAGCGCCGCAGCAGGATACAATGCCTACACTATTTCAAGCTCCATTCAATACACTGAAAAGTGGACTTTAGATGCGGGCTATCAAACCAATGATTCTCATTTTAGGGCATCCGAATCTGATGGTGATTTATTCGGTGATAGATTTTTCGGCTCTTTACTTAGATCTTTTCCGCAAAGTGATAAATTAACCCACTATGCGGGTTTAGGCGCAATCAGCACATCAAGTGCAATTCCCCTCGCAGGCACCATACGCTATCAATTGACCTATTTATTAACGGATAAATTAGCTTTAAACTCTAATGTCTATTTAATATTTAGTAAGCCAAGTGAAATTAACGTTGGGCTAACTTATGCCATTCTGTAATTCAGCTAAGAACTACCTAACCTTTCATTTATACCGAATAAACTTTTGATGAAAGAGATTACAATAAAAAAAGATCCGTTTTGGATGATTTATTTAGGTATTCTCTTAGCGTTTTTAGGGTCTTTAACTTTTGTGCCCTTTAAATTCGAAAGTTGGACATTCATTTCGTTGTTATTGAAACTGATTCTTTTCTCAGGACTTTTGATTTTGTTTCGTTGTTCTCAAAAAATCGGATGGACGCTCAATCAATCAGGAAATGTTCTTTACTACCAGAAGTTCAACCTATACTCGTCTTGGAAAACTCGTCGTTCTACCGAGTACTCAATTGGAATTGAAAATATTAGTTCTATTGATCTTGAAAGGAGTGCTCTAGTAATAAGGTATAAGTATAATAAGCAATTACGCTTTAACACTCATGGGTTAGACAGAAAAGACAACACTGACCTTGAAGAATTTAGAGCGTCCATGAAGAGCTTGATTTCAGACTGAAGAATACCTTTTTTGTCTAAAATTGGTCTATAAGATGATGCAGATTATCCTAAATCATTTGAGTTGAACGGAGCCCTTGTTGATAGTGGAATTTCATAAGTATCGGACGGGCTCTTCTATAACCGGGTTCAGTGCTATTAAGGACAGGTTCCCCAGACGGGATAGTTCTCCGTTGATAATGCGCTATTTGTAGAAAAACCAGAAGGTGCAGTGAATAGCTGGTACACGCACCAAAGCCCTAAGTCTTGATTAAAATTCTTGGCACCGTTAAACATACGAGCCATGTTGATTGCATTACTCACGTTCCATTCGCCTATATTCATGTTAAACACCTGTGCGCCTTCAAACATGCTAGTTACATCCGTCACAGCGATCAAATTCCATGAACCAATGTCTTGATTGAAGTTTGGTGTAAATGAAAACATGTTTCTCATTTTCGTAACGCTACTTACGTCCCAATCTCCGATGTATTCATTAAACGAATCCGCACTTTGAAACATGGAGTTCATATTTAACACTGAACTTACATCCCATAATCCAATATTTTGATTAAAACTCTTTGCAAAATGAAACATAAATTGCATTTGAGTTACATGGCTCACATCCCATGCACCAATATCTTGATTAAATTCCTCGGAAGCACGGAACATGGCGCGCATATTCGTCACCTTACCCACATCCCATGCACCAATATTTTGATTAAAAGAAGATGAATCAAACATATGGTCCATCCTGACCACTTTACTCACATTCCAACCGCCTATATCTTGATTAAAGATTGAATTATTTGCAAACATGTAGCTCATGTCTGTAACATTCCCCACGTCCCATGAACTGATGTCACCATTGGGATTAACACCTTCAAATAATCCACGCATATTAGATATTTTTGAGGTGCAGTAATGCGATAAATCTGAATTATTACTCACGCTAGCCCTTAGTGTTTGGTAGGAAGCAACTATATACGTTTCGCCGTTGATTTGAAACATGTCGCCCTTATCATACCTCTTGCATTCTAAACAACCGTTGCTATTAAACCGTGCATTTTTTGGATTATCCGCATCTCGCGAACATCCTAACAAAATAAGGAAGAATGATATTAAGGCAATTCGAGTCATATACTGATTTCGAATTGCGAATATAATGCTGTTGGGGTTTCTTTGCAATAAACAGCTAAGAACCAAGTATAATTTGCCAATTCACGAGCAACCGCATTAAAATTGACACCTAATTAAAGAGAAGACTATTCCTATCTATTGCTTTGGGTTCGGAAGGGCTTCGTAGAGAAGACGATTCTTGGATTTCTCCTTTTTCCGTTCCTCTTTTGGTTTAAGAGATTTACTTCCTTGTCTGGGTTTTTCTGGTCTAGACGAATCCAATTTCTTATTACTAGAGGAGGGTTTACGACCTTTACCTCGTCGTTCGGCTGTTCGCCACTGTGGGCCTTCACCAATCGATTCGGGAGGCGGGTCTTTGTCTAATTCTCTATCAATCAATCGCTCAATTTTAGAAAATTTAAACATATCATCTTGTGAGATGAGAGTAACTGCCATTCCCTTCGTTTTCGCTCGCGCCGTGCGCCCTATTCGATGCACATAATCTTCTGCATCTCCCGGAACATCATAGTTCATAACTAGGTCTATGCCCTTAATGTCTATTCCACGTGACATCACATCTGTGGCAACCATAATGCGTGTTTTGCCACTTCGAAAATCGCGTAAAGCCTCCTCTCGAGCTTCCTGTTCATAGTCTGAGCTGATACCTTGACACGAATATCCTTTTTGTTTGAGCTTTCGAGCAAGACGCTCCACTTTCTTTTTAGTAGAGCAAAAAATGATAATAGAATTGAAGTCGTCTTTATCACCTAACACATGTTGGACCACAGCCACTTTCTGCTCTTCATGAGCCATGATAACTTTCTGAGTCACTCCTTCTGCCGGCTTTGAGATGGCAACGGAAATTTCCTCAGGATTATTCAATATTTGCTTGGCTAGCTGTCTAATCTTACTAGCCATCGTAGCAGAGAACATAAGACTTTGACGCTCATCAGGAAGCGTCTTAATAATCTTGATAATATCGTCGTAAAAGCCTATATCCAGCATACGATCTGCCTCATCTAAAATCAAGTGCTTTACTGTATCAAACTTCACATAGCCACGAGCAATATGCGCAAGGAGTCTACCGGGAGTAGCAACAATGATATCTGCGCCTCCTTTCAAAGCGTCCGCCTCTCCTTCCCAACTTACTCCGTCGCCACCGCCATAAACTGCATAGCATGAAGCATTAGTAAAATAGGCAATGCCTTGTATTTGCTGTTCAATTTGCACAGCAAGTTCTCTAGTTGGACACAAAATTAAAACTTGTACACCATCACTCTGCTCTTCCGCAACCTGATTCAAGGTTGGCAACACAAATGCAGCAGTCTTGCCGGTTCCTGTCTGGGCACAGCCAATCAAGTCTTTTCCTTCAAGTATAGCGGGGATAGCCTTTTCTTGAATCTCTGTGGCTTCATCAAAATTCATATAGGAAAGCGCCTCAAGTAGCGTTTCGTTCAAGCCAAAATCCGTGAATTTCTTCATCTAATTATTCTAGGTATATATCCACCTGAACGTCAATGTCTTGTGATATCATCGCATTGGACCAGCCTTCGCCTAGCCCCCATAAATCTCGATTAACAGTAAAGGTGCCGACCAAATGTTTTTTTGAAGTTTCCTTGAATTCAAGGACTATCTCATTTGATACACCGCGCAAGTTAAGGGAGCCGCTGAGTTTATAAGTAGTATTGCCGTTTGTTTTTCCAACAAAAACAACTTCGCTTGCTTTAAAATAGATTCTTGGGGTTTTAACTATATTGAAAAATTCTTCCTTTTCCTTCAGGTGACCGTCCCGTGTTCGGTTGCCACTTTTAAGGGTGCTAATATCCAACGACCCGGAAATAGCGGTCAATAGTCCATCTTCAAAAATTGCTCTGCCCTGCGCTCCTTCAATCGAACCTCTAACCGTATTGAAAATCATATTACCCACTTCAAAAGTCGCGCTGGTATTTGATTTGAATGCTTGTGGCTGGCCGAATAAGTTGAATGTCGCTACCACAGCGATAATTAATGAATTGTTTCTCATAAGAACTGAGTTAAAAGGCCAACTAAGGCATTAAACCTAACTCTTTCAATAACTCCTCTCTGACTCCGTGGTTCGTGAAGGCATCAGATATCTTTCTTTTCGCTAATCTTAGGTTAAGGTCAGCATCTGCAACCACTCCGGCTATAGCGCCGAATAATCCACCTTGACCTAGACTTTCTTCCAGTACCAATACATTACTGTATTTACTTAAAATATCAGTGAGGTTTGGCGGCAATGGCTTAATCTGCCCCAGGTGCAAATGATCAAATAATCCGGTTTGTACCTTACTTGTTAAGTGGCCTGTTGAAACAAGGAGTGAGTTAGAATTCTGCTCCGTTAACCAATGGTATGGGCTAAATTCTTCGGGAGAATCACAACTCGTCTTATCTTTAGGATAGCGTATAAATAGTGGTCCACTCAACTCCCCTTGGATCTCCCACGCTTTAGAAATCATAGCTTGCAATTCATCACCATTTCTTGAATTCCAGATCGTAACATTAGGAATGTCCATCAGAAAGCCTAGATCAAATACACCATGATGTGTAGGTCCATCACCTCCTACTATCCCTGCTCTATCCACTAAAAATATAAGAGGCAAACCCTGTAATGCAACGTCGTGGATAACCTGATCCACGGCACGCTGAAGGAAGGTACTGTAAATGTGCACCCACGCGTAACCTCCAGCTGCTACAATTCCTGCTGCGGTAGTTACGGTATGAGGCTCATTTATTCCGCTATCAATAAATTGCTTTGGAAATTCTTTACGAAGCGGAGCAAATCCGCTGCCTGCAAACATAGCCGGAGATAAAATTCGTAAACCCGCATCTTTACTTAGAATTGAACGTAACTTTTCTGCTGCCCACCATTGAAAGGTTGTTGCAGGCTTATAAGACTTAGTTTTTGAGAGAAGCGGTCTGTAGGTTTGAATATGCAAAACCTGTTTGCCGCCTTTTTCAAAAGCAGCTTTTACGGCTTCAAGTAGACTTGCTATGTTGTTACCTTGGTTTACATAGGTATAGCGCCAACCTAAACTTTGAAAATAGTGCTTATAATTGCCTTGTATATGAAGGCTACCAATGGTTGGGTCAATACTTCCGTTGTTGTCATTTAAAATAACCAATGCGTCCGTATCTATAGTTGATAGATGATTCAAAGCTTCAAAACTCTGACCACCGGTCATAGAACCGTCTCCAATTACGGCAACTCGTTTTCTGTTCAATCCAGTTGATTGATCCGCCAAACAGACACCAGTAAGGGCGCTTATTGACGTTGAGGCATGACCTGCACCAAAAAAATCATATAGACTTTCTGCCCGTCTTAAAAAACCGCTAATCCCATTTTTATGGCGTTGCGTTTGTAAATCTATTAGACGACCGGTAAGTGCCTTATGCACATAACCTTGATGCCCAACGTCCCAAATCAATACATCCTCCGGTGTATTCATCAAATAGTGAAGTACAACCGTTAATTCTGCTACTGCTAAAGATGATTCTAGATGAGAAACCTTATCCGTTACACGATTCACAAGATCCTTTTTCAGGTCATCTGTAAACGTGGTTAAGGCTGAAGGTTCTATTTCGCGCAAGCGCTCTATCATTGGGTAAAATTAGGGCAAAATATCTCGTGAAAATCAAAAAATCCAGCGTCGTTAAACGCCGCTGGATTCTAAAATGAAATTATCACTAATAATTCACTCTTATGCAAAGAGTTTACCAAAGAATCGCTGCATTCTTTCAAAAATATAATACATCACAGGGACGATTACTAGCGTTAAAAAAGTTGCAAATGTCAAACCAAAAATCACAGTCCAAGACATTGGTCCCCAGAATACTACATTATCTCCACCGAAAAATATATTTGGATCATTCTCACTAAAAAGAGTGTAAAAATTTATATTCATCCCCGTAGCCAACGGTATTAGACCTAATATCGTTGTAATTGCTGTCAATAAAACCGGTCTCAACCTAGTTCTTCCTGCCTCTACTATGACCTCAATGAGGAGTGGTACCGGAAGCTTAGCATCTTCATCCAAAAGCAGTTCGTCACGTTTTCTTGCAGTAAGTTGCTTGATGAAATCGATCAAAACAATAGCATTATTCACAACAATCCCAGCTAAAGAAATAATACCAATCATGGTCATCATAATGACAAATTCCATTCGGAATATAACAAGTCCCAGAAACACACCTATTAATGAAAATACTACGGTTACCAATATGATGAACGGTGTAGATGCTGAATTAAATTGGCTAACTAGAATGAGGAAAATCAAGAATAAGGCTATCAATAGCGCTCCAGAAAGAAAGCTCAATTCTTTAGCTTGCTCCTCTTGCTCTCCAGTAAAATCTACTTTTACTCCACGTGGAAGTTCATAGCCTTCCATAATTTCTTTAATTCCGTTCACCACTTCTGTTGGATTAGCACCTTCTAATACATTAGACTGAATGGAAATAACTCGCTTTAAATCAATACGTTTTACAGAGGAAAAGGTAGAGGTCTTTTTCGCCTTGGCTACGGCCGAAATGGGAACTTGCTTGATGCGACCTGTGGCCTGATCCCGGAAAGTAACTTTCTGATTCATCAAGTCCTCCACATTGTAACGGTATTCGTCAGACATCCTAAGGTTGATAGGGTAATCGTCCTCTCCATCTTTGAATCTACTAACTTCTTTCCCGAAAAGTGCTGTGCGCATTGCGTCTCCTATCTGAGCGGAACTTAGCCCCAAGGCACGTGCCTTGATACGGTCTACTTCTATGGGCATTTCGGGCTTACCAGTTTCCACATCAAGTTTTAGCTCCTCAATACCGTCAATTCCTTTTGAATTTATAAACGCCCGAATCTCATCTGCGGTTTGAACCAAGGCAAAATAATCATCACCTGCAATCTCAATATTCACGGGAGGACCTGTAGGAGGACCATTGCTATCTTTTGCCACACTTACAACTACACCTGGGTAATTACTCAGGGTAGCACGAATTTTATTGAGAACGTCAGCAGAGTTTAATCTATTCCCATCTAAATCCATACGTTCTGCAAACGGGTGGAATTGAACTGTAATTTTGGCTTTATTTGGGGTTTGCGCCATAGACGGACCCGCATTTGGATCTGAAGTGCCTTCTCCTACTTGAGCAATAACAGACTCTACCATGTAGTTCTGCTGAATCCCACTTTCATCCAAGTAATTAAACTCACTTACTATGGACATAACCTCTTTTTCCAACTCAAGAGTTACCGTATTGGTTTCTTCAATGTCCGTGCCTATTGGCATTTGAATATAAACCATTGCTTGGTTTGGCATATTCTCCGGAAAGAATAGAGTCTTTGGAGGTACTGCAACTAAAAGGAGCCCGGATAAAACAAGAAGAATAAATGTCCCCGCGAAGAATACAATTGGTTTCATGCCGTTCAACGCATAACTCAACACGCCTTTGTATGCTGCTTCAAGAGCAGGAAGTGCTTTCCCTTGAAACCATGAAGTCGCTGGGACCACGAAATAAGCATAAAACAAAGCAAAACCACCTGCGTAAATAAACAGATTGCCCCATGCCATTGCGCCACCACCGTATGCAATAATTGCACCTAGAACAATGGACACTGCGGAAATTAAACTCAATCGTTTTTTGTTCAAGGGCGCCTCTTCTACTTTCATAAGTGCAGAGGTTAACCCAGGGTTAATGACCAAAGCCACAAAAAGCGATGAAGAAAGCACCGTAATCAATGTTAACGGCAAATACTTCATGAATTCACCAAAAAGACCTGGCCAAAAAGCGAGGGGTAAAAATGCCGCAAGAGTTGTTGCTGTTGAAGCAATAATTGGTAACGCGACTTCGCCCGCTCCAAGTTTAGCAGCTTCAATTCTTGAATACCCTTCGTCCATGAATCTATATATATTCTCTACAACCACAATGCCATTATCCACAAGCATACCCAAGGCAAGAACTAATGCAAATAAAACAATGGTATTCAAAGAAATACCCAATGCATTAAGGATGACAAAACTCATTAGCATGGACATTGGAATTGCAATTCCAACAAAGAGTGCATTGCGCAGTCCTAGAAAGAACATCAACACCAATACAACGAGAAGCATACCAAAAATGATGGAATTCTCAAGATCAGCAACTTGCGTTTTGGTCTGCTCGGAGGTATCGTTTGTAACAGAAATACTCAAGTTATCTGGAAAATAATCGCTGTTTGCCTCCGTTAATAATTCAGCAATTTTATTACTTACTATGATCTGATTTTCACCGGAGCGCTTGAAAACGTCTAACATCACAACTGAAGAACCGTATTGTCTTGCATAAGATTCGCGCTCAACCTCATCAAATTCAACTTCAGCTACGTCTGCAAGTCTAACCAATTGCATCTTCTCACTCTTAATGATCACATTTCGCAATTCATCAAGCTCTCTAATTTCACCAACAACTCGGACATTACGTCTATACCCGTCAATTAGAAGGTTACCACCAGAAATAGTCATGTTCTCATTTTGAATAGCGCCCGCTATGTCTCGGAAGCTAAGTTGAAGACTTTCTAGTTTTTTAGTGTCTACAAGTACGCGTACTTCTTTATCATCAATTCCCCGAATATCTACTTTTGAAATTTCAGTGAGATCTTCAATTTTTTCTTCTAGGTACTCTCCATAATCCTTGAGCTGGTCTAAGGAAAATTCGCCCGACATATTGATATTCATTATGGGCATCAATTCGGAGAAGTTCAACTCAAATACATTTGGGTCAACAGGCAAGTCAGAAGGAAAATCAGGCTGGCCCATAGCTGCATCCACCTTATCCTTTACTTTGCGAAGAGCATCTTCTGGTGTAACATCAAAATTAAATTTGACCTGAACTGTTGAATACCCTTCTACAGAAGTAGAATTAATTTCATCTACTCCGGAAATACCATTTATTTCCTTTTCAAGAGGGCGGGTAATCAGTTTCTCAATATCCACTGGTGAATTACCCGGATATGGGGTTCCCACATAAATTTCAGGAGTTACAATTTCTGGAAATGCCTCAGACGGCATGGACGTATAGCTAAAAATTCCAGCGGCAAAAATGATTACCGTCAAAACGTATACAGTCATTCGATTCTTGACCGAAAAAGTAGACGGTCCAAACTGTTTAATCAAGCTTTTATTTTCTTCCATTTTTTTAGGTGTATTTCAAGGGTTAACCCAATACTACTTGTTGACCTGTACGAACGCTACGACTACCCTTGTCTACTATGATCGTACCCGATTCTAAACCAGTGACAATTTCAGTTATGCCGTTAAATGTCAACCCTGTTGTCACCCATGTTTTTTGGACTTTAAACCTATTTGTTCCGCTGATACTTTTTAAGGAATAGATAAAATCATTGCCCTCTACATCCTGCTGCACAAGGCTTGCTGGTACACTTAAAGCTTGATCATTCTTGTAATCTTGGAGCGCAACATGAACCATTTGATTAGGCTTTACTCCTTCCGCTTCAGGAAGGCTAACGTTTATTGAAAACGTTCGGTTGCCTACCTGTATGAATTGACCCACTTGAAGTACTTCAGCGGCGACCTCATAATCCATTGAGGTAAATACCACATTTGCTGGCGTTCCCACGTGAACTCTATTCGCATAAGATTCCGGTACGTCTGCCTTAACATATACTCCCGAAGTGTTTACCAAACGGAGGGCTGGGGATTGTGGGCCAGCTAACTGGCCTACCTTGGCAAAAACTGCATCAATAGACCCGGCAAAGGGTGCACGAATCTCACTCAATTCAATCTGTTCTTTTAATGTCTTGACTTTTTGAACCAGACCATCAAACGTATTCTTAGCCTGCAAATACTGAATCTCTGAACCTATTTGCTGGTCCATCCATAAACGTTGCTGCTTTTCAAACACTGTTTTAGCTAATTCAAGGCCCGTCTCCAATTCTGCCAAGGAAGACATCATGAGGTCTGTATCTAGGGACAAAAGAAGTTGACCCTTAGAGACCCGTTGACCGTTCTTGACATAAATCTTATCAACAGTGCCGCTGGCTGTAGTAAACAAGTTGATGCTTTTATCTGCCTCAACTGCTCCGAACACATCAAAATAATGCAAAAAGACATCTGGGGTCACCTCCAAAGAGGTTACAACATCATACACCTTGGTTGTATCCAATGCTGCTAATTGCGCGTCTACTTCAGCAAGAAGAATGTTAATGCTGTCTTTTGAATTCACTAATTTTTCTTTCTGCGTCTTGAGGTCTGTCATTGTGCTCTTATCATCAGGAGCGCCACAAGCTACGAGTGCAATACTGCTTAAAATGAAGAAAACTTTTTTCATGTCCTGTACTTATTTCTGTTCTTGTTTAGTCATTAAATATTCCAATTCGGACTTCGTGTCCAAGGCATTTTGAGCTGCCATAAATTTTGCTTGTAGAGCCTCTTGATATTGAGCCTCGCTCTGGGTGAGTTCCATAGAAGACGTCATACCTTCTTTATACTCCAGTCTCCGCTGATCACGAATGCGTTTTGCAAGACTCACGCTTTGCTTTTGAGCCAAATATTCTGCTATTCCTTGATGAAAGTCATTAACGAGTGCCGCGTGTTGAATTACCAAACCATCTTCCATTTGCTGTAATCCAATAATGGCTTGATCTCTTTGTATTCTTGCTTCTTGAACCTTTGCGTGACCGTTTCCTGAGGTGAAAAGAGGAATATTAATATTCCCTGCCACTAGACTGCTCGGAATATCTACAGCGTTGTCACTGAAAATATTAGCTTTTTCACTCATGTATTGAATATTGTTCTGATAAGTAACCCCAATAGTAGGCAGAAAGCCCAATCTTTGGTTCAGCAACTGAAGCTCAGCGCCCTCAACTTGATTGGCCATTCCCATGTAATCAACTGAAGATGTTGGATCAAAAGCAATGTTTGCCATGGTAGATGCAACCGCTGCATTAACGACTAAGTCTTCCATATTATCCACAAGCAATAGCTCCTTCTCTACGGGAAAACCCATCTGTAGTTTCAAAAGCATTTTAGCTACTTTGGCCTGTCCCTCAGCATAGCGTAGCGTGTTTTTAATATTGTTGTAATTCAACATCATTTGATCGGCATCAGCTTTAGACACCAATCCGGCCTCGTTCATCTTTTGCATCTCAAAAGCTAAATCTGCCAAGTAACCCTCGTTTGCCTTTAATACATTAATGCTCTCTTCGCTGAGTAATGATAGATGGTAGGCCTTGGCAACCTCTCTTTTGAGTTCTGCCTTGCTCTGTTCCATTCCTATAGCCGCGCCTTCTTTAAGAACTTTAGCCGCCATCAAGCCAACTACGTAAGAGCCATCAAAAATTAACTGATTTACTGCAACGCCAGCTTGAGCTTGATAATCAGTCCCAAAAACCAATTCTTCTAAAATACCGTTTCCATCAAAATCAGTAACTAACGCACCTAATTCCACATTATATATGTACTGCCCACTCGCAGAAGCCTGGGGCAATCCATAGGCCAAGTTTTGTCTGTATATCTGCTTCGCTCGATCAATCTCCAATTGAGCAATCTGCACACCATATGCATGATCTAGCGCATAATCCTGAGCCGAAGCCAAAGAAAATTTCTCTTGAGCAACTGCCAGATTAGCAATACAAAGTGGCAGTAAGAGGATTCTAAGTATTCTCATTCTTGGTTATTTATTAATTGATTTAAGTATTTGATTCCTTTGTTTGATGCGATTCCTCGAATGTGGTACTTCAAACTAGTTTGTCTAAGCTTATTTAAGCTAGTAGGCTGTTCAGATATGTTGTTTTCATGTGCAGCCAAGATGTGTCCGTAATATAGTATCGTAATATGATCCACCTCAAGGTCCTTTCTGTACAAGCCTTCTTCAATTCCTTTTTGAAGATTATGATGGGTCATCTTAAAAACGATTTCCTCTCGAGTATTTTTCATTCTTGGTGCTAAATCGGGATAATAGCGCTCTAGCTGACCAATTAATCTATCCTCATCTCCACGAATATGCTTCTCCGCGAACCGCTCGATAGCAAACAAATCGTCTATGGCATTCCCACCATGATTTTCGACAGCCGAAAAAAGAGCGTTTTCCATCATTACCGCAAAGGCAGAAAAAGCTTTTAGTAAAAAATCACTTTTATTGTCCACATACTTATAGAGGGTTTTTTTAGAAATCCCACAGGCGCCAGAAATTTGATCCATAGTGACCGATTTGATGCCGAACTTTTTAAAAAGTTCAACACCTACGGTAAAGATTTTCACTGAATCTGAATGAGTTTTCATTAGTTGTTAGGGCAATTACGGAGGCTGTTTTCTCATTTTTGGAAACATAATATTCACAAAACGTTTCCAAAGTTTCGTGTAGTCAACAATTTTTATGCCACAATGTTATAATATGAGGTATTTATAATTAAAATCGTACTTTATATGACCCACAAAGTGCATCTTTGCAGTAAACAACATTGAAAATGAGTATCTCTAAAATCTTGAAAACACCAACTATTGGCAAAGAAATCATTGTGAAAGGATGGGTACGAAGTTTTAGGAGCAATCGATTCATTGCTTTAAATGACGGTTCATCCTTAGCCAACTTGCAATGTGTTGTAGACTTTGAAAAAGAAGAGGAAGCAGAACTCAAACGTATTACCACAGGTGCATGTCTTTGCGTCACTGGAGAATTAGTGGAGAGCCAAGGCAAAGGACAAAGCATAGAGGTTATAGTCAACTCTTTTGAGGTTTTGGGGGATGCTCCGGTTGAAGAATATCCGCTTCAACCCAAAAAGCACAGCTTAGAGTTTTTACGTGAAATCGCACATCTACGTCCAAGAACCAATACGTTTGGCGCAATCTTTAGGATTCGCCATGCGCTGTCTTTTGCTGTCCACAGTTACTTTAATAAAGAAGGTTTCTTCAACTGGCACAGTCCCATTATAACGGGATCAGACGCCGAAGGAGCAGGAGAAATGTTTAGAGTAACTGCTTTGCCCCAAGGCAGCGAAAAAGAGAGTAGTGAGGACTTTTTTGGCAAGGAAACGCACCTAACCGTCAGCGGCCAACTTGAAGGCGAATTGGGAGCTATGGGTCTAGGCAAAATATATACATTCGGCCCAACATTTAGAGCAGAAAACTCGAACACTACTAGGCACCTCGCGGAATTCTGGATGATTGAACCGGAGATGGCCTTCTATGACCTGGAAATGAACATGAATCTTGCTGAAGACTTTTTAAAGTATACCATCAAGCATGTTTTAGATCACTGCCGTGAAGACCTTGAGTTTTTAGATAAAAGATTTGCAGATGAACAGAAGTCAAAACCTCAATTAGAGCGCGCTGACCAAGGCTTGATAGAAAAATTAGAATTCGTAGTAAAGAATGATTTTATTCGATTGAGTTATACTGAAGCTATTGATATTCTTAGAAACTCTAAGCCCAATAAGAAGAAGAAGTTTAAATACCCTATCAACGAATGGGGAGCTGATCTGCAAAGCGAGCACGAACGCTTCTTGGTTGAAAAGCACTTTAAAGCACCCGTAGTTTTATTCGATTACCCGGCAAACATTAAAGCATTCTATATGCGTTTAAATGAGGACGAAAAAACGGTTAAAGCCATGGATATTTTGTTCCCTGGGATTGGAGAAATTGTTGGCGGGTCTCAACGAGAAGAACGCCATGATGTTTTAAAGGCCAAAATTGCGGAATTTGGTATTCCAGAGGAAGAATTGTGGTGGTACCTCGAAACAAGAAAATTTGGCACCTGCGTGCATAGTGGATTTGGACTTGGTTTTGAACGACTCGTTTTATTCGCAACAGGGATGAGTAATATTCGTGATGTCATACCTTTTCCACGTTCGCCTAAAAGCGCTAGTTTCTAAACAGCAACTCTAACCTATGCTTAAGCAAACGCTTTCACAAAAACTTCAACAAAAGCTGAGTCCACAACAGATTCAGCTAATGAAACTTGTCCAATTACCCACACAGAGTTTGGAGGCTCGAATCAAGCAAGAATTAGAGGAAAATCCTGCCCTTAACGAAGGCCGAGAGAAACAAGAAGATAATTTTGAAAATGACAGCGCTGACGAACGCGAAGTTCGCGACAGCATGGAGGAAATCAACTGGGACGATTACCTGCGTGACGATGACGTGCCGGAATACAAAACTAGATCAAACAATTACAGCGCTGATGATGAACTATACGAGGCGCCCGTAGTAGTTAGCGAAAGTTTCCATGAAAGCCTTATTAGCCAATTGAGATTGCGCAGCCTTTCAGAAGAGGATTTAGAATTAGCAATCTATATGGTAGGCACTATTGACGACGATGGAATTCTTCGTAGAGCCATGGAGGACATAGTGGACGACCTTGCTTTTTCACAAGGAATATTTACAGATGAAAATGCGCTTGAACAGTTGCTCAGTACCATTCAAGATCTGGACCCTCCTGGAGTTGGTGGTAGAAATCTTCAAGAATGCCTCATCTTGCAATTAGAAAGAAAAACACCTTCCCTAAAGGTAAATCTAGCACTAAGTATACTCGAAGATTATTTTGAGATATTTGTGAAACGTCATTATCAAAAACTTATGGATAGGCTTGGCGTTCAAGAAGATGAGCTTAAGGAGGCCATTGATGAAATTAGCCGACTAAATCCAAAGCCTGGGGGATCATCAAACCTGAGTCGTCCTACTGAAAACGTCATTCCGGACTATAATCTCAAAATAGTAGACGATAAGCTTGAGTTAACTTTAAATGGAAGAAATGCTCCAGAGTTAAGTTTAAGCCCGAAGTATAGAGAGATGCTAGAGCATTACAAGGCAAACGGGCAAAAAAATAAAGCAGAAAAGGAAGCTCAACTTTTTGTGAAGCAGAAATTAGATGGAGCTAAATGGTTCGTTGAAGCCATTGTGCAGCGACAACAAACATTGATGTTTACCATGCAAGCCATACTAGAATACCAGCGCGAATATTTTTTAACAGGAGACGAACGCAAGCTGAGGCCCATGATTTTGAAAGATATTGCTGAAAAAATAGAAATGGACATCTCTACAGTGAGTCGCGTTGCCTCTAATAAGTACATTCAAACACCTTACGGAACGTTCTTGATCAAGCGCTTTTTTTCTGAATCAATGACCAATGCAGACGGTGAAGAGGTAAGTACCCGGGAAATAAAGAAAATTCTTGAAGACGTTATTTCAGAGGAAAATAAACGAAAGCCGTTGACAGATGAAGCTTTAGCCAAAATTCTCAAAGAAAAAGGCTATCCCATAGCCAGAAGAACTGTCGCTAAATACCGTGAACAGCTTGATATACCAGTTGCTCGAATGAGAAAGGAGCTTTAGTGAAGTATTCTCCTAAATATATTCTAGCTCAAATTCTGAGCTACGGCCTTCATCCAGGGACACTGCCAACAGTTGGTACGCTTTATATTGTTTATGCGTTACCTCAAGTATTCAGTCTTGAGAGTATTGCACGAATGATGAGTATTGTTCTTGTGGGTACATATGTTATTCCAATAGTTATTATCTATCTAATGACGCTTCTAGGAGTCATAGAAAGTGTTCACCTCATTAATAAAAAAGACAGGATATATCCCTACACCATTACTACCATGAGCGCTTTACTTACTTCGCGAGTTCTTACTTCCATGGGAGCACCCGTGGAAATCATTTATTGCAGTTTAGGTTGTGCGTTTATTTTAGTGGTAAGCGCTGTACTAATACCTTTCTTCAAGAGCAGTGCTCACTTAGCTGGAATAACAGGGTTTGCAGGTCTGTATTTAAGTATGCATGAAAAGTACGGCGCCGGAGAATTCAAAAACATGCTGATCATAATTCTGCTTTGTGTAGCTTTAGGTTGGGCCCGAATCTACCTAAAAAGACATACCTTAAGAGAAGCGCTCACAGGGAGCCTTTTGGGGTTCGGCAGCATATACATATTGATTTCTAAGTAAGACATTTCGTTTACTCATTTTGCTTGTCGGCACCGAGTATTTTATGGATATTTATACTTTCAAACCATGTTCATTAAGAATAAGTATATGAAAAACGTTTTTCGTCTTCTATTTTTCGCATTTGCGTTCTTAGGATTGTCAAAATTTGCTGAGGCATCACACAATGCCGGTGGCGACATACAGTACGAGTACATTAGCTCTACTGGTGGAACACATAAATATAAAATCACGATGCGTCTTTATCGTGATAACTCAGGTATTACTCTTCCGGGTTCAGCGATCATATACGCTTGTTCTGCAAACTACCCTACAGTCAGCGCCACACTTGTTGAGATAGGCTCTACAGGTGGCACAGGTGTTGTTGCTCCTACACTCTTTGATTGTGTAAGTAGTTCCAACGCGGGTGTCACAATCCATGTGGTTTTATACGAAGGTGAAATTGTATTGCCTGGTAACGCCCCGGATTGGACTTTTGCTTTTAGCACTTGTTGCCGGAATCCAGCAATAGATAATATTTTGAATCCTTCCTCTCAAGGCTTCTACATTGAAGCAAAATTAAATAATCAAATAGGTCAAAATAACAGTCCAGAGTTTGTCAGTGAACCTGTTCGGGCCTTTTGTACTGGACGTACTTTTAATTGGAAGCAAAGTGTAGTAGAGCCGGATGGTGATTCACTATTTTATCGTATTTCCCATGTAAAAGACGATTCTTTTGGTAGTTCTTGTGCCTCTGCCAACATTGATTACGCTCCTGGATGGACATACGATCAACCTATTACCACATCACCACCAAATTCTTTAATCATGAACCCGTCAACGGGGTTAATTACTTTCAAACCATCTGCGATTGAAATTGATGTCATGGCAGTAACTGTTGATGAATATAGGTTCGACTCCACCATTTATGTTTGGAGAAAAATTGGTGAAGTAAACCGTGATATGCAGATTGCTATTGCTTCTGCTTGTACTCCTATTGCTCAAGCAGGTGTGGTTTTGGATTACGGTGTCCCTGAAATTTATCAAGACCCTATCAACGGCCTTCCAACCGTGGATTATCAATGCTTGGACTCTACGGTAACATTAAAATTTGCGGTTAAACTAGACTGTAGTTCTATTTCTCCTGATGGGACAGATTTTAGACTTACAAAACCAGATGGACAGCCTCTAGCAATTAAGGGGCTTACCGCTTATTGTGACAATAACTTTGAAGCTTCCGAAATGGAAGTTAAGCTCTATAAGCCGTTATCTAAAAACGGCAAATATTTCCTTTACTCAAAAGTGGGTAACGACGGAAATACGTTGCTTAATAAATGTGGTTTCCCTATGGATGAGTTTGATACCATTCAACTGAATGTTACCGGCTGTTTCTCCGCTGATTATGATTTAGAAAACGTGACCATTGAAAACGATCTTAATCCAGTTCTTGAATGGTTTGCAGATACCAATTCGTATCCAACCTATTTATTCCAAGAATGGCAAATTTTCAGAAAAGACCCTAACCAAACACAATGGAATAAGATTGGAACGGTTTTCAACCAGTTTAAATACGATTTTAAAGATGCGCAAATTGGTTTCATCAAAGTAGATCAAGACAGTTATGATTACCGTGTTGAGATGAAGTTAAATGACGATCTACAAGGGCCATCGAATGAAGTTCATAGTATTCTTTTAGAGAGAGATAATGGTATTGTACCTGTGGTAGATCCTGACACCATCCCGGTGAATCTAGAATGGAATACATACAATGCTTGGCCGGTAGATAGCTACTCGGTTGTACTTCAAGAAAAAGTGAATGGTACTTGGATGCCGGAATATCTGCATTACAATGTTTCCTCTCCTCAAAACCCTGTATTGTCACCTGATACTACTTATCAGCTCTTTGTCCCGGAATTATTCCCGGGGGAGTACAGAGTGTGCGTAAGAACTACAAATCCTAACGATACACAGTATACAGCATACTCAAATTGCTTACCTATCATAATAACCGTACCGCCAGTGCCGGATACGGTGGTTGTGCCAAACTTTATCACACCGAATAATGACGGTACGAATGATGAATTCATCATTCAATTCATTGAGGATTATGAAGATTTAAGTCAAGTAACCATCTTCAATAGATGGGGAGACAGAGTATGGCAGAGTGGTACATTCTACGACAACTCTAACCCGTGGAGAGGAACGAATCAAAATGGAACTCCTCTTGCAGATGGTGTTTATTTCTACTCTGTCAAATTAGTCAATGCGAGCGATAATTATGAATACGTGGTCAACGGAACCGTGACCATTGTAGATGCACGCTAGAACAATTTTTTAAGCTTGAAAAGCGATTAAAGCCCGACTCCATAAGAGTCGGGCTTTTTTTATCTTTAACCGTATGTCCCAAGCACCCGAACACATTCAAAATTTATTAAAAACGCTCCCTGATAAGCCAGGGGTATACCAACATGTTGATAAAGAAGGTAACATCCTATACATCGGTAAAGCCAAAAATTTAAAAAAGAGAGTCAGCAGCTATTTTACCAAAAGTGTCACAAGTGCACGAATTGCTGTTATGATCAAAAAGGTGTCGGACATTAGAACAATCGTTACAGATTCCGAAGGTGATGCACTTTTATTAGAAAACAATCTCATCAAGGAACATCAACCGCGGTATAATATCAATCTGAAGGACGATAAAAGCTACCCTTACATTACCATTCGAAACGAACGCTTCCCGCGTATCTACGGACTTCGAAATATAAAAAGAGACGGTAGTGAATATTACGGCCCATATTCTTCTGTTAAGGCTATGAAAGCTGTATTGGAGCTTATCAAGCAGATGTACCCAACTAGAACGTGCAAATACCTACTAAGCGAAGAAAACATTGAAAAAGGCAAATTCAAGACTTGTCTCGAATATCATATTGGTAATTGTAAAGGTCCTTGCGAAAACCTGCAAGAGGAAGAAGATTACAATGCGGATGTTGAAGCCGCAAGAAAAATCATCAAGGGTCAACTTGGAGAGGTAAAACGCAACCTCAAGGAAAAAATGGCGGGTCATGCTACTTCACTAGAATTTGAACAAGCCCAATATTTTAAAGACCGATTAGAAGCTCTTGAAAAATATGCTGCAAAGAGCACCGTGGTTAGCTTTAATATGTCAAACATAGATGTTTTCAGCGTTTCCACAGATGCCGAATTTGGCTATGTCAATTATCTAAAGGTCGTGGAGGGAGCTATTGTTCAGAGCTATACCGTTGAGATGAAAAAAAAGCTGGAAGAAGAAGCCAAAGACTTTTTACATCTTGCAATTCCAGAAATTCGGAACCTCTATGGATCTACTTCCAAAAGAATATTTACTTCGCATCCTATTGATTTAAAAATAGAAGGACTCGAGTTTTTTGTCCCTAAAAAAGGCGAAAAGAAAAAACTTGTAGACCTCAGCATAAAAAACGGACTTTACTACAGGCAAGAGAAGTTAAAGAATATTCAAATTGTAGATCCGGACCGTCATGTCAACCGTATCATGACGCAGATGAAAAGCGATTTAAGAATGCCTGAAGAACCTAGACATATAGAATGTTTTGACAACTCTAATATTCAAGGCACTCATCCAGCTTCCGCCTGTATTGTTTTCAAAAACGGCAAGCCGTCAAAAAAAGAATACAGACAATTCAATATTAAAACTGTTCAAGGGCCAGACGATTTTGCATCAATGGAAGAGGTGGTTCACCGGAGGTATCGCAGACTTTTAGATGAAGGTGATTCCCTTCCTCAACTTATTGTAATAGATGGAGGAAAGGGTCAGCTGAGTGCAGCATTATCCTCATTAGAGCGATTAGGGCTTCGTGGCAAAATCACCATTATTGGTATTGCGAAAAGGTTGGAAGAAATATACTTTCCAGGAGACCCTTATCCATTGTACCTAGATAAGCGAAGTGAATCCTTAAAAATCATTCAACAAGCAAGAGATGAAGCACATAGATTTTCACTGCGTCACCACAGAAACCGCAGAAGCAAGGGAGCATACAGTAGTGAGTTGGACGGAATTAAAGGAATAGGTCCAGAGACAATTAAGTCGTTAATGCGCACCTTTAAAAGCGTCAAAAACATTAAGAATGCCTCAATGGAGGAGCTTAAAGATTGCGTTGGGCATCAAAAAGCAACACTTCTGAAAACGCAGTTAAATAATTAATCCTCCTTTATCAAATAGCTCTGCCAACTGGTATGAAAAAATAATACGGCCGTTTCATCACGGTCACTAAAGAATTGAATCATTCGTGCAACCGTTGTAACTATTTCTTTAGCCTTCTCCACACGCTGTTTCAAAATAAGATCAATACTGTCTATATATATGGCCACACCAGTATTTGAAACACTCATGTCCTCAGGATCTTTATCTTCGTCCTCCTGACCGCCTAAAATCTTGATAATTGGCCAATTCAATCCTCCAGCATTAAGTTCCTCTCGGACTTCTGATGCATCAACTACAAATTGGATGGAAGTACCTTCAAACATGTTTTAAAATTTTAGCAAAGGTCACATAAAATCTGTGATTTCGTTGAATTCTTTTTTTGTGATGTCCGGTACCTTTGTTCCCTTTTTAGGATAGCCAACGGGGAGCAGTAAAAAAGGCTTTTCGTTCTTTGGTCTACCTAAAATTTCTGATAAAAAACCCATTGGTGAAGGCGTATGCGTTAGTGTGCTTAGTCCAGCAAGGTGTATGGCTGCAATTAAGAACCCACAGGCTATGCCTACACTTTCTTGGACATAGTAGTTTTTTGCCTTTTCTCCGCTCTCCGTTACGTTAAAATTCTTTCGGAAGACAATAATTAACCACGGGGCATCTTCTAAAAAAGGTTTCTGCCAATTGGTTCCAAAAGGTTCTAAATCTTTCAACCACTTGTCGGAAGCTCGTCCTTGATAAAATAATTTTTCTTCTTGTTCCGCAGATGCTCGAATCTGTTTTTTGATGCTAGGGTTTTCAACGGCAACAAAATGCCAGGGTTGCTTATTTGCTCCACTTGGGGCGCTCGCTGCTAAGGAAATCATGGACTCTATCTTCTCCTTAGAAACAGCAGCCGTGGAAAATTCTCTTACACTTCTACGAGAACTCATACTTTGCTTGAACTGCTCAAAAAGAGTCAAGGCCTCTTCTTTTGAAGGGGGCCAAGGGGAATACGAAATCATTGGTGCTTCCATTGTCCCCAAGTTAATCGTTATTTCACTGTATCGCTAATGATCTTGCCGTCACTCACCCCAATAACTCTCTTGGCTTTGGAAATAACCCGGTCATCGTGAGTTGCAAAAACAAATGTCATATTTTCTTGCTTGTTTAATTGAAGCATAATTTCAAGAAGCTTCGTAGTACTCTCCGAATCTAAATTAGCAGTGGGTTCATCTGCTAAAACGAACTTTGGTTTTGATGCTAAGGCTCGTGCAACAGCAACCCGCTGCTGCTGGCCTCCTGAAAGCTGACCTGGACGTTTATCCTCTTTCCCTTGTAAACCTACCGCATTAAGCAGCTGATTAGCACGTTCTAGGCGCTCATTCTTCGGGCGGTTTTGAAGGAGCATAATGAAGCTTACGTTTTCTGTAGCACTAAGTACTGGAATGAGATTGTATGCTTGGAAGACAAAACCAATATTATGTAAACGGAAATCAATCAGTTCATTATCGGATAGACTAGTAATATCTGTGCCGTCTATGATAATTGAGCCTGAATTAGGCTGATCTAATCCACCTAAAAGATTAAGTAATGTTGTTTTACCGCAGCCTGAAGGTCCTTTTAAGGCCGTAAATTCTCCCTCTGAAATCATCAAATCAATCCCATTAACGGCTTTTACAGGAACAGCACCTTCGTATGTTTTATGTAATCCTTTAACTTTAATAACTGGTTTACTCATGATTAATTTCCTCTAATGGCCGCAACCGGGTTTAACTTCAATGCCTTGTACGCAGGGAATAATGCTGCAATCAAGGCCGTAGTTATGACCATCATCGCAATGATTAAATAGTATTCTGGTACAATTTCAGGGTAAATAACGCTTCCAACTCCAAGCTCAGCCAAGCCGTCTTTTTTTGTGCTTAGATCTAAGCCAATTCGCATCATCACTCGCACAGTGACGTCTCCCAATAGTATGCCTATGGGTCCCGCGATAATACCGAGCATTAATGTTTCAATCAAAATCATCAAGAATAACTTACGCTTATTCATTCCGACAGCCATGAGCATCCCAAGCTCACGACGTCTTTCCAAGACCGCCATAAGCATGTTGTTAATGATTCCAAAAAGCAGTGCAAGCATGATTATTCCTAATACCAATACGAGCATTATACCCATCATATCATCTGCAAAACCAAGCTCTGGGCTATTTTCTTTCCAAGAAGTAATCACAGTTGGCATAGACACTTGCGCAACAATAGTTTCTGTTTTCTGCTCCGTATCCTCACTTTTGTCGTAACTAATTAATACCTCGTGTATTAACGGACTGCCCACTATTCTCTCTAAGTCGTTCTGTTGGACGTATAGGTTTAGTTCGTCCCAAGTAGCGTTGAGTGTTCTATAAATCCCACTTACACGAAATGTTGCTTTATGAATAATACCGTGGTGATCTTGAAACGTTAGGACTAATTTATTCTTGATTCTTAATCCCATTTTTTGGGCCAATCTCTCGCTAACTACGACTCCCTTTCGAACCTTGGTTTTGAAGAAATCACCTTCAACTATATAACTAGAAATTGTAGTCACTTTACGCTCTGCTTCTGCATCTACACCAATAATTCGGGTAGCACGAGTCTTTTTAGGAGACGCTACCATTCCCTGTAAAACGGTTCGCTTTGCATACCCCACAACAAAAGAGTGGGCATCCAAAGTTGATTCCAGCTCAGCAATGGCGCCTGTTTTGAGTACTGCACTTGGACGAGGGTCTTCTATAAATTTTTGATTGTGTGCTTGACTGTGACCTAGGGTTGCTCCTATAGCTGCTGCAGTGCGTTCATTGTTCATCCCAAAAGAAAAACCTATGATGACCAACCCCGCCCATATACCTATTGCAATAGAACTTAATACAATAATGGATCGGATTCGTGAGCGCCATATATTACGCCAAGCTACTTTAAGAATCATGAACGCATACTTTCAATGGGTTTCAATTTCATGATTTTCCAAACAGCATACAGGCTAACTATTACACCAATACAGAAAATAATTGCACCGTGATTAAGGTTAATAATGAAGGATGTTGTCGTGTATAACTTTGGCTCAAAATTATATTGCTCAATAGCCTCTCTCATCTGTCCACTCAGGTCAATCGGGTTGTATTTGAAATAGAACTGAATAGGTTTGACTACAGCCATTCCCACTAAGGCACCGCCCATGATTAGAATGATATTTTCTACCATGGTTACAACTGCCAGTTTTGATCTTCGCATACCTATGCTTACAAGAATCCCAAATTCTCGCTTACGTTCAGCGACCATCATAATTACAGTACCTAAAAGAACAAATGATATGATAA
The DNA here is from genome assembly GCA_002707525.1 of Flavobacteriales bacterium. Lineage (GTDB taxonomy): Bacteria > Bacteroidota > Bacteroidia > Flavobacteriales > Schleiferiaceae > UBA10364. The sequence goes on from PAND01000018.1 coordinate 64,836, forward strand.
AATATAGTATGCTCACAAAGACCCTGCCTCCAGCCATATCAACCTCAATTGTTTGTATTATTTCTGGAAAAAGCTCCTTCCATTCTAAAATCTCTAAACTTTGAGAAGATGTTTTCTTCAGTGATACCCCTACCGCCGTGTAGTCCGTACCGTCCTCCACTGCCACTACCAAAGTGGTAGCGCGATTTTCACAGTTATACATGTATTGTGCCTGTTTAAAAGGCATGAGCACCAGCTGTTTATTAAGTTCAGGGTTGGTCATTCGTGCAATTCCGCCTATTGGAAAGGCGCCATAAGCTGCCGCTCCATGGAAACCTTGTCCCATAAAAAGCAACGTATCTCCTAGCCCAACTTTAAAGTATTTTGCAAGACCTTCGGATACCACAATAACGCTATCATTCTTAGAAAAAGAGCGGCCTTCGAGCAAAATATCATTGAGCTGTAGTCCAGGCAATTCTATTTCTGGATCAATTCCCATAACCAAAGACCCCCTAGTGTTGCTTCCGTGATATAATAATGAGAAGCTCTCCAGACGCGGAATGAGTCTATCTACTCCTTCTGAAGATTCAAGAGATTCTATATCCGTTGAAGTAAGGTCCAAACTGCGGTCAAGACTTTGATCTCCCCAAAAACCCTCCTGATGAATTTGTAAGTATCCAAAGTTATTTCCAACGATTTCATGAATCATGTTTTCCCAAACGCCCACCTGAAAACTGCGAAGAACCACAGCGAAAATGACGCAAAACATCACCGCAGCTATAGTAATAACACTTCGTCCTTTATTTCTCCAAATGTTACGCCAAGCGAGCTTGAGCATTATTTTACGTTTTTGATATTTGACTTTGTAAAAAAGCTATCAGGGATAGGGGTGGAAAAGTCAACTGAGGCATATCTAATTATGGTATAACTTTCGGGATCCTCTGCAGGAATCATTTTAATGATTTTTGGAAGTTTTCTTCCATCAAACTGAGTTAATTCAGAGGCTTGCATCTGAGTAATTAGAAAATCGTCTTCGTCATAAAATTCACCCCCAAGTTGAACGAAGGTCTCTTTGTCAATAAAGGCAAGGATTTTACCCCAAATAACCGGTGCATCTGGCTTAGGCACCAACTCTAGCACCCAACAATTTTGACCAGCTACAACTTTACTTCCTGTAATAGATGGCACATAATCTACTGTCAAACTACCAGCATTAATCAGCGCGTCATTTGAAATATCCGTACCCATCCAATTTTGTACCAGAGCCGCCGGGAGGGCGATTAGTTTTTTAATTGCAGGAACAAAGTTCCATATATCCTCTCCATTTTTCATAAATACCGTGCCAGCGTCTCGCTTTGGACCGGTGATAAGAATGCAACTCATTTCTGTTCCTTTATTCCAGAGTTTGGCATTCATTGTTCGCTCCCAACCGGGTCGAACAGTTGTAATGCTCATTTCTGCTGTGCTTTGAGCACCCCGCAGATACGCTTCGCTTTTTTTTAAAATTTCAAAGGCGTCCTGTCCTAAAAGGAATGAACAAGGAAAAAAAAGAAAAATAATGAGAACTCTTTTCATAGCGTGTAATTCAGTTGTGTTAACATCTTCACGCTATCAATGTTTTCATCTTAACTGAGTTTCTGAGCTAATTTTGCCATAACTTTTTTTGCAGACTTTCCTTCATATAAGATGGCGTGAACCGCTTTTACTATTGGCATTTTGACCTCCCGTTTCTTGCGAAGTTTATGAACTAATGGAACGGCATAATAACCTTCTGCAACCATAGTCATTTCCGCCCTAGCACTCCGAACTGTGTAGCCCTTACCCAGCATATTACCAAACATGCGGTTACGGGAGAATTGACTGTAACCAGTCACTAATAAATCTCCTAGATAAGCACTCTTATAAATATTAACCTTTGTATCTGATACGGCATTCATGAAACGCTTCATCTCACGCACTGAATTACTCATAAGGACTGCCTGAAAATTATCGCCATAACCCAAGCCATGGTATATTCCTGCAGCAATAGCGTATATGTTTTTCATAACTGCAGCATACTCGGTACCGTAAAGATCATCGCTCCAAGTACATCTTACGTAGTGACACTCTAAACAACTAACCAACATTTTTGCGGCCTTTTTCTCCCGTGCTGCTACTGTAAGAAAACTGAGTCGCTCAAGGGCAATCTCTTCCGCGTGACACGGACCTGTAATGACAACAATTTGTTCTTCAGGAACGCGGAGAACTTCATTGAGATAACGTCCAACAATCATGTTTTCATCGGGAATGATTCCTTTTATGGTTGTTGCAATGATTTTTTTGCTCAATAACGACGGAGTTAGGTCTGCTAAAACCTCTTTGACAAAGGCACTTGGTACCGCTAAGACAATAATATCAGCATCCCTCACACAATCTGAAACATCAGTATAAACAGAAATGGACTCTGGCTGAAAACCTACAGAACTTAAGTACCGCGGATTGTGATGATGGCGTATCACATGAGTTGCACTATCGGTATTATGCATCCACCAAGAACAATGACCTAGGTTTTCGCTAAATATTTTTGCAAGTGCGGTTCCAAAAGAACCCCCTCCTACAACAGCAACTTTGAGAGCGTCAACATCCATCAAAATTGTATTTCAGACTCCATCTCTTTGTTGTCCCGTTTGTAGACTACATTGGTAATATCGCCCAGTTTGTATGCTGAGAGCGCACGCATATAAGAGTAGATATCATCTATGGTAAAATCTCCGATTTTCAGAACAATGTCTCCTGCTTTCATACCCGCTTTAGCAGCAGGTCGATCTTCCGAAACTCCGTCTAATCTTACACCAGGCCCACCATAAATATAATCCGGCATTACACCCAAAGTAACTGTAAAACTCGGAATCGTTTGTTGCTCTGCAGACTTAGTTTTCTGGAATGTCAATCTCTGGTATTCAGACGTTTTGATTGTGATTGCTTTAACAAAATCAGCCAATTTTACCATGCCTTTAAAATTCACTTTGTCAACGTCATCTGAAGGTTTATGATAGTCTTCATGTGTACCTGTGAAAAAGTGGAGCACTGGTATATCCTTAAAATAAAAAGAAGTATGATCGGATGGACCAACCCCGTATGGATCTTTCTTGATATTTAAATTATGTACTGGCTCTGATAACACTCTATCCCATTCCAATGCCGTTCCTGTTCCTGAGATTTGAAAACGATTATCCCTAAGGCGGCCCACCATATCAAAATTGATCATATAATCCACTGTCTCTAATGAGAAAGTTGGGTTCTGAGTGAAATATTTTGATCCTATAAGACCGCTTTCCTCTGCGCTAAAAAATAGAATTGCATAATTGTAATTTTGGTCATTTCGAGCTCCATAATAGTTCAACAACTCTAACAACAACGTGGTTCCGGATCCATTGTCATCAGCACCGTTATGAATAGCTGCCTTGCCTTCATACAAACTGTTCTCATTACCCATGCCAATATGATCATAGTGCGCACCAAAAACAACCGTGTTGCGCTGCCCATTATCAATGAACCCTATCAAATTGTAACCTAAACTAGATTGTTCTTCCATGTTAACTGAAAGGCTAATTTTTCTGCTCTTGGAGATTAACTGATCCTCGATATTTTGATTTCGAATAAAAAGAACAGGAATATCAATAGACTTTATCGATTTAAATAATTCAGAAACATCTGAAGCCGTCTTTTCAGGATTAATTAAGAGAACTGCTCGAGCGCCTTTTTGCTTTGCGACTTTGAGTCTTTGCCTTACACTATGGTATGAGGTATAGGCACTGTGTGGGTGAATACCATCAGGAGAACTTATGTTTAATACGGCTATTTTACCTTCAACATTCTTACCGGAGTAATCATCGTAAGAACCGTCTTCTTTTGTTATTCCATAGCCAATATTTACCGTCCTACCACTAGCGTCTCCATTACTACTGTATGATACGGGATAATAGTCAACTCGCGGAACTAAATCTGTTTTTCCTATTCTTAAACCCGTGACATCATAATTGACGTTGATATTCTCTGCAATGGGAAAAGGCTGCAAATAGCCCTGCTCTCCAAAGGGTAATAACCCCAATGTAGCCATTCTATCTTGTATGAAGTCTCTTGCTACATCACTTTCAGGAGTACCAGGAAGTCGTCCTTTCAATGAATCAGAGGAAAGAAAGGACAAGTCGGTCTGCATTCTTGTTAACGATTCTTCATCGTAAACTTCATCTTGAGCCAATGTAGGAAGCGAAAAACCTAACAGTAAGGAAAATATAATTAATCGCTTGTTCATGAGTTTGGTTTTATTATCTACCAAAGGTACGCACCAAAGATTATATTTGGAGTGTGACAAGTGGGATGAAACAACTTGCTGGCCAAACAGCAATTTATGGATTAAGCAGCATTTTAGGGCGCATGGTCAACTTTCTGTTGGTTCCCCTTCAGACTGCCGTATTAACACAATCGGAATACGGTATAAACATTGACTTTTACAGTCTAATCGCTTTTCTAATTGTAGTTGTCACCTTTGGAATGGAGACGGCATATTTTCGATTTAGCGAAAAAAAAGACTGGGATGAGTCTAAGGTTTTTAGTACGTCTGTATCCATGATTTTATTGGTTCTTATTGGCATAGGCGTCTTAACCTTTGCATTTAAAGACAGCTTGTTATATGCTCTTAGATACGAGGAGTCACCGGAATTCTTGTACTACTTGTTGATCATCTTGGGCTTAGATGCGCTCGGGGCCATACCCTTTGCTAGACTTCGTAGAGAAAATAAAGCAAAGCAATTCGCGGGTATAAAATTGGCACTCATCTTTTCCAATGTACTTATCAATCTTTATTTCTTTTTACCGGCCTTATGGGAGCTCAATGGAGCTGTTCCTTGGTTTACGCATTCTTTTAGGGGAGTCAAGTATATATTCATTTCCAATGTTTGTGCGTCTTTACTTATGTTCACCTTATTAATACCCACCTTTAAAGGACTTAGATTCAAGTTAGAAAAGCAGTATGTGAAAGGTTTATTGGCATTTGGAATTCCGTTATTTATTGGGGGACTTGCTGGAATTGCTAATGAGATGCTAGACAGGCAATTATTAAAGTATTTACTTCCAACAGAGAGTTGGGCGGAAGGAGTGGGAGTTTATGGCGCCGTTTATAAGATTTCTGTTTTCCTCGTACTCTTTAACCAAGCCTTTCGTTACGCAGCCGAACCATTCTTCTTTAAGAATGCTAATGCGAGCGACGGTAGACAAAAAATGGCATCTATCATGGAAGGTTTTGCTTGGGTAATGTGTGTGGGATTTGTTTTAATACTCTCCGGGCTGGATTATCTTAAATTCTTTATTGACGATAAGTTTTGGGTTGGTCTTCATTTGGTTCCTATTTTATTATTGGCCAATGTCATTCTAGGCATTAATACCAATCTGAACATGTGGTATAAAGTGAGTGATAAAACCTCCTACGGTATATACATAACCTTTATTGGTCTTGCTGTAACCGTTTTAGGAAATGTTATTATGATTCCTAGCATAGGGATACTAGGTGCTGCGTTAACCACGCTTATGGCCTATACCGCCATGTTTATAGTAAGCGCTATTTGGGGGCAGCGTTTGTATCCTGTTCCATATAACTGGGGGAAGATTCTCTCGTTAATTGGGGTATCTAGTGCACTTGGGTTTGCCCTTCATTATTTTCCTCTCAGCGACACTTCTTTGAAAATTGGATTAGGCCTAAGCTATCTTTTCGTAATGATTATGGTAGAACGCAACGGACTCTTTAAATTTGCCTTCCGAAAATGAAGATAGACGTAATTTATAGCGGTAAACATGCGCTTCCACAATTTGAAACAGCTCAAAGTGCTGGAATGGACCTACGCGCCAATATTGATAACGCTATTGTACTGCAACCTGGCGATAGAGCACTTGTTTCCACTGGTATAGCCATAGCTCTACCGGAAGGATATGAGGCACAAATTCGTCCAAGATCAGGCCTCGCTTACAAGTTTGGCGTGACTGTACTGAATAGTCCCGGCACAATAGACGCTGACTACAGGGGTGACATTGGTGTACTACTAGTTAATCATGGTAAGAAAGCGTTCGCTATTGAAGACGGTATGAGGGTTGCACAACTAGTAGTGGCCAAATACACCCAATTCAATTGGAATGAAGTAGAAGATCTAACCAACACTAAAAGAGGTAGTGGAGGTTTTGGAAGCACTGGAAAACAATAAATTTGAAGAAACCAAATAATACTACTAAAGCATGAAAATTATAGTTCCAATGGCTGGCAGAGGCTCGCGACTTCGCCCGCACACACTTACCGTCCCAAAACCGCTTATTCCAATTGCAGGAAAGCCAATAGTACAGCGCTTAGTAGAAGATATTGTAAGTGTATGTGGCAATAAAAAAGTGGATGAAATTGCTTTCATCATTGGAGATTTTGGTGCAGACGTAGAGGCAGACTTGATTAAAGTTGCAGAAAACCTTGGGGCAAAAGGAAGTATCTATTTCCAGGACAAACCATTAGGTACAGCTCACGCCATTCATTGCGCTGCGGATAGCATGGACGATGAAATTGTAGTGGCTTTTGCAGACACGCTCTTTCGCGCGGACTTTACCTTAGATACGGATGCTGATTCGGTAATCTGGGTGAAACAAGTGGACAACCCTTCTGCCTATGGGGTAGTGCAATTTTCAGAAGACGGCACCATCAATAATTTTGTAGAGAAGCCAAAAGAATTCATCTCCGATTCAGCTATAATAGGGATCTACTATTTTAAAGACGGTCCCGGATTGCGAAAGGAATTAAAGTATTTACTTGATAATGAAATATTGGACAATGGTGAATACCAATTAACAGATGCGTTAAGCGCACTGATGAATCAAGGCAAGGTGTTTCGTCCAGGCACAGTTAGCGATTGGATGGATTGCGGCAACAAGGCCATTACTGTTGAAACCAATAGCAAAATGCTTGGGTATCTAAGTGGAAAAGCAGAATTAAAAGGGGACAATATTAGCATTGAAAATTCTGAGATTATTGAACCTTGTTATATTGGCAGCAATGTGGTATTGAAAAACGCCAAAGTAGGCCCTAATGTGAGCTTAGGAGATAATTGTATAGTTGAAAATGCGACTATTGAAGACGCTCTTATTCAAACCAATTCTACCATTTCTAACATTCATTTAAAGGACAGTATGATTGGTAACCATGCACATGTTGATGGTCGCTGGACTTCTGTATCTTTGGGCGACTATTCAAGAATGGACTAATGCAAAAAGTATTTGGAGTGTTGATAGCACTTCTTATCTCAATGTCATCATATGCGCAAGGCCCTTCAAAAGAAGGGCCTTCTGCATTATCAGACGCTTTCTACCGGGCGGAAACCTACCGTATCACGGGTCGTATGGAACTCGCAAAAGAGGCCTATGAGAAAATACTATTAGAAAACCCAACGCATGAAACCGCACTCTATCAGCTAGCACGATTACAATTTGCTGAAGGAGCCTACTTTAAAGCGGAAACATTACTAAAGGTAGGAACGGAAAATCATCCAAAGAATGAATGGATGTGGCGCATGCAAGCGCAAAACGCTAAACTAATTGGTAATACACGTAACACGCTTCATTCATTTGAACGCCTGATTGAGTTACAACCAAATAAACCCGAATATATTCAAGATGCACTGAAAAGCGCAATAGCAGATGAAAACACAGAAAAGGCGCTCAAATACATAAATCTACTTGAGGAACGTTTTGGCAGTAGCCCTGAAACGATTCAGCAGAAAATGGAAATTCACCTTAGAAATAACGATGTCAAATCTGCAGATCTAGTGATTAAAAATGCTATTGACAAGAATCCTAAACGAGCAGAATTCAGAGGTCTTGCGGCACAGTTCTATGATGCTAATGGCAAAAGAAAAAAGACCGAGAAAACCTTGTCACAGGCCGTTTTAGACTTTCCTAACAATGCTCCTCTAGCCATGGAGTATGCGCGTTTTCTTCAAAGTAACGAAAAAGCCAAGGAGAGTATGTTCTATTTAGAGCGTGCGCTAACCGTACCGGGAATGAGTCTTAAAGACAAAGGGCCCGTATTGCTAAGCTTATGGGAAATTGCTAAAAGCGACACAAGCATGCTCCCCATGGTACACAGATCATGGGCTGCAACTAAAAAACTTCACCATGAGGAGGGCGCCTATTATTTGCTTGAAGGAGAAAGGTTGCTTTTAGAGATGGAACCGGAACAAGGTGTTTTGATGTATTTACAAGCCGTTGAAAAAGGCTATAGCAATCTTGAAGTTTACACACAGATTGCTGAACTATGCAAACAAACTAAACAGGATAGTATTGCTATTGATATTATTAATCGATTGAAAAAGGATTTTGGACATCGAATCGAAATATTAGAATATATCGTGTTCTGGTATTATGAACAGAAATGGTGGCAAGATTGTGCTCAATTAGCTATGGAAAGTGCTCCAAAAGCACTTGAGGATAAGGTTCAAAAATGGTTCTATAATTTGGCAGGTACAGCATACTTTTCACAAGATTCTGTTGAAATGGGCGTTAAAGCTTATACCTATAGCCTAGACCTTGAACGAGATGCAGCAGCATTAAACAATCTAGCCTGGGAACTTGGCAAGCGCGGTTTAGACCTTGAGCGGGCACTAAAATTAACTGAAGAAAGTAACAATAAGAAAGGTCTTGAAGCCACATATCTTGATACTTGGGCCTGGGTATTGTTTAAAATGGGAAACCACACCCAAGCTCAGAAAAAAATGGCATTAGCTTTGCAACTTCAAAGAACCTCACCCGATGCCACACTTTTTAGACATGCCGCTTCCATTGAAAAAGCGCTTGGCAACCAAGGTAAATCTTTGGAATACAAGCAAAAGGCCGAGGAATTAGAAGGCAAATAGCCATAAAATTGAACCGTCTACACGCACATAGCTTAATCAAATTAGTCCTGTTATTAGGAGCTTATCTACTGCTCGTAAATTGCGGCAGACCCATATCTCCAGAGAACCCACTAAAGAGAGAAAAAATAAGTGACGGCGTCTCTCGTAAGATTATTGTTGAAGATAAATTTGAGTGGGCTCAGATTTTCACAAGGATTGAGACCAACACTCCGGAAAGCGCCCAGAAATTTAGGGTCCAAGTGCGTTCAAAGAAAGACAGTATTCTCTGGGCGGCAATAAGCGATGATATGATTGGTCTACGAGTAGGTAAGGCTATCGTTATTGGGGACAGCGCAGCTTTTACGTCAACACTCTTGGGGTTAGACTGGACCGGTTCAGCACATGACTTAGCAGGGATGACAGGAGTAGAAGTCCCTTTTCCGTATTTGAATAAACTACTGCGCGGTCAATTAATTAGTGCAGAAGCTGCGATGCGTTACAAATTTGATTCAAAAAATGATAGTTGGGTTACTCAATATGCAATTTCTGGCAACAGAAAGGTTATTGTAGAACTTGACAGAGAATTACATGTCAAACACATGACCATTAGCGATCCAAAGGAGGTCGTTTATATTAAGTACTCCAATATTGATGTGCGAACAGGATACCCCATGCTCTTAGAATTAAGATTGGAGTCGCGTCCCAAATACACCGTTAAAATTGAAGTAAGTGAGATTCGTACCGAGGGACCTTATAACACCCCTTTTATTTTCTAATGAAAGTGTTGAGAATTCTCATAGCGTTTTTGTTTCTCGCCATCGCTGCCAATGGACAAACTAAGGAGGAGCTGCAAAAGCAAAAAGTATTGCTTCAAGATCAAATTGATTTGGCCAATACTTTACTCCAGCAAACAAAAAGCAATAGGGAGTCCAGTATTAATCAATTGCAGACTTTAAACCAAAAGATTGAAGCTCGTGAACGATTAATAAAGACAATGTTTGGTCAAATACGAGGAATCGACCGTGAAATACGTTTTAAGGAAAAGGAAATTACTAAGCTTGAAGTGCGTATTGATTCTCTTAAATCCGATTATGCGAAATTGATTGAATTAGCGCAGCGAAACCTTCAACCAGCAGACCAGCTAATGTTCATCCTAAGCTCCACTTCCTTTACTCAGGCGTTAAAGAGAATCCAGTACTTCAAGGATATGACCAGCTACAGAGAACAACAAGTCAACCAAATTCATGATGTTCAGGTTGAATTAGCACAAGAAAAAGAGACCTTAATTGCTAAAAAAGAGGAAAAACTTAACGTTCAAGAGTCACAAGAAAAAGAAAAGAAACAACTAGTTGAGGACGCCCAGAAACAAGAACAAGCTGTAACCTCCCTTAAGAACAAAGAAGGCGAATTGAAAAAGGACATTCAGAAAAAACAACGTGAAGCCGAACAACTAGAAAAGCAAATTAAACGAATTATTGCTGAAGAGTTACGGAAAGCAAAGCTTCGCGCGGAACGCAATAATTTGGAAAAAGAGGCAAGAGAATTAGGGCTTGTAAAAGGAAAAGATTTCAATCCAAGAACAACAAATAAAGTGCTTAAGAAGTTAATTGATAAAGCACGAAAGGCAAAAGGGTTGGAAGAAAGAGATGACGGTCCTTCTTATTCAATGACGCCGGAATCACGAGCTTTGGCCAACAACTTTGCTTCAAACAAAGGCGCTTTACCGTGGCCTGTTGAAAGAGGATTAATCACCGGTAAATTCGGTAAACACCCTCACCCAGTGGTTAAAGGAATAATTGTAGATAATCCACATATAGAAATTAGCACTGAACAGGGCGCCGTTGTTCGTGCAACCTTTGAAGGAGAGGTGAGTTCTGTGGTTCCCATTCCTGGCGCAAACGTGATGGTTCTTATTCGTCATGGAAACTATTTTACAGTCTACAGTAATCTTATAGGTATTCAGGTTAAATCAGGTGATCTTATCTCCCTGAAACAGCCTATTGGAATTGCATTTACAGATGAGGAAGGAAAAACGATGGTCCAGTTTGGTATTTGGAAAGACGCAAACATTCAAGATCCTGGGCCTTGGCTATCAAAATAATTACGCTTTAATGAATCGGATTTTCTACCTCAGCACCTGCGATACTTGCAAACGTATTTTGAACTCTTGGAATACTGATGGTATGTATCTGCAGGACATTAAAACAGAGCCCATCACACCTGCACAGCTTGATGATATGATCAACCTAGCCGGTTCTGCAGAAGCCTTGTTTTCTAAACGTGCTCGAAAATACAAGGAGCTTGGCCTGAAAAACCGTACCCTGAGCGATACAGACATTCGCCAACTTATCCTAAGCGAGTATACCTTTCTAAAGCGGCCGGTACTTCTTTTAAATGATCAAGTCTTTGCGGGCAACAGCCCGAAAGTAGTTGAAGCAGCGGCTCTTGCAATACAAGAATCATGAGCCAATTCAATCGTAACTCTGTATTGTTGGCACATGCCGCTCTATTGGGCGTTGCTTTGATTTACGGTTCCTCATTCCTTATTGCCAAAAGTGCAATGCAAGGAGCAATGCCGCCCCGTGCATTCATTCAATTCCGTGTTACCGGAGCAGCGTTACTCTTTTGGATGCTTATGCCTCTATCCGGTAAACAAAGGTTTTTTAGCATCCCACTTGCAGATCGGTGGCGTTTGGCAATTTGTGCTGTTTTTGGTGTCACCACCAATATGCTTTTTTTCTTTGAAGGACTTAAAATCACAACCCCTGTAAACGCATCTATTATGATGGTCAGTGGCCCCATAATGGTGCTGGTTGCCGGGGCAATACTTACCAAAGAACGAATCACTACGCCTAAATTGATAGGAATATCACTAGGTGCATTGGGAGCATTTTGGTTGATTTATTCGGGTGCTCATTTTGAAATTGATGGCTTGTTCTCAAATGAAGTAGCCAAGGGAAATCTATTTGTGCTGGTCAACGCGAGTAGCTATGCGATTTATCTAGTGCTTGTAAAACCGCTCATGACAAAATACAACGCGCTTTTTATTATCCGTTGGGTCTTCACTTTTGGGGTATTCTTTGTTCTACCATTTGGGGGCCCTGAATTCAGTACTATCGAATGGTCACTTTGGGACAGGAATATCATTGGCGCTGTTATTTTTGTAATTATAGGTACTACATTCTTAACCTATTTAGGGAACATCATTGCTCTTAAAACATTACATCCTGCTACCGTGGGTGCGTACATATATCTCCAACCTCTTCTAGCCAGTTTGTTAAGTCTTTTTTACGGTGGTGAAAATTGGAGTGTTCACATGTTCATAGGTGGAATAGCCATTTTCTCCGGGGTTTATTTCGTTAGTTTTTACGAAAGGAGATTCAACGGATAGCCATCCTTTGTTTTGCTACCTTTAAGCAAAATTCAGCTACCCATGATTCAGAGCATGACCGGCTTCGGAAAAGCCATTGGACAAACTTCAGGAAAAAAAATCACTGTTGAGATTCGCAGCCTGAATAGCAAGGGGCTCGATTTAAACGCGAGAATAGCACCACTTTTTCGTGAAAAGGAGTTGTCTATCCGCAAAACCGTTGGCGCCGCTTTAAAGCGCGGTAAAGTAGACATCAATATCTACGCAGAAGTTACTGGGGTTGAAAGCGCGGCAGGTATCAATATGGAATTAGCTAAAGGCTATCTTGAGCAGCTAGAAGTTTTGAGCCGGGAAACAGATACTTCTGGAGATCTCATCGCAGCTGTTATGAGAATGCCCGATGTAATTGGCTCGTCAAAAAATGAGCTCAGCGAAGAAGAATCAAAGTTTTTACAAAATCTAATACAGGAAGCGCTAGAAAAACTCGAAAGTTTTCGTGTTCAAGAGGGAGGGAGTATTGCAAAAGATTTCGAACTGAGGTTAATTGAAATAGAACGGTCCATGAAAGAGATTGAGCCACATGAGGAGCAACGTCTGCAAGCCGTAAAAGAACGATTGTTAAAAGGTTTAGAGGGGATTGAAACAGATTCAAACCGCTATGAGCAAGAGGTTATTTTTTACATTGAAAAACTAGATATTAACGAGGAAAAAGTCCGATTAGCTAATCACCTTAAATACTTCCGTGAAACTATGAACGAAGAAAATAGCGGAAAAAAACTTGGGTTTATCGCGCAAGAAATGGGTCGTGAAATCAACACTCTTGGTTCCAAAAGTAACTATGCGCCAATGCAACAGCATGTAGTTCAAATGAAGGACGAGCTGGAAAAAATCAAAGAACAAATAGGCAACACACTTTAGCCAACAATGTCTCTTTTTAAATAACGTGCATGTCCTGCTCTCAGCATAAGTAGCGCTATTATAATTAAGACAATACATGAGCCCCAATTCACTTCAAGGGTACCTGATTCGGCCTGTAACTGAAGATAATAATAGGGGCTTGCAAAACCTAACCAACTTACTGCGTCCGTTGCCTTTGCAATGGCATCCAAAAAGAAGCTGCCGAATATCATTCCGACTACTGGTCCCATATAGTTCAACTTTGGCGATAGGTATGAAGAGAACAAGACAGCTGCAGCAGTAAAGAAGCTTATCAGCACAAATCCATGAACATGCATTGTAACAAAATGTCCCCAAAGAACATCATCACCGAATAGATTCATTCCAAGCACAGCAAATATGGTTTGAGTAGAATATACAACTGCCAATAAAGTCCCTAATGCCATTAACTTTGTAGTCACGATATTGCTCCTAGTCACGGGACGAGTTAACAAAAATTCAGCAGTCCCATCCCGCTCTTCTTTGCCTATAATAGTAGCCCCCGTTGAAGCTGCAAAAATCCCAATCAATAGAGTAATATATATACCGTAATACGTGGAATAAAAGCCTATGATGCTTGACCACGTTCCTTCATCCATCCCCAATGCACGCGCATACTCTTGCGGAAGCGTGGACATTAATTCTGTCATCTGATCTCCCATTTGCGAGAAACTTGGATAGATAGATAAGATTAAAAAGGTAAAAGCAACTACAATAGACGTCCATATAAGGGTATTCTTTCTATTGCGTTTCAGTTCTTTATAATACAATACCTTATTCATGTTTAACGTTGGTAATAGTTCATAAAAATGGACTCTAAATCAGGTTCTGTGAGGACTACGTCAACCAAGTCTTGCTCAGCGAGCCAACGAATCAATACTTCCGTTGGACCCACATAGTCAAAATTATGCTTGGTACCAGTACTGTGGTGATTTTGAAAACCATCCGGCAAACTCAATTCGGCTTTTTTTTTCAAGACTAACCGTACCTTTTTCATCTGCTTGGATAAAAGCGAGGAAATATCCTCAATCGCTGTGATTTTTCCATCCCGGATTACCGCTGCTCGATCACACATTCGTTGAATTTCTGATAAAACATGAGAGCTAAAGAAAACGGTTACACCCATTTTATTGAGCGACTCCATTAATTCAAAAAATCTGTTTTGCATAAACGGATCTAAACCGCCTGTGGGCTCATCTAAAATCAGCACTTCCGGTTCATGCAGAACTGCCTGAATGATTGCGCATTTTTTCTTGTTCCCATAACTTAAATCGTCAATAGGTCTATCTAGTGCTAGTTCAAAATATTCCGCTAATTCCTCAATCTTTATGTCTCCGTTTTCAAGGCCATATAATCCTGCATGATATTGCAAGAGTTCACGAGAGGTCATCTCTGGATAAAAATCTACCTCAGCGGGTAGGTATCCTACTTTTAATCGGGCTTGAACACCTTCGTTCACAACATCATGTCCTAAAATAGCGGCACTCCCACCAGAAGGGTGTAATAGTCCTAATAAGGTTCTTATAGCCGTTGATTTTCCTGCACCATTGGGACCAATGAACCCGAAAATCTCTCCTTTTGTAACGGAAAACTCAATGCTCTCAATTCCTCTATGCTTACCGTAGAATTTAGTTAAACCATGAAATTCGATTGCCTTCATTCTAACAAATGTTTTGGTCTTTCTTAGATACAATTAAAAATAAGTAAACTAAAGTTAGTGATACAGAATACGCAAACAACATCTGTATCTGGGAACTATTGAGCACCATATACCTATTGAAAAGAAGTGTTGAAACAGTTGTTAGGAGATTATACTGCAAATAACCTAATTCAAGAGTATCTTGCAAACACCGGATAATCATGTTTTTTAGTTATGATTTAGTTCCATTGCAGAAAATTTAGTGCAGCAATGAATTATAAGACGAACATGTACTGATTTCGATTAAATAAAGAATTATGAAAAATTTACTTTTTGCCCTTCTCACTGCCTGTGCCTTTCTAACGCCACAAGATGTTTCTGCTCAGGAGAAACAGGATATTCACAATTATTATGTTTTAGCAAATACGTTGGAACAGTTAAGAGATATTTCATTTGCTGCCCAAGATCTTTCACAAAGCGACAATATGAGTTACGGGGAATTTAAAGTGATCATAAGAGGTCATGCTGTTAGGGAGCTTTCCAAAAATGACGAATTAGAAGAGATTCTTTTAAAGGCAGAAGAAATCGGCATTCAGTTAAATATATGTGGGTTCTCACTAAAGAAATTTGGAATTACTACCGAATCTATTCCGGAGAATATGCAAATCATTGAAAATGGAATAGCTCTAGGATTCAACCTTCAAAAAGAAGGCTACCACGGCATTACGCTATAAATCGCGCCAGTTCCTTTTTGAATATACGGTTTGAGACAATGAGTGGTTTAGGTCCCTTGAGGGCCGCGTTTGCTTATGATGAGTAATATGTTAGAAATAAATTGCTCTATCTCTACTACCTTTGTTGCTCATAGTGAAATTTTAAAATGAGCGCAAAAAAGGGGAAACTTGTCATCTTTGCAGCACCATCCGGCGCTGGAAAATCCTCACTCGTCAATTATTTGTTGCCAAAGTTTCCGGCGCTGAGCTTTAGTATATCTGCGACATCAAGGCAAGCCAGAGGTGATGAGGAACACGGCAAAGATTATTTCTTTTTAAGTGCTGAAGAATTTTTAACCAAGGTTAAAAATAAAGACCTTCTCGAATGGGAAGAGGTCTACCCCGGGGCTTTTTATGGCACATTACATTCTGAGGTGCAGCGCATTTGGAATGAAGGTAAGGTGGTGGTTTTTGATATTGATGTGGTCGGCGCTATTAACCTAAAGAAGCAGTTTGGAGATGATGCTTTAGCACTTTTTGTTCAAGCTCCAAGCATAACGGCCCTTGAAAAGCGTCTTCGCAGTCGTGGAACAGACACAGAAGAAAAAATCGCTCAACGTATAGCAAAAGCGTCTGAAGAAATAGCTCGCGCTCCAGAATTTGACAAGGTAGTCGTGAATAATGATTTTGAGATTGCCAAGTCCGAAGCCTCCAAGATTCTCAAAGAGTTTTTGCAAGACGAATGAAAAAGGTGGGGTTATTTTTTGGAACATTTAATCCAATTCATATTGGACACCTTGCCCTTGCCGAGTTCTTTCAAAAAAGTACAGATTTAGAAGAAGTATGGCTTGTAGTTACTCCACTTAATCCTTTCAAAAAGAAAAGTAATTTGTTACCTGATAGAGAACGATTGCATTTGGTGCGACTAGCTCTTGAAAATCAAATTGGTCTTAGAGCCAGCGACATAGAATTTAATCTTCAGACGCCCAATTATACCGCACAGACTTTAGCCTATTTAAGGGAGAAATTTCCGGAAACAATCTTTAGCGTAATCATGGGAGAAGACAACCTCAAGACGCTGCATAAATGGAGAAATTACGAAAGCATCGTAGATAACCACGATATATTAGTTTATCCTCGTCACCCATTGCCCAATGAAGAAATGATTGACCTTAATTGGCAGGATAAATATCCAAGAGCACAATTAGTAGCTGCGCCAAAAATGGAAATCAGCGCATCTATGATTAGAAAGAGTTTTGCTGAGGGAAAAGGCTTTAGAAACCTTCTTCCTAAGGCGGTTTTTGATTACATTGAGGGGAGTAACCTGTTTAAGTAATACATGTCCTCATTCATCTCGCGCGTGGCGCAAGAACTTGTTTCTTCGCCTGTTCCATTGCACAAACAAATGGTTGTTCTGCCCAATCAAAGAGCAGAAATATTCTTGCGAGAAGCTCTGAAACCTCTGTTGGACAAGCCTACTCTTTTACCTCTTTTCGCAACAGTGGACGGCTTTATTTCAGATGCAGGTAATCTATTGGTAGTTGAACCCCTAGTTCTTTTGATAGAGCTGCATAAAGCCTACAATCAAGCGATAAGTAAAATGCGGCCAGAACAAAAGGCAGAAAGTTTGGGTAGCTTCTTATCATGGGGGCAAACACTCTTATCAGATTTTGAAGAAATTGATAGATATAAGCTCAACCCTAAGCATGTTTTGGGGGATTTATACAATGTACAGAAACTGGCAGAATGGGATCTACAACCAGAGAATACAACTGCCTTGATGGGTCGTTATTCAGACTTTGTTGCATTGCTTCCTTCCACCTACGAATATTTTAAAAGTGCTCTTCTAAATCGTGGCGAAGCATATGTAGGATTAGCCTCTAGGTTCTTAAGCGAAAACTCTTCACTAATTGATGGTTACTTGAAGAAAAATGGGGTCAATCGTATTCTTGTTTCAGGATTAAATGCGCTCAATACGTCGGAACTTGATATTATAGCTCATTTAAAGACTCATTGGGAAACCAAGATAATGTGGGATTTGGACCCGCATTACGTAGATATGAAAGAACATGAGGCCGGTCTTTTCCTCAGGCAGCACCAAAACCGACAAAAAATATTTGGAAGCGATATTCCAAGTACAAAAAATCTGTTTAGTGACTTTACCACACTAAAAAAAGACATCCAAATTGTAGGCGCCTCTAAATATGCTGGACAAGCTAAAGTCATTGCTAGAACTTTAGAGCAATGGGCGGCAGAAGATGTGCAACCCAATAATATTGCTATCATTCTAGCAGATGAGACGCTACTCAATCCTGTTTTAAGCATTCTGCCGCCAACATACAACAAGGTCAATGTGACTATGGGGTATCCTCTAGATCATACTAGAATTGCATCTACAGTGCGGCTGTGGATTGGTGCTATTGAATACGCTGTTAAAAACGCAAAGAATGAAACAAACTGGACTTTTTACCATAGCAGCCTGAGCGCATTATTTTCCGACCCTCTTTTTTGTAAATACTGGTATAACGAAGAGGCAACCTACGGGCCTCAAGAGTGGAATAAAAATATCATAAAGGCAAATCGAGTCTTTACGAATTCCAAAGAATGGGAGACCGAACTGAATAAAGGTCCATCAGGCTACCACAAACTTCTTCTTCCTAAAAAAGGTGTTGCCGTACTTGAATCAATAAAGCATTGGCTCAAATATGTTGCAGAAGTAGAAACTGTTGACGCCATGATCATCAATACCAGTTATAAGGTGCATGTGCTTCTGGAACAACTCGAACGAACGATTGGAGATTCGCAAATAGACACGTTAACCCTATTAAAACTGATAAAACAACAGTTAAAAAGTAGCGCAATCGATTTTATTGGTGAGCCTTTGGAAGGCATACAAATCATGGGGATACTTGAGTCACGAACTCTTGACTTCACTCATATTGTTTTAGCTGGCGTTAATGAAGGCACATTGCCGGCCGGCCGAAATTTCAACTCGTTGCTGCCCTATGATGTTAAAAAAGCACATAATCTTCCCACCTATGAACAAAAAGATGCGATTTATGCCTATCATTTCTATCGCGTTCTTCAGCGGTGCGTGGAGGCGGTTATAACCTTCAATACGTCACATGACGCCTTTGGTGGCGGAGAACCTTCTCGCTATATCGTTCAACTTGAGCAAGAATTGAATACCGGAGATTGTGCAGTTCATCCAAGGCAATTCATGAACGGACAGGTCATTGCAGGCTCTATAGAGGACAGGTTTTATGCAGAGCGCAGTCTAAATGTTAAAGAGGCCCTTAAACAATGGATGAAAACAGGCATAAGCGCCTCTAGTCTGAATAATATAATGGAACGGCCTCATGTGTTTTACCAAGAAAAAATAATCGGTATTTATCAGGAAGACGAAGTTGAAGAGAGCATGAGCGCAATGGTTATGGGGAATCTTGTTCACTATGGACTAGAAGATCTTTATCAACCATTTTTGGGCAAATCTATTCCTGAATTTGATGTTCACGAATGGACTACTCGCGGATTAGCCGCAGGTGTTAAAAGACTTATCAAAGAAGGGACCTCAGCGTCTTCTTTAAACCAGGGTAGAAATTTGGTTACACTTGAGGTATGTGAAAAAATGCTTCATCAATTTCTCTCTTTTGATGCAAATCGAGTAAAAACTGGACAGGTCATTCTTAAGGGCATTGAGGAAAAGCTGGAATACCATATGGAACACCCTGTGCTTGATATTCCCATTCGTTTTGTTGGTGTTGTTGATCGGATAGAATTGCATCAAGGGGTGCTCAAAATTTGGGACTATAAAACAGGAAGTCTCAAGTCTGACTCATTATCTCTAGGTAGTTTGGAAGATATTTGGTTAGGTAAAAAACCTAAAGCTCTTCAATGTCTGTTTTATGCCTGGCTACTTTGGAAAAGCGATACATTCCAACACCCTTTCCCATGGAATTTAGGCATGTTTAAATTGCAAAGCGCTGGGCCCGAAATGAGCCTGAAAGGAAAAGCCTTTTCTACATCAGAAGTTGTGGAAAGCGACCTTGAACTTTTTGAGGAGCAATTATTGGAATTCCTAGTGCTTCAAGTGAATACAGACGACCCTTTCGTGGAACCTCCTCCGAAGTCCTATTAAAAAAATCATTATGACCGCGTCATTAACAGAAGTTCCAACAGCTCAAGATATAAAGGCAGCAGCACAAAGAATCGCGCCTTATATAAATCGTACTCCATCATTTTCATCTTTGCGATTTAACGAATTAGCTTGTGGAGAATACCTATTGAAGGGGGAACATCTTCAATTGACCGGAGCCTTTAAAGCTAGAGGAGCAATGAATGCTATTCTTGTTCATCAGAGTAAAGCCCTTTCTTCGGGGGTAATTACCCATAGCTCAGGGAATCATGGCGCAGCTTTGGCATGGGCAGCATCTCAAGTTGGGGCAAAAGCCTATATAATCATGCCTTCAAATGCTCCTAAATCAAAAATCGCATCAGTACGACATTACGGAGGGGTTATTACCTTTTGTGAGCCCACACTTGAAGCACGAGAAACTACCGCGACGCGAATACAGAAAGAAACAAGCGCATACCTCATTCATCCCTATGATGATTACGACATCATTGCTGGTCAAGCTACCGCCACTTATGAACTCCTAAAGGACAATCCAGAAATAGAGCATCTATTTGTTCCCGTGGGCGGGGGAGGCCTCCTCTCAGGTGCAGCACTCGCTAATTACTACTTTGGTAATGCTAAACTCTATGGTTGTGAGCCAGAACTCGCAAGGGATGCCTATGACGGATTTGTTTCGGGAAAACGTGTTCTGGTCAAGAACTCGGAAACCATTGCCGACGGCCTTAAAACCTCTTTGGGCAAGAAAAATTTCCCGATAATCAAATCACATGTTAACCAGATTATTTTATTGACAGAAAAGGAAATAGAAACTGGTTGGCACATTTGTCTCGAAACTACTAAGCAATTCATTGAACCTTCAGCAGCCACCGGCGTTGCAGCTGCCTTAAAGATGAAAACAAAAGGGGTATGCGGGATATTATTATGCGGAGGCAATATGGATGTTCGAAAATTTACGCTACGATAAGTCTGTTAACGCTACGATAAATTGATGGTGTAAAGTTGCCCAACTGTTATTATCCTTGACTATCAATTTGAAAGATTTATTGGGTTTAACCACATCAATGTAAAGGCATCGTGAGCTTCACGATGCTTTTTCTTTTTCCATAATCCGTACTGATTTTCCATAGGTTTGGCCTCCGGCTTGCAGACCTATTAAAGTTAATTCTCTCGCGAACCAAGGCTAAACCTATTCCTGTTCCTGGTATACGTTCTAAAAATCCATAACCCGAATCCTCGACTGTAATTACAACCGCATCGCCCATAACTTCAGAAGAAAGTTTAATCCAAGAGTTCTTCTCCGAAGCATTACCTGAATATTTGTAGCTATTTTCTACTAATGGCTGAAGCAAGCCTGTAGGAATTTTAACCCCTTCAGATTTTTTACCAATACTCTTGTGAAAAACAACATGGCCATAACTACTCTTTTGTTGCAGGGCAACATAATTTTCAATTCGATCAAATTCTGCCCATACCGTGGTTTTTTCCTCGTCCGAACTATCTAAAATACTCCTTAGGTGCACACTCAAAAGCCCTAAATACTCTTGCGCCTCATTCCATTTTTCTTGGCTAATAAAGCCGTTTACGTTATTTAATTGATTAAACAGGAAGTGAGGCCGAATTCTATTTTTATAATTAGCTAAGAGTATATTCGAATTCTGTTTTTCAATTGTTGCTTGATTTGCTGAATCTTGAGCCCGAAATGTAAGAACCAAAATCAAAACAATAAGTAGTACTGTAAATAGCGCAACAACATAGGTAAATTGCCTGAATACTGCCTGTTTCTCAAACGTCAAACGCTCCTCAGAAAGCCTATTAAACTGATATTTTAAGAGCCTCTTCCTCAATGATTCCTCTTCATGTATACTCTTCTCTAATGCATCTACCATCCTAGCCAGTCCTTCTTCTTGCGTTTCGTTTAAGATTAAGAAATTCTTTATGCTCTTTCTGGCCGCATAGGCCAATCTATAAAGCCCGTTTGATTCCGCAAATTGAACACATTCACGGAGTTGTTGCGCGTTCAAGGCCCCCATATTCAAAGCACGCCGATAAACATGGTTTTTATCTACAATATTGTCTATCTCATTAACGGTCTCAAGTGATTGATTCATTAAATCCCTCCCCATATCAATATACCCTTGAGACCCTTGATCTTGAGTCTCATAATCTTCAAGGCCCTCCATTGGGACAGATTCTACAGAACGCTTTGAAATCTTGGACATTCGAGTTCCAATTTCATAATACGCAGAGCCCAATACCGCCTGAGCTTCAGATAAATTTTGATAATTAGATTTAAACTTTCTTATAAGTGGTTCTTCAATTTCAATTACTTTTTCATATTGACGAGCATCTAGCAAATACGTTGCATAATTTCCTTCAGCAGAGTTTCTTAAATCTTTATCAGCCAAGGAAACGGCCTGTTTTGAAAATTCAAGAATTATATCAATATCAAAACCTAAATTCCAGTAAATATGAGCTTTCAAATAAAGCGCTACCGGCTGCAATTGTTGTATATTCAATTTATCAATAACAACTTCTGCCTGCCTGAGATAAAATAACGCTTCAACAAATTGCGATTCCTTAGTAAAATGTTTGGAAAGGCCGATGCAACCCCATGCGGATTTAAATTCTTCGTCACTAGCAGCGAGTTTTTGAAAAATCTCTACTTTTTGGCTATGATTGTCCTCAAGCTCAACAGAAACCACCTCTGCTGGTACGGGATAAGTATCACTGCAAGAACTAAATCCCAGAAAAACAGCAAGTAGTATAACACACTTATGGTTCCAAACCCAACTCATCCAATCTCGCTTTTGAAGCATCAATTATTTCATTATTTACTAAGGTTATCTTTGGTCTTGAACCCCATTGAATAGATTTAACTGCATCGCTTCGGACTATTATGCTTTTATGTACGCGCCAAAAACGATTACTTAATCCTTCTGAAAAGCTTTTAAGTGTTCTTGCTACTAGGTGTTGTTCCCCGTTTTCGAAAATTATATTTGTGTAATTGCGCTGACCCGAAAACATTACTATTGTACTCTCTTTAACCAAATGAAAAGAACCTTTTACTGGTAATTTTACTTTGAAATCTTCATAGACTGGAACGGGGCTTAGCGCAGCTATTTTATCCAAAGATTTTTGTAGGCGACTATTTATTACTGGTTTTAAAATGTAGTCCACAGCAGTTTCAAAAGCATCCAAACTGTAATGACTGTGGGCCGTTACAAAAACAATGTTACCAACAAATAACTTTATCTTTTTTGCTACTTCAAGGCCTAAAGCTCCAGGCATTTCCATGTCTAAGAATACTAAAGCTGGCTTTTCCTCTTTGCACCACTCAACAAAAGGTTGCGCATACATGAATCCACTTACCTCAGCATTTTCCACAAGCTTTCGTAATTGAAAGACCAAGCCTTCAACTGCAAGACGCTCGTCATCTAAAACTCCTATTTTAGCTGCATTTATCATACTCTGTAGCCATCCATCATGCGGGCTACGTATTTTCCTATTACATCAAACTCTAAGTTAACCCTATCTCCTTTGTTCAACGTCTTGAAAACTGTGTTTTCATAGGTAAAGGGTATAATCGCCACGCTAAATACTCCATTTGAAGAATTTACAACTGTCAATGATGTTCCATTTATAGTGACCGACCCTTTTTCTACGGTAACATTTCCCAAGGAGGGATCAAAGGAAAACGTGTAAATCCATGAACCGTCATTTTCTTTTATATCATCACAAATTCCAATCTGATCCACATGACCTTGAACAATATGCCCGTCCAATCGAGCGCCTAAAGTCATGCACCGTTCTAAATTAACACTATCTCCCTCGATCAAATCACCAAGATTTGTTTTGTCAATAGTTTCTTCAATCGCGGTAACTCTATATGTACGATCTCCGAAAATTTCCACAACTGTAAGACATACGCCATTGTGAGCAACGCTCTGGTCTACCTTTAGCTCACCTGCCAAAGTAGATTCTATATACAGTTCTAAGTTGGATTGACTCTTCTCAACCTTGGCTACTTTGGCTAAATTTTCAATTATTCCAGTAAACATGGAGCGCTTCTTTATGGTTTGTTAAAATAGTACATTTGACAGATAATCGATTTCACATGAACATCACCACCTATACTCCTGAATACAATGGCGCTTCCGCTATTGTTTACAAAAAAGGAAACCTACCGAATCTTTCTAAGTCTATTCAAAATAGAATTGAAAGCTACGGGGATAAATTTGAAGAATCTTGGATGGAATTGCAAGACGGTAATGATACCCTCTGGGCGTTCCAGCTAACCAAAAAGCTAAGCGATAGTGAGCGTTCTGAAAAAATGCGACTTGCTGGGAATTCTTTATCCATAAAGATTAATGCATTGGGACTGGATCGTGTCAAGCTAGAGGGCGCTTACCAAGCAGAAATATGCGAAGGGGCAATACTAGGAAATTATCAATTTTTGAAGTTTTTCAGCGACGCTCATAAAAGACGAAATTCATTCGTTAAGATTTTTGTTGAAGACGAAAATTCAAAAGACATCAAACGCATACAACATGCCACACTTGGGACTTTAATTGCGCGAGACCTCGTCAATAGACCGGTTATAGATTTAACCGCTACAAAGTTGGCTGAAGAAGCCAAAGAAGCGGGCAAACGTCATGGGTTTTCAGTTGAAGTTTTAGAAAAAAAGCAGATTGAAAGTCTTAAAATGGGCGGTTTGCTTGGCGTGAATTACGGTTCTGTAGAACCGCCAACTTTTACCATAATGGAATATAAAGGTAAAGGAGCCACAAATTCACAACCGATTGTTCTAGTGGGAAAAGGTGTTGTTTATGATACTGGAGGACTAAGCTTGAAACCAAGTAATTTCATGGACACTATGAAGAGCGACATGGGAGGAGCAGCAGCCGTAATTGGGACAATGTCTGCAATTGCTGAGGCAAAACTTCCAATCCATGTGGTAGGTTTGGTTCCTGCGACTGATAATCGACCAGGACTAAATGCGGTGACGCCTGGTGATGTGATTACGATTTCCGACGGGACTACTGTGGAGGTACTAAACACAGATGCAGAAGGCCGATTAATTCTTTCAGATGCTTTGGTGTACGCAAAGCGATATAAACCCGAATTGGTCATTGACTTAGCTACTCTAACAGGATCAGCTGCGCGAGCAATTGGAAGGTACGCTATTGTTGGTATGGGCAATGCGCCCAAAGAGAAAATGGAAGCATTGCAAAAAAGTGGCTTTAAAACGAGAGAGCGCGTGGTTGAATTTCCATTTTGGGATGAATACAAAGAATTACTGAAGAGCCCTATTGCTGATCTAAAAAATATTGGTGGTGCAGAAGCTGGTGCGATTACCGCGGGTAAATTCTTAGAGCATTTCACAGATTATCCATACATCCATCTAGATATTGCTGGTCCTGCTTATTTGGCTAAACGAATTGGTTATCAAGTAGAAGGGGGAACTGGAATAGGTGTTCGTCTGCTTTTTAATTATTTAAGCAACTCTTAGAATGAGCGAGAATAAGACAAATACACCACAAGGTGATTCTGATGAAAAAGCGGGGAATAATAACAAAAATCGCAACAGAAACCGCAACAGAAATCGTAAACCAAAAGAAAATAATTCTGAATCAGACGCGGGGAAAACACCAATAAAGTCCGAAGGAGAATCTCAGAACAACCGTAAAAAACACAACAATAAGAACCGCAACCGCAACAGACAGAAGGGGCCAATCAAGGATGTTAAAGCGTCTCCTTTAAGCGATGAACAATCAAAAATTCTAGAAGAACAATCGCTGTTGTTTAATGAGAATATTAAACCTGGTGAGATTCAGGCCAATACAGCAGATGTTCTTAAAAAGCCTGTCATCGGAATCACATGTGGCGACCTGAACGGAATAGGCTTCGAATTAATTATCAAAACGCTCGAAAACAAAGAGGTATTAGATCTATGTACACCGGTGGTTTTTTCATCAAGCAAGGTTGCTTCTTACCACAAGAACGCACTAGATAAAAGAGATTTCAACTTCTTCATTTGTAATAGTATTGATGATATTCGAGAGAAAAAGCTCAACTTATTGAATTCTTGGGAAGATAACGTTGAGCTCAATCTTGGTATACCAACAGATGTAAGCGGAGCATATGCCCTTAAAAGTATTGATGCCGCAATTAGTGCGGCAAAGGCCAATAAAATAGACGCAATTCTGACCGCACCCATCAATAAGCATAATATTTCTCAATCATTAGAAGGGTTTAAGGGTCACACGGGATATTTATCGGAAGCGTTCAATGACAATGTATTGATGATTCTTTCTTCTGAAGAACTAAAAGTAGCAACGGTTACTGGCCATGTTCCCATTTCAAAAGTTTCCGAATCTCTATCGAAAGAGAACATCACACGTTCCATTGAACTCTTGGCGCATAGCCTAAAAAGGGATTTTCGCATTTTAAATCCAAGTATTGCGGTCTTGGGCTTAAATCCTCACGCGGGAGAAATGGGTACCATAGGAGTTGAGGAAGAAGAAATTATCAAACCTGCGATAGAAAGCGCTAATAACATTCAGGCGATTGTTAGGGGACCTTTCCCCGCTGATGGGTTCTTTGGTCAAGGATATGATACAAAGTTTGATGCGGTTCTAGGGATGTACCATGATCAAGTGTTGGTGCCATTTAAAGCACTGGCAATGGGCAAAGGAACGAATTTTACATCTGGGCTCTCCGTGGTACGAACATCACCTGATCACGGAACCGCTATGCATCTTGCAGGAAAAAATGAAGCCAGTGAAAACTCTTTTCGTTCTGCATTATTTACAGCAATTGACGTTGTCAACAATCAAAAAACCTTTGATGAGATGACAGCAAACCCCATCAAAAAACAAAACGATAAGCATTAGAAGTTTTCAACAATTTGAATATCTTTGCACGCTCATTCAGATGTGAAACTAATGAAGGCTAAAGACTTTATCATATCCTTTAGGGGTTTAAAGCTTGGTACTCACGAGTTTGAATACGATTTGAATGACACGTTCTTTACTCTTTTTGAATTCTCAGATTACAGCGGTTTGCAGGGCAAAGCAGTAATTAAGATGTTGAAAAGTGAAACAGTGTTTGATCTTGATTTCACTTTCAGCGGTTCTATTGTAGCTCCATGCGACGTTACCAATGAACACTTTACTCAAGCACTCACGAATAGTTTTGTAATGCAAGTAAAGTTTGGGGAAGAATATAACGATGAAAACGAAGAGCTGCTCATTTTGCCTCATGGAGATCATTCGTTCAATATCTCTCAATTTTTATTTGAATTGGTTGTTCTTAGCATACCGCCCAAATTAACTGGGCCAAACGCAGGAAACGGCATTGAGGATTTTATTGAAGAAGAGGAAGAAAAAATTACTGATCCTAGATGGGATCAATTAAAAAATTTGTTGAACAAATAAATAACATTTAGATATGGCACATCCTAAGCGTAGACAGTCAAGCACTAGAAGAGACAAGCGCAGAACGCACTACAAAGCGGCCGATCAGCAATTAGCAATTTGCCCTACTACTGGTGAAGCACACCTTTACCATCGTGCACATTGGCATGAAGGAAAACTTTACCATAAAGGTAAAGTAGTAATGGAGCAAGCTTAATTGTTGAGTTAAACAATTAATTTTTAAATAAGTAGCCCCTCAAAAGGCTACTTTTTCTTTTTTAAACGGGGTTTTTTAAATAGGTCACCTATTTTAGCCCCCTCAATGAGATAGGATGAAAGCAGCAATTACAGCCATCGGAGGGTACGTGCCTGAATATGTTCTAGCTAACAGCGAGTTGGAATCCATGGTCGATACCAATGACGAATGGATAGTTTCTCGAACCGGAATCAAAGAAAGGCGCATTTTAAAACCTGAAGAAGGGCGTGGCGCATCTTATCTAGCCATTAAAGCAGTAGAAGCAATGAAAAAGGAGTACGGCGTTCGTGTAGACGACGTTGATCTCGTCATCTTAGCGTCTGTTACTGCTGATATGCCCGTTGCTATCACATCAGCCTACATTGCTCAAGAAATTGGAGCAACGAATGCATATGCTTTTGATTTACAAGCTGCTTGTTCCTCATTCCTATACGCCATAAGCAATGCTGCTGCTTATATAGAGTCCAAGAAATACAAAAAAGTTTTGGTTGTTGGCTCGGACGTGATGAGCTCAATAGTTGATTATACTGACCGTACAACATGCATACTGTTTGGTGATGGCTGCGGAGTCGCCTTGATGGAACCAAACGAAGAAGGTCTTGGTGTTCAAGATGAAATCCTTCGAACAGATGCCGTTGGTCGTGATTTTTTACGCATTGAAGCAGGCGGTTCTTTTCTACCTCCTTCGCATGAAACTATTGATAAAAAGCAACATGCTATTCGTCAAGAAGGACAGAATGTTTTCCGTTTCGCAGTAAGCAGAATGGCTGATACTTCAGCAGAATTGCTTGAAAAAAATAATCTAACCGGTGATGACGTAGCTTACCTAGTTCCACACCAAGCAAATCTTAGAATTATTGATGCCACAGCTCGTCGCATGGGGCTAACCAAAGAGAAAGTAGTCGTAAATATTGAAAATTACGGTAACACAACCTCTGCGACCATTCCATTGGGAATGTGGGATTATAGAGATAGATTCAAAAAAGGGGATAATATCTTCTTTGCAGCTTTCGGAGGTGGATTCACCTGGGGAGCTATGTGGATCAAATGGGCAATCGATAAAAAATAACTCGTAAATTTATATTCCTAAATAACACGAACATGGACTTGAAAGAAATCCAAGCACTCATCAAATTCGTTTCAAAAAGTGGCGCTCATGAAGTGAGTCTAGAAACCGAAGATTTCAAGATTAATATTAAAACAACTTCTGGTGCGTCAGAACAGCCAACTATCATTCAGGCGGTTGCCCCTCAAACGGGAGTGCCTGTCGCTGCTGTTCCAGCAGTTCCAGCGAGCCCAGCAGTTGAAGTTGCTTCCAACTCTGAAGATGAAGACAACAACTATATAGAGGTAAAATCACCTATGATTGGAACCATCTACCGCAGCCCTTCGCCAGAACAAGATGCTTTTGTGAAAGTTGGCTCTGAAATCAAACCAGGAGATGTTCTTTGTATTGTAGAAGCCATGAAGCTATTCAATGAGATTGAAAGTGAAGTGAGCGGAAAGATCGTTAAAGTTCTAGTTGACGATCAAAGTCCTATCGAATATGATCAACCGCTATTTTTGGTTGATCCCTCATAAAACTGCGAAAACACGCTCGTTATGTTTAAGAAAGTACTCATTGCCAATAGGGGTGAGATTGCACTGCGCGTAATCCGCACTTGTAAAGAGATGGGCATCAAGACTGTTGCTGTTTATTCTCAAGCAGATGCAGATTCATTGCATGTTCGTTTTGCGGATGAAGCCGTATGTATCGGTCCCGCAGCCTCTTCGGAAAGCTATTTAAGTATTCCAAATATTATAGCCGCGGCAGAAATAACCAATTCGGATGCTATTCACCCCGGTTACGGTTTCCTAAGTGAGAATGCCAAATTTTCTCGTATTTGTCAAGAGCACGGCATCAAGTTTATTGGTGCAAGCCCCGATCAAATAGACAGCATGGGCGATAAGGCTACTGCCAAGGAAACTATGAAAAAAGCTGGGGTACCTTGTATACCCGGTTCAGAAGGAATTCTTGCGACGTACGAAGACGCTGTTGCAACAGCCCGTAAAATTGGCTATCCAGTAATGATGAAAGCTACTGCCGGTGGTGGTGGTAAGGGAATGCGTGCAATCATGGAGGAAAACGAACTTCAAGGTGCATGGGACAGTGCTCGTCGTGAGGCAGCGGCAGCCTTTGGTAACGACGGCATGTACATGGAAAAGCTCATCCTTGAGCCTAGACATATTGAAATTCAAATCATTGGAGACAGCTTCGGGAAAGCTTGTCACTTAAGCGAACGTGATTGTTCTGTTCAACGCCGTCATCAAAAATTGGTGGAAGAAACACCCTCTCCGTTCATGACGGATAAACTTCGCAAGAAGATGGGTGAGGCCGCAGTCAAAGCTGCTGAATTCATTGCCTATGAAGGTGCCGGTACAGTGGAATTTTTGGTGGATAAAGACCGCAACTTCTACTTTATGGAAATGAACACTCGTATCCAAGTAGAACATCCTATTACAGAACAAGTTGTAGGGTTCGACTTAATTCGTGAACAAATCAAAGTGGCTGCTGGAGAGCCTATTTCTGGCAAAAACTACTTTCCTGAAATGCATAGTATAGAAGTTCGAATTAATGCTGAAGATGCATTTAACGACTTCCGTCCTTCTCCGGGAATGATTACTTCATTTCACGCCCCAGGTGGTCATGGAGTCCGCCTTGATACGCATTGCTATAGTGGTTATGCTATTCCTCCGTACTACGACTCTATGATTGCCAAGTTGATCATTACAGCTCGTACACGTGAAGAAGCTTTAGACAAACTAGAGCGCGCGCTTGATGAATTCATAGTAGAAGGAATTAAAACAACGATTCCATTTCATCAACAATTATTGGACAATAAAGATTTCCGTAATGGAATTTACACGACTAAGTTCATGGAAGATTTTGAACTCCAAGAGTAAGTAATACGCATATTATAACTATGAAATAAAAAAAACCTCGCAGAGAACTGCGAGGTTTTTTTATGACTACATTTTAGAAAAGTTTTCGAGGAGCGTGGCAATACGGCGTACCTCCTTTATTATCATAATAATCCTGATGGTAATTTTCTGCAGAATAGAACTCGGCTGCCGGAAGAATTTCTGTAGCTATATCGTAACCCTTCTGAATCAGCAAATTCTTTAATACAAGCGAGGTTTCTCGTTGCGCTTCATTCTGAAAAAATACAGCACTGCGGTACTGAGGACCAATATCTGGTCCTTGTCCATCGCGCTGAGTTGGATCGTGGGTTTCAAAGAATACTCGCGCCAATTCCTCAAAGCTTACTTGAGAAGGATCATAAACAACATGAACAGCCTCATAATGACCCGTACGTTTTGTGCATACCTCCCTATAACTTGGATTCTTGACCATCCCCCCTGTATATCCGCAAGTAGTTGCCAGAACCCCCGGGATTTTCTGTAAATAATATTCTGTACCCCAAAAACATCCAGAAGCTAAAACCGCTACTTCTTGGCCTTCACCGGGTTCAGGAATGACTGCCATTGCATACGCATCACTCATTTTCTTGTTGGTTTGTGCTGTGCAGCTCAGGATTAATCCTAACACAGCCATAGTTAATACTCTTATCTTCATGTGTAGATAACGCAAAAAGAGGCCTCCTGTTTCGTGATTATTGTAAGGAAATGTGAAAAAGAATCAATAATTAACGAACCCCTTTGCTAAAAGTACTTCTGCAATCTGGACGGTGTTAGTGGCAGCACCTTTGCGCAAATTATCACTAACAATCCAAAGATTGAGGGCATTATCGGTCGTAAAGTCTCTCCTTATTCGTCCCACATAAACCTCATCTTTTCCCTCCGCCATTAATGGCATTGGGTAGGTGTTAAATTCTGGTTGGTCTTGAAGCGTTATCCCTTTCGTATCGCTCAAGACCTTGCGTATATCTTCCATCTGAAAAGGCTGTTCAAACTCAATGTTGACACTTTCACTATGTCCACCTTGAACTGGAACGCGCACAGCAGTCGCGGATAGTTTAACCTTGTCGTCTCCAATGATTTTCACAGTCTCTTGAGACATCTTCATTTCCTCCTTAGTGTAGTCATTCTCAAGAAAGACATCGCAATGAGGAATGCAATTTCGATCAATTTTATATGGATAAACCATATCCACATGTGCACCTAATCGCTCACCTTCAAGCTGATCTACGGCTGCTTTTCCAGTACCTGTAACGCTTTGATATGTGCTCACAATTACACGCTTAGCACCATAGGCATTGTGTAATGGGTTTAGTGCCATCACAAGCTGTATGGTGGAACAATTAGGGTTTGCGATAATCATATCACCCGCTTCCAACGCATCTGCATTGATTTCGGGAACAATAAGTTTTTTGTTTATATCCATTCGCCATGCGCTGGAATTGTCTACGACACGTGTACCAACTGCTGCAAATTTTGGAGCCCACTCTAATGATATATTACCTCCTGCAGAAAATAATGCAATATCCGGGGCGGCAGAAACTGCATGCTCTATATTTTGAATTACCCAAGTTCGGCCACCAAATTGTATTTGTTTACCCACGCTTTTTTCTGAAGCAACAGGGATCAACTCCGTTATAGGAAAGCTTCGCTCTGCTAAAACTTTCAAAATAATTTGTCCAACCATTCCGGTTACGCCAACTATTGCAATTCTCATAAATACACTAACTTATTTAGAACCCTACAAATCTAATTCTTATTCAACTTATGAAAACAGAACTATTCCGACATGCAGCAATGTTTGCTATTTACCTTACTTCTATCTCTGCTTTAGGTCAATTCTATCAACTTTCAGACTCTTTAACATCACAAAACCCTAACTGGACTGGCGATACTGCATGGATGAATTATACCAACCAAGGATTGCGAACTAACGCTCCTTCTGCAGGTTCATTGATATGGCGACGACCTAGTCGAGTCAGTTTGGATGCAGAATGGCACCTAAACATCAAAATGGATTTCAATCCTTCAAGTGCTAACTATTGTGAATTCCGATTCCTAGAAGAAGGCTCTAACTATTACGCGATTCAATTAGGCGGAAATACGTCAGACAACCTAAGCTTGATGCTTCATACCTCTTTTAAAGACAGTGTTATTGGCCAAATTCCAAACTACTTGAATACAACTCAGACGCACGTATCCCTGAAAATATTGCGGGACTCCGCAGACCAATTCTCGATTTTTGATGATGATTCACTTCTCTTTACTTGTACTGATGGCACGCTAATGCGAAGCGACTCTTTAAGTATTTATGCCCGATTTACTTCTACTCGTGTAGATAAATTTCTTTTTTCAACATTACTGGCTGAAGGTTACGATTTCCCTGACACCATTGGACCGTCTATTCAAAGTTGTGATATTCTAAATCCGTTTTCGATTCAAGTAAAATGGAACGAATGGTGCGAATTAGCCAATGGTTTTAAAGCTTATCTACTTTCCGATGGGGTGTTTAAGGATACATTGACCATTCGCAGCCATTTTGACGAATACTGGTATTTAGAAAAATCCAGTCCCATTCCTACTGGTTTTTATGAAATTCTAATTCCAAACGCATTGGATGCTGAAGGAAATTTAAGCACCATCAATACACACAAAATTGAAATTAATTACCCCACGCCAAAGACATGCTGGATTACTGCTATTCACCCTTTTTCTTCTGCAGGGGTTTATTTTATTGACGTACAATCAGATCAGGCCATAGCTAATATCAATTTATCCGTTTTAGAGCCCTCTGGTAAAACAACTCGATATACCTATGATTTAGACAGCGGCCATACGCGGTTGGTTAATGATTTAAGGCTTCCTGAAGAAGCTGTTCTAACTATTCAAAAAGACGGCATTATTCTATGCGTACAACCGTATAAAGACATCTTTGCACCTCATCAAAAACTTGGTGATTTCCTTTTAGTTGCGCAATCCCTAACTGGCCTTGCGAATCAATTCAATGTGGAAACCATTTCATCTTATACTCCAAATCAGGTTTTGGAAGCTAACCTTCCTAATCAGGAAACTATTGCCTTTTTTGTTGACTCTACAGGTCAGGTATATAGCAAGTTTTCTTATTCCGTATGGCCATACCTTGATCTCTTAGAACCTTCCATTCTTTCCAATGTATTCGACCCTGAACGACCCTTTTTACTACCTGCAGGAATCAGACTCTCCAAACCACTTGGTGATACTACATTTCAATTTCAAACTCCACTCCATTCGGACAGTACACATCTGTTTTTAAGCGAGGTTCATTTTAATCCTAACTATTTAGATGAATTCATTGAGCTGCATAATAACAATTCATTTCCTGTGATTCTCCGTGATTTACAACTAGAAAAAAATCCAGAACTCGGAACCCATGCCATTGAATTAATTGACCCAGATTTCGCCCGATATAATTCACAAGACCCCTTATATCAGCTATTATTACCACATGACTTTTTATCGCTACCAGCACCTTTTTCTTTACCAAACGTTAGGTGTTCGATTCGTCTTTATGGAAGATTTGGCGCCTTGATTGACCAAATGACATATGCGCCCTGGGAACAGGAGCTCTTTAACAGGCACAGCGCAGAAAGAGTTTCCTTTATTCTTTCAGGAGCAGACACTCTCAATTGGACTCCACATCACTACTCTATTTCTAACCCAACAGAGGCCAGTCCAGACAACCCAAATTCAGTATCACAAGTTAGTTTGCACTTACCCGCAGGTGAAATAGAATTAAGCCATCCGCACATCTCATACGACCCTCTTAATTTCATACCAACAACTAGACTCCGAATTCTTGCACAAACAGATGCAAGACTTACGCTTTCAGTTCATTCACCTTCTGGACGACCTATCACAAACGTCTATATTGATCAAGCAATTTGTGCCGGTGAACAGTACTTGGAAATTAGACCCATAAATTGGTGGAATAGCAAGCCCCCAAGTGGCGTGTATCTAATCAAAGTATTGATCTCTGATAATCAAGGGGTTTCAAGGAAAATACTACCAATAAGTATATACAATCCTTCCTAACTCATTTCTTCAATATTGCGCTAAAGACTGTACATTTGTCGCAATAAAAGTAAACGCTATGAAGTTTGGTGTAATTACCTTTCCGGGGTCAAACTGTGACCAAGACATGATTTATGTATTGGATACTATCATGGATTATGATGTGGTCAACCTCTGGCATAAAGACACTGATCTTCAAGAGGTAGATTGCGTAGTTCTACCTGGTGGATTTTCATACGGAGATTACTTACGCTCTGGAGCTATAGCCAAGATGAGTCCAATTATGGGCAGTGTCATTGATTTTGCGAATAACGGCGGTTATGTATTAGGGGTATGCAATGGATTTCAAATACTAACTGAAAGTGGCTTATTACCCGGGGCGCTGAGGCACAATAACAGTCATAAATTTATCTGTAAAAACGTATTTATCAAACCCATAAGTACTTCAGCGGGAATTACAGCAGATCTTGACCATAATCGCGGCTATAAAATACCAATCGCTCATGGCGAAGGAAACTACTATTGTTCTAACGAAACTTTAGAAAATTTAAAAGCAAACGATCAAATTCTCTTTAAATATTCCAATCAATCCGGTGATGTAAATGAGGCTGATAATCCTAACGGAGCCATCGAAAATATTGCAGGTGTCTGTAATGAAGAAAAGAATGTTTTTGGAATGATGCCGCATCCAGAACGTGCTGCTGATTCAGAATTGAAAAATGAAGACGGTTTGGAGCTCTTCAAAAGCATGATTAATCATATGTCTATAGCCTTGACTTAAAGCCTATGAAATAAAAAACCCTTCTGAATTCAGAAGGGTTTTTTGTTTTAAACTCAATAGGGTCTATTGCAATATCAACGGAATGTTATCTATAACATCGTTTTGAATAAGTTGGACCATGTAGGCACCACGTGCCCAATCTTGTACATCTATATCTAAAGAACCATTTATAGTGGTTACTAGCATAGTGCGGCCAGCTGCATCAAGAATTCTTAAGTCAGAATTGCCGTCTATGCGAATCGTTAAAATATTTACGGCTGGGTTTGGGAAGACTTCATAACCCGATAAAAGTTCCTCATCTAATCCTATATTATTAACGCTGTACACATCAGAAATGTTAGAGCATTGGATATTTGAGGTGATTTCTACATAATAATCACCATTGGAGCTGGGTATATAAGTAGAAGCGGTAGCTCCTCCAATAGGGCTCGTGTTAGCGTCAAACCATTGGAAAGTATAGCTTCCTGGCGGCGTTGTAGCTTCGAGCTCACCTGTTAAAGCGTCTTGAGACACAGTAGGCTTATTTGGAGCCGGCTGTACACTCATAGAACGTTGCTTTGTATTTGAGCAACCAGTTATTGGGTCTGTATAGGTGTAATAAATCCAATGTGAACCAACACCTGCAATATTTGGAAAAATGGAACCGTTGGACACACCCGTACCAGAATAAATCCCACCAACGGGAAGACCTCCTGTCAGCATTTTTGGGTCTTCTAACTCACATACATAACCTTGTGAGGCTAGGCTAACAACAGGTAGGGCGTTTACCGTTATTGTAAGCGAATCGAATACCACCTTAGAAGAAACACAGTCGTCTGAACTTGTCATTTTAACTTTGAGTATATCTCCATCCAATAACACTCCTGCAAAAGAAGTGCCTCCGGAATAAACAACACTTCCATTGATCATCCAATCAAATGATGGCGATAGCCCGCCGTTCGAATACGTTGCTGAAGCAAAAACACTATCGTTTTCACAAACCGTGGAGGAATTCACTGCAAGAGATACAGAGGAAGCTGGAGCTGTTTGGATATCCACATAATTAACAAGTAAAACAGAATCTGAACCTACTGCATTACTCACTACAAGTTTTACATCATAAATCCCTGGAGCAGCATAGATTACTGAAGGGCTTGCCAAGGTTGAAGTTGACGGTGTTCCTCCTGGGAAATACCACATACGAGTTGTTGGCGACGGCGTAGTAAAATCGTAAAATTTCAAAGTCTGTCCCACACATGCAGCGGTATCACCCACCAAGGATGCTACAGGAGCAATTTGGGCTTGACCACTGATATTAATATTATCAATGAAAATATTGTTTCCATAGCCATTTACCGCAACAAACTTGACGCGCATGCCCGACATTCCGCTGTAAGCGTTCAAATCAATTGAAGGACACGACACATTCGCGTTCCCAAAACACCAATTAGATGCACTATTTGGCACAAACGAACTGGATAACTGCCCAGCAGTACTGAAAGAAGCATCGTCCGATCTCCAACTAGCCAATTCATTCCAACTAGAACCACAATCTCCGCTGATATATACCTTCAAGCTATCCGTATATCCTGAGGAATAATAGGATGAGGCATATTCAAAAGTCATTGTAACTAGGGTATCATTAGAGAAATCAAGAGGCGGGCTTATTAATTCATCTACCTGACCGTTACTAGAGTATGAATAATGACTCACACTCATAGCTGTTGAACCTGGCGTTGACCCAGCAACCGTCGCGGACGACCATGTAATACGGTTGTCCGGGTTAGAGATTTCCCAGCCATTAAAGCCATTTTCAAAATCTTCCACGAAGGGTAGCATTGCTCCACCTACAGAAATAGCTTGAAACTTAGTCGTATCATCTGTTCCGTAATTATTACTCACTGTTAGAGTTACAGTATAATTTCCCGTTGAGCTAAATATAATCTGTGGATTCTCTGAACTATCATTGGTTCCTCCAACAAAACTGTGTGAAGACGGGGTAATTTGCCAATACCATGACGTTGGCTGTCCTGTTGATGCATCTGATAATTGAATGGTGTCAAGCAATCCACATGTATTGTACGGGTCAGCATTAAAAATCGCCTCCGGTGCCGTACTCAAGCCTGCCATCATAGGACTTTGCCAAACGCCTCTTCCAAAGGTACCAATACGCAACAAGGACTGATCTTCATATACCTCAAGATCACTGACTATAACGTTTGGTAAATCCTTATTGAAGCTGACCCATATAGGATAAATTGAGCTCTTATAGTAAACCCCTATGTCTGTTCCAACATAAACGCCATCACTACCATTGCCTTCGAAAACAATTGCCGTCGCAGGGACATTTGGGAGCCCTGTTGAAATATTGGTCCAGGTTAAACCTCCATTAAAGCTTTCCATCGCTTTCTTATTCCCATTATATCCGCCAATAGCAATAGCAATGTGATTTTCATCGTCCGGGTCAATTGCTATACCTAACACATTTGACCCTGGGACCAAACTCCCGGTTGGTGTAATTGTAGACCAAGTAGAACCCGCGTTGATGGACTTATATACGTTTTGATTGATGAGTACATAAATGAAATCCGTATTGCTTTTGGCGACTTCAAACTCGTCAATATTTGAGTTCCCGTTGACATTATTTGTTGACGTTGCAGTCCAGCTTTGACCTCCGTTTACAGATTTCCATAATCTTGTGAAACCAGCATAAATAGTATTTGAAATAACAGGATCGGCATTAAATGGTGTTACCCAATTCCCAGAACCCGCAGGCGATAGGTTATTAATCGGTGAGAAAAAACTGCCGCCATTATTACTCCTGTAGAAATCTCCATAATAAACAGAGGTATAAAGAATATTGTCATTAACGGCATCCACACCATTGTCCATTCCATCTCCACCAGTAACCTCTGACCAGTTGAATGTATTCGAACGTAAATGTGAACCATTATCTTGAGCACCGGCAACAATTAATGAAGTATCTGAAGTGCTTTGGCTTATTTTATAATATTGGGAGATGTTCATTCCGTCATTCAACTCAGACCATGATGCACCGCCATTATTTGTTTTATAGACCCCGCCATCTGTGCCCACATAGAGCTCTGAAGTATTTGGTCTGAATATTGCGTCGTGGTGATCAGCATGAACATACGGTGTAGAACCTGCACCATACCAATGACCAACTATAGACCAAGTGGAACCCCCATTGGTAGACTTCCAAATATTTACTCCCCCTACATAAATGGTGTTTTCATTATTTGGATCACACGCAATAGACATATCGTACCATGCCTGTCCTCCAGATCCTGAACCCGTGTTTGACCAACCCATGATATTAGGGGTGGAACTCATTTGCGTCCAAGAGTTTCCTCCATTTTCAGAACGGTAAACTCCACCATAACCATTGTTGCTATCGCCGTAAACTACGTAAAGGGTCCCAGGGGTATTACTTGCGGCTAACTCACATCTGTTCTTTCCACTTGTAGGTAGACCGTTGGATAATTGCTGCCATGTATCCCCAGCGTTAACTGATCTATACACCCTGGGTGAGCCGCCTGAAGTAGTGGCATAAGCAGTATCTCCATTGCCTATATGAAGTCCATAAAATGACCCAATTTGCTCTAGTGTAAAACTGTTACCTGCATCAGTAGACCTGTAAACACCTCCGTTCGTGGCGGCAATAATAATATCTGTATTATCCGGATCTATATTTACACGGCCAATTCTTAAATTCTGACTCACATTAAATGACAGTCCTGTTGTTCCCCAGGTTAAACCACCATCAGTAGACTTTAAAAGACCATAACTGTACGTATCGGCACCATCGCGATCTCCCGTGGCTAAATACATGATATTTGGATTGGTTGGATCAATTGCAAGATCACTTATTCCAAGATTGGTAAGTTCGTTTGTAAAGGTCTGCCAGCTCTGTCCATCATTATAGCTCACCCATAGACCTCCGGCGGGTGCTCCTGCATAAATAGTATCATTATGCAAAGGGTGAAATGCTACGTTGTTGATTCGGCCTATTCCACCGCCAGAAGGAGCATTAAATGGGCCCATAGCTTTCCATTGGCCATATTCCGTTGCGTTTTTATTTTTCTGGGACTGAATAGCTTGATATAACACGCTTGGATTTGGTCTTACACCATCTGCGCCAACGCGCTGACCCATCATGTATTCCCAACGACGGTATTGTTTGATTCCATGACCTTTTTCATAGGCCACACCCTTATGGGCTCTTTCAAACTTTGAGACAACCGTGTTAAAGTTCACTCGATAATCTTGCATGGCTTCAACCCATGTCATTTCTCGAATCTCCTTGTCTGTTAATGTTTTAGACGCAGATTTTTGTGCTTTTAATATAAATGTGGCGGCAATAAAGGCTAACGATAAGGTAAGTTTTCGTAGCATGTGAATTTGTTAAGGAGGCTAAAACTACAAAATCTGCTCTTATTTATTCATTCGTTTCCGCAGTGATTATAAGCTTTAACTCATTGAGTTGCGTTTCGTCAATAGTGGCAGGAGCATCTATCATCACGTCTCGTCCTGAATTATTTTTTGGGAAAGCAATAAAATCTCGGATGACTTCTGCACCTCCAAGGATTGCTACGAGTCGATCAAAACCAAAAGCTAAACCTCCATGTGGCGGGGCGCCATATTCGAAGGCACTCATTAAGAATCCAAACTGCTTCTCAGCCTCCTCTTTTGAGAAACCAAGTAAGTCGAACATTCTGCTTTGTAGCGCTCGATCATGGATACGTATGGAACCTCCGCCAATTTCATTTCCGTTTAACACTAAATCATATGCGTTTGCACGTACTTTTCCTGGATCTGTTTCAATCAATCCTATATCCTCGGGCTTAGGTGAAGTAAACGGGTGATGCATTGCGTGGTAACGCTTTGATTCGTGGTCCCATTCTAACAATGGAAAGTCAACTACCCATAACGGAGCAAAATCCTCTGGATTGCGCAATCCCATTTCTTCTGCAATATGAAGTCTTAACTCAGAGGTAGCCTTTCTAGTCAAGCGCTCCTCGCCAGCTAATATTAAAATCAAATCCCCTGAGTTTGCTCCACATGCTTTAGCCCACTCTGCTTGTTGCTCTTGC
Organism: Flavobacteriales bacterium; assembly: GCA_002707525.1. Lineage (GTDB taxonomy): Bacteria > Bacteroidota > Bacteroidia > Flavobacteriales > Schleiferiaceae > UBA10364. Next base: position 105,058 of record PAND01000018.1, read on the forward strand.
GTGTAAAATTTATCTACAGAGCTCTTGTAAGTACCGTCCTCATTTACCTTACAATACACCATGCCTTTCATTCCAATGTCCGGACGCTTTACCCAATTAGTTAATCTATCAATCTGCTTACGCGTCCATGAGGCTGCACCGGGAACGGCAATACCCAATACTGTCTCTGCTTGATCGAATACCATGAAACCAAGATGCTGAGTGAGCAAATTTAAATTCGCCAACTCCATACCAAAACGGGTATCCGGTTTATCATTCCCAAATCGTTCCATGGATTCCGCATAAGTAATGCGAGGCACATTGTCAATTTGAACACCCTTAACCTCGTTTAAAAGGTGAAGCAGCAATCCCTCAAACGTGTTTAGAATATCTTCTTGCTCTACAAACGCCATCTCACAATCAATCTGCGTGAATTCAGGTTGACGATCCGCTCTTAAATCCTCATCACGAAAACATCGCGTAATCTGAAAATACCTGTCATAACCGCTAACCATAAGTAACTGCTTGAATGTCTGCGGACTTTGTGGTAAAGCATAAAATTTACCCTCCTGCATACGAGAAGGAACCACGAAATCTCTTGCACCCTCTGGGGTAGATTTAATTAAAAATGGTGTTTCAATATCCATGAAACCCTCTTGATCTAAATATTTTCGTACCTCAATATTTACGCGATTTCGCAATGCTAAATTTCGTTGAAGCGGAGTTCGACGCAAGTCTAAATACCTGTACTTCATTCTTAATTCTTCGCCGCCATCGCTCTCTTCTTCAATTGTAAACGGTGGCGTTTCGGATGCATTCAGTACGCTAAGATGAGAGCTCTTTAGTTCAATATCCCCTGTTGACATATTCGCATTTTTACTATGCCTTTCTATCACTTCACCTTTTATTTGAACAACCCACTCACGGCCTAATTTTCTTGCCTCTTGCAATAAATTAGCATTCCACTCTTCATTGAAGGCCACCTGAGTAATGCCATAACGATCACGTAAATCAAGAAAAGTCATTCCCCCTAATTCACGCGAGCGTTGCACCCAACCCGCTAGTGTAACTTCCTGTCCTATGTGTGAGGCGCGCAATTCGCCGCAAGTATGAGATCTGTACATCTTACTTTATGTTTGAATCGCAAAAATAGCCAAACTTGTGAGGCAAATCCCTATTTTGCGTTGAAGATGATAGAGCTAGACAATCATAGCATATTCATGAAAGCCGCGCTTGCTGAAGCACGCTTGGCTGAGCGTAAAGGTGAAGTGCCTGTTGGAGCCGTAATTACGGCTAATGGACGCATTATAGCAAGAGGGCATAATCTAACAGAGCAACTTACGGATGTAACGGCACATGCAGAAATACAAGCAATAACGGCAGCATCAAATTATTTAGGTTCTAAATACCTACAAAAATGTACACTGTATGTAACCTTAGAACCCTGTCCTATGTGTGCTGGAGCAATTTATTGGTCACAAATTGGTCGTGTTGTTTACGGTGCCAATGACGCTAAACGAGGGTTTAAAGAACATGGGGGTGAGCTTCACCCTAAAACGGAAATAATTTCCGGAATTATGCAACAAGAATGCAGTGAAATAATGACAACTTTCTTCCAAAGAAAACGCAAATAAACCCATGACACTAAGCACCTTAGACCTTTTTGTACTCGTCTTATTGCTCTCTGCAACTGTGCTTATAGGCATGTATTTTGGTCGAAGCAAAAAGTCCTCAGTAAGTGAATACTTTCTAGGTGGACGTTCGCTCCCTTGGTACATAGCTGGAATATCAATGGTAGCAACAACGTTTGCTGCAGACACTCCTTTAGCCGTAACTGAATTGGTAGGACAGTATGGAATAAGTGGAAACTGGCTTTGGTGGAACCTACTGGCAGGAGGAATGCTCACTACAGTGTTTTTCGCGCGTCTATGGCGTCGTTCTGGTCTCACTACCGAAGTAGAATTTATTGAATTCAGATATTCTGGCCGCCCTGCTGCGCTATTGAGAGCATTCAAGTCCATCTACTTAGGAGCATTCATGAATATTTTAATCATGGGTTGGGTGAATGTTGCTATGATTACACTTTTGCAAGGCTTCTTTGGCCTTTCCTATTCAGAAGCCTTCACTTGGACAGGCATTGCTCTTGTTGGAGTTGTTATTTACGTAAGCTTCAGTGGTCTAAAAGGAGTGGTTTACACGGACGTTTTTCAATTTGTTCTTGCAATGGCAGGATCTATTGTTTTAGCACTATATGTACTCCAATCTCCTGAAGTAGGAGGTATTTCAGGGCTAAAAGAAGCCCTTCCACCAGAGACTTTTGAGTTTTTACCTTCAATAGGAAACGCAACTTCATCCGAAGGCAGTTATCAAATAACGCTTGCGTCTTTTCTTGCTTTTTTTGGAATGGTATGGTGGTCTTCTTGGTATCCTGGTGCTGAACCAGGAGGAGGAGGGTATAGTGCTCAACGAATGTTGGCCACAAAAGACGAACGTTCCTCTTTTTTAGCGAGCGCCTTATTCCAAATTGGGCATTATGCCGTAAGGCCTTGGCCTTGGATTTTAGTTGCCCTTAGTGCCATTGCATTATATGGGTCTAAGGGAAATCCCGCAGAAGACTTACCGGATTTTATTTCTTATGAAATGTTAACTGAAAACGTTGGTCTAGAAAGGTTAACCCAAACGGAATCAAGTGAATATAATGCATGGCTAGATTCATGGAGTAACGTGTATGGTGAACAATTGCCTCAGGCAGTTAAATACAATCAAGATTATCGTTTTGGCTATATTTTTATCATGCGTGATTTTATGCCTAAAGGCCTACTAGGAATGCTGTTAGCTTCTTTTTTTGCTGCTTACATGTCCACGATGTCAACTCAATTAAATTGGGGTGCCTCTTACTTAATTAATGATTTTTATTTACGGTTCGTTAATCCCAATTCGCCAAGGAAAAAGACCCTGAATATGTCCAAATTAGTAACTCTCCTTCTTGCGATTCTAGGTTTATTTGTCACTTCTATGATGGACAGCATTGCAGGCGTTTGGCAGTTTATTATGGAATGTGGAGCAGGGCTTGGTTTAGTGCTCATTCTAAGATGGTACTGGTGGAGAATTAATGCTTGGACTGAAATCGCTGCCACCTTAGCGCCATTCATTGGTTACGGTATTGCTCATACTCTGCTTCATTGGGCTTTCCCCAATAGCTTCTTTTTTACCGTATGCTTTACAACAGTAGCATGGGTTACGACCATGTATTTAACTAGTCATGAGCCGTTTTATACACTAGTAAAGTTTTATAAAACGGTTCAGCCTGGAGGAGCTTGGAAACCTATTGCGTTGAAAGTAAGTGAAGCAAACCTGCACGGTCCATCATCCCTCATGCTACTTCTGCATTGGATACTTGGAATTGCGGCCGTATATGGTGCACTCTTCACAGTAGGTGCGTTGCTGTTTCGTTAAATAAACAAATAAAAGCCCGACCTAAGCCGGGCATGATTTATTTAAACTAATCGAGAGTTCTCTTAACCTCCACCATTTCGAAGGCCTCAACCACATCGCCCACCTTAATATCATTGAAGTTTGCAATGTTTAGACCACATTCAAATCCTTGACGGACCTCTTTGGCATCATCCTTAAAGCGCTTCAAAGACCCTAATTTACCGGTATAGACAACCACTCCATCACGAATAACTCTAACATCGTGATTTCTTTCTATTGTACCATCAGTAACCATACAACCTGCTATGGTTCCCACTTTAGAAATCTTGAACGTTTCACGAATCTCAGCAGATCCCTTAATTTCTTCCTTAACCTCAGCACTCAACATCCCCTCCATGGCGTCACGGATTTCGTTGATTGCATCGTATATGATGGAGTACATTCTAATTTCTACATCTTCTTTTTCAGCAAGTTTACGAGCTTGCGCTGACGGGCGAACTTGGAAACCAACAACAATCGCTTCTGAGGCTGTTGCCAAAAGAATGTCGCTTTCGGAAATTTGACCAACAGCTTTGTGAATAATGTTGACCTGTATTTCTTCAGTTGTAAGTTTCTGAAGTGAATCCGACAGTGCCTCTACAGACCCGTCTACATCACCCTTTAAAATTATGTTTAACTCTTTGAAGTCACCCACTTTCAATCGACGACCTATTTCTTCGAGGGTCATTTTCTTCTGCGAACGAACACTTTGCTCTCGCTGAAGTTGTAAACGCTTTGCTGCAATTTGCTTAGCCTCACGTTCATCGTCCATAACAATGAACTTGTCACCTGATGTAGGCGCGCCATCAATACCAAGAAGGTTTACAGGTTCAGAAGGACCAGCAATCTTAATGCGGTTACCTCTCTCATCCAACATAGCTTTAACCTTACCAGAATATTGACCTGCAAGAACATAGTCTCCTACTTTCAAGGTGCCCGCCTGAATAAGCGCCGTACACATGTAACCACGACCTTTATCTAAAGAGGCTTCTACAACTGTTCCGCTTGCATTTTTATCAGGGTTTGCCTTTAATTCAAGCATTTCAGCCTCAAGAAGTACCTTATCAAGTAATTCTTTGATATTCAGACCTGTCTTTGCAGATATTTGTTGACATTGGATGGTTCCTCCCCAATCTTCAACCAAAACATTTTCCTGAGACAATTGCTCCATGATCTTATTGGGGTTCGCTACATCTCGGTCTACCTTGTTAATCGCAATAATTATAGGCACTCCAGCTGCTTGAGCATGTGAAATTGCTTCCTTCGTCTGAGGCATAACGGCATCATCAGCCGCAACCACAATAATGGCTATATCTGTAACTTGAGCACCACGAGCACGCATTGCAGTAAATGCCTCGTGTCCAGGTGTATCTAAGAATGTAATTGTTTGACCGGTGTGCACTTTAACATTGTACGCACCAATGTGCTGGGTAATACCCCCGGCTTCACCTGCAATTACATTTGCTTCTCGAATATAATCTAGAAGGGACGTCTTTCCATGATCAACGTGACCCATCACCGTGACAATTGGTGAGCGGGACTTAAGGTCTTCTTCCTTATCTTCTTCTTCTTGGAAGGTTTCGGTAACCTCCTCATCAACAAAGTTTGCACTGTAGCCAAATTCTTCAGCTACCATTTCAAGCATTTCGGCATCCAAACGCTGATTCATGGTGACCATGACTCCTACGCCCATAAGCGAACCAATTACATCGTTGACGCTGACGTCCATCATATTAGCAAGCTCCGTAACGGTAACGAATTCCGTTACCTGCAGTACTTTACTTTCTTCAGCAGCTTGCATGTCAGCAAGCTCCTCTTTTTCTCTGCGCTCTGCACGCTTATCACGTCTAATCTTGGCGCCTTTATTCTTTTTGCCCGAGGTTAGTTTTTCTAGCGTTTCTTTTATCTGCTTTTGGATTTGTTCGTCAGTCAACTCTTGCTTCTCAACCACTGGTTGATTGCGTCGACCTTTCCCTTTTCCACGATTCTGATTATTACCGCCGCGTTGATTGCGGTTTCTTGGATCCGTTTGAGCTGGTGTAGCACTTCCTGGACCTTGGGTTTTTATACGTGTTCTTTTCTTTTTAGGTGCCTTCGGCTTTTCAACGGGAAGTACAATCTTCTGTCCTGTGAACTTCGGACCATCGATTTTAACGTATTTCGTTTTATGCTCGGCATCCTCTGGTTTGACGGGTTCTGGCGTCGTCTCTTCTTTTTTCGTTGGAGCTTGTTCTTGTATTTTTGCACCCCCCGCAGACTTCTTAGGAGCCTTTACCGTTGGTTTGTGGCTCTTTTTTTCGGGAACGGGGTCCTCTTTTTTAGGTTTTTTCTTGGGCTTCGAAGCTTCTAGATCAATCTTACCCATAACCTTTAGTTCTCCAATGGCTTCAACTACAGGCTCCTTTGTTGATGTTGCAGGTTTTTCTTCTTCCGAAGCATTTGCCTCTTGGGAAGGCTTTTCTTCTTTCTGCTCTACAGGCAGCTCTTGAATCGTTTCAACCTCGACAGCTGGATTTTCAGACGCTTCGTCCTTGGTTGTACCGCGTAAGGTTTCTTTTTCTTCCTTACCCTGCTGACTCACCTCTTCAGCAGCTTTCTTACGCTCGAGATCGTCGGCAAATGTGGTCCTTAAGACCTCATACTGCTCCTCCGAAATCTTAGTGTTTCGATTATTTGGAATGTCATGGCCGTTTTTTTCTAACTCTTCTACCGCACGATCAAGTGAGATATTAAGTTCTTTGGTGGCCTTGCTTAATCTGACGCTACTCATAGAGTGTCTTTACTATTTTTATTCTTCCTCAAATTCTTGCTTCAGAATTGAGAGTATATTTTCTACTGTTTCCTCTTCCAAGTCGGCTCTAGAAACCAATTCAGCTTTAGTAAGCTTCAATACGCTTTTCGCTGTATCGCAGCCTATTTTTTTCAGTTCGGTAATTACCCAAGCTTCGATTTCATCACTAAACTGGTCTAATTCAATGTCATCTTCGATTTCAATATCATCGCGATAAACATCTATTTCCATCTCTACCAACTTACTTGCCAAGCGAATATTTGTACCTCCTCTTCCAATAGCTAAACTTACTTGATCTGGAGCTAAATACGCTTCTACACGACCTGCATCTTCATCTACATTCAATGACGTCACTTTAGCGGGGCTCAAAGCTCGTTGAATGTATAATTGAAGGTTGTTGGTGTAATTAATCACATCAATATTCTCGTTTCGTAATTCGCGGACAATACTGTGAATTCTGGACCCTTTCATACCCACACAGGCACCTACTGGATCAATTCGATCATCGTACGATTCGACTGCAACTTTGGCTTTCTCACCAGGGATTCTGACAACCCCTTTTATTGTAATTAATCCATCGTATACCTCTGGGATTTCCTGCTCAAATAATTTTGCCAAGAATCGTTCATCTGTTCGTGACATAATCACGACGGGTTTTGTACCACGAAAAACAACCTCTTTCACTACTGCACGAATTGGATCTCCTTTTCTGAAGAACTCTCGTTCACCAATCATTTGATCTTTTGGAAGTATTAATTCGTTCCCTTCATCATCATAAACGATAACCTCGCGCTGTCGCACGTGATGGACTTCTCCAGTGATGATTTCACCCTCAAGGTCCTTATATCGCTTGAATAACTCAGAGTTGTCATGCTCTTGAATTCTGCTGACCAAATTCTGTCTGAACGCTAGAATAAATCGACGACCTAAATCTATCAGTTTTACTTCAACAGATACATCTTCACCTACCTCATAATCCGGCTCAATTTTTAGTGCTTCCGTCAACTCAATCTCTTGATTCTCATCTTCAACTAAACCGTCTTCAACAACAACTCTGTTGTGCCAAATCTCTAAATCGCCTTTATCGGGATTTACAATCACATCAAAGTTTTCATCAGTCTCGTACTTTTTGCGCAATTGATTGCGGAAGGCTTCTTCTATAAAAGCCATCAAAGTAGTTCTGTCGATGTTCTTTTCCTCTTTAAAAGCGAGGAAGCTTTCGATAATCGCTTGATTTTCCATTATCTATAAAACTAAAACTTCTTTTTAAACCTAATCGCCACTTTCGCCTCAGCGATGTCAGCAAATTGTATTTCTAATTCAACATTCGGAGCACTTTTCTTCTTATTCGGTATGCTTAGAACCAAATAATCCGTCTCCACTTTCTCCAACATTCCTTCTTCTTGGCGGTCTTTGAATTTTACTTTTAAATCGCGACCAATATTTTTTTTGTATTGACGCCATATTTTCAAGGGCCTGTTTAAGTCTGGACTGCTAACCGTTAGGTTAAAATCTTCAACATCACGATCCAAATCAGATTCAATTTGACGATTAATCATCTTAATTTGATCAATCGAGAGACCTTTATCTGAGTCGACATAGGCAACAATTATGTTATTTGGTTTCAGTTCTAACTCTACCAAAAATGCACCATTGTCATTGGCTGCATTATCCACAGCGCTTTCTATTTTTGCGTAATCCATCAATTAGCAGCAATAAAAGAGGGGACCGAAGTCCCCCTTTTGAATGCCAAAAAGTTTCGACAAATATAGTTATTTCCTCGGATATACTACTCTCACAGATGCATTTGCTTTAATATCAAAAATTAACCCCTCAATTTAGTTCTTCTATTCCTGTTCCGCTTGTTTGACTTCAACAATATGTAGTATGTTTGTATTAGAGACTTAGAGTAGATATGCTCAATTTAAATACTCAAATTAAACTTTATCCGTATTTTTAATTCAACTCATAAGAAGTACATCCCACACCTACTGAACAAACCAAGAATTAAAAGCATTTTAAAGCTTTAAACGTTAATGGAAACGAAAAACGTTAAAATACTTGTTGTAGATGATCACGCTATTGTTCGTGATGGAATAAAAACCATGCTAGAAATGGGTGATTTTGACCACTACAACTTCACCATACTTGAGGCTAGTAATGGGGAAGAGACTATGTCAATGCTGAAAAGTAATGCCTTTGACATTGTCTTAATGGATTACCAACTGGAGGAGATGGATGGGTCCTCGCTTACAAGTGTTGTAATCAAAGAATATCCCGAGCAACAGATTTTAGCCTTATCAAACTATGACGACATAGGATTTGCCGCTAATATGCTGAAAGCAGGAGCGCGAGGTTACATGACAAAAAACGTTGGCCCGGGCGAGTTATTAGAAGCAATTACTACGGTTTTAAGCGGAAAACTTTTTTATGTTCAGCACCTGGCAAACGAACTGATAGAGAAAAATATACTGAACAACGGTATTGCCGAAAGAAATAATGATAACCCAGCTGTTGCCCTATTAAGTAAGCGTGAAATAGAAATTATTCAACTTATTTGTGAGCAACTAACCAATGAGGAAATTTCAAAGAAGCTTTTTCTAAGCAAGAGAACTATTGATAATCATAGACAAAATATCCTTAACAAATTGGGAATGGCCAATACCGCAGGTATGGTTCGTTTTGCTGTGGAAAATGGACTTGTTGCCTAATTATCAATTGATTTATAAATAAAAAAGACCCGAAACTTTTAACAGTCTCGGGTCTTTTATTTTATAGAATGGGGTCTACCTATTCTACCACAATCTTAATTGTTTTCAACGCACCTTGGGTGTTGGTTATATTGACAAAATACATGCCGCCCCTCATCTCTGAAGAGTTCAATTCAACATTACCCTGCATGTTATCCATAGCAGAAATAATACGGCCTGTAATGTCCAATACGCGCACTGAGTATTTATCTCGGCTCCCTAAAGCAATCGTTGCTGCCTCAGTCATTGGATTCGGGTAGATTGAAACCTCATCTAAGGTATTCTCAATAACATTAATGAAAGAACAGGCACCGTAGATGTGCTTCACAGTGTCTGCAGTACCCGTGCGAGCAAAGAATCGATTAAAACCACCTACTCCATTGTCTACTCCACAATCTGCCGGCACAGGTTCATGATTAGCACCGTCCGCAGGATCGCCATTTGAAAAACGATATTCCATTGTACCTGGACAATACTGAGCAACGGTAGTGATGTATTGACCACCTACTGAATGCGGTACCATGGCAATAGCATTTGAGTTCCATTGGGTAAAATTACCCATCAAGTAAATGGTATCTGCTGGAGTGAAGGATGCTTGAGTGAAATCAACAATGAAAGTCACATCTGCAGTTGGAGGTATTGTGGCGCAAGGTCCATACGTATCATTACCAAAACAGCGCGGCGCCACAACAGAGTCAGAGCCTATGGTAATGATTTTATTTCCGCCGCCTTCCCAGTTCGTCGCGCCAGCAACATGGTAACGCGCTTTGAATTGGAAGTCGCCTGAATCAACACTTGAATAGGAGATTGAATAAATGCCGTCATTATCTGGATCAGACATTGATTCTCCGCCCCATCCATTAATTGGTCCCGCAAGAGTCACTGAGTCAATAGTTGAACAAGCGGTTAATGAGCTAACGTCAACATTTACCGTGATATCATATGTTGGGACAACAACACAAGGACCACACTGAGCATAGCATACTTCATAAAGCCCGCTTATAGCATCTGTATAGAATCGGTTGTCCCCTTGGCTAATACCCGCAGTAGAGGCCTGACACGCAGAAGGGACTGATTCTGCAGAGCCCCAGTCTTTTCCGTTGATAAACTTAAAATATACAGAGTCTCCCGGATTAACATAGGCAATGTATCGATGAACGCCATCAAAATTGACCATCATGGTTTTTGAAGGATCCCATCCTTGGAAATTTCCAGCAATATGTATTGAATCTGGGCTCGCAGACTGCAATGACATATCCACTTTGAATTGAATAGCCTTCAATCCAGCGGGAGCTGCGCCTGCAAACAACAGAGCGGGTAATATAGTGTCTTGAGAAATGACTGCCCAACGGTTTCCGTTGCCGTTAGTACCCACACTAATCTCTGCTGGTACCGATTCATCATCACCCCAAGCATTACCGTTGAGGAACTTATACTCAAGTTTGCCAGGACTAACCGCCACAGTAGTTTCGTAGACAGTAGTTGTCCCAACTTGAGACAACGATGTTCCCATAGGATCCCAACCTTGGAAAGACCCCGCAACATGAACGCCATTTGCATTAGCCGCTCCAGCGCCTAAGTCAACTCTAAAGGTCACGTTGTGAGTTTGCGCAGTTGCACTTACTCCGAAGAATAGAGCGACCACTAAAATGTAAAACTTTTTCATATAGGTTAATTTAATTGTTATAAAGTGTATTTGAACCTTTTAAAATTAATTCATAGGATTGGTAATTAATAGGCATTATTCTTTCGGTTCTTAACCACCTTAGAGCGTTTTCCTACAAAAAATGAAAAATTCCGCCTTATTTAAGGAGGCTCGATCAAAAACTAAAAACTACATTTTCTAACAAATGCCCCCCAAACTTCCCTAAATATATCATTATTAGCGGTTTTTTTACTAATATTATATCAATAAATAGTCCTTGGGTAGGTTTCATAAACAACCGAATACAATGAAAGCGACGATTGAAAATATAAGAATTGCAGAAAAAGACCGGAGTTATCATAGCTACGTCCTTACACAAACCATAGGGCAGCTTGGAGTCTCTGTATTTACGGACTATTGGCATTATCACCCTGAAATTGAAATCACCTACATAGTTAAAGGAGAAGGCCTTGCTTTTATTGGAAATACCGTTGTTGAATTCAAGGCTGGACAAGCCTTCCTCTTAGGACCTTACCTGCCTCACAACTTTGTTGCAACGGACGAGGACGAAATAGTTATGGACAGAGAGTGTTGGGGGCTTCAATTCACCCAAGAGTGGCTTAATTCATTTAAAGAAAGTGCTGCCTTAGGACCGCTTTACAGGGCAATGAGCTATGGACTTGACTTAGGTTCTCTTTCAAAGAGTGAACAAATTGATTTTTCGAATATTGTTGGAACCAACTCATTACGCAGCATGGCATCCTTTTTTAACCTCATCGCATCAATAGCAGAAAGGCAGAATTTAAAGACAATTTCAACTACAAGCGCTTATTCAAATGTAATGAGCCAGAAGATTAGTCAGCGGATGGAACGTGTTTCAAAATACATTCAAGACAATTACCAACGCTCCATTACCTTGGCAGAAATTGCGGATATAGGGAGTATGACGGAACAAAGTTTTAGCAGATGGTTTCGCCAAACTTCTGGGTTAACGTTCATAGATTACCTCATGCAATTGCGTACAACTGTTGCCTCTCACCTATTAATAAATACGAATAAGCCCATGTCTGACGTTGCAGAGGAAAGCGGATTCAATTCAAGCTCATCCTTTAACCGATCTTTTTTAAAGGTCAAGGGCTGCTCCCCTCGTGAATTTCGTAAAAGAAACAAGCCCGCTTAATTGCACTTTTAACCCTCCGGAATATATGATACTGCCTTCTTATTTTTGATGAGAAAATTTGAAGCGGATGCAATAATTAAAGAGGTCCCAGCCAAGAGCATGGCATTGATTGGCTCTTCTCCAAAAACACCTTGATAGATAATGGTTAGTGATGTGGCTGCTACAATTTGTGGTAACACTATAAACATGTTAAAAATACCCATGTATACGCCCATTCTTTTAGGGTCGAGCGTTGAGCTTAACATGGCATAAGGCATTGAAAGAATTGAGCCCCAGCTAAACCCAATACACACAAAGCTAAGAATCAACATAGTGGGATTATCTATTAGATACATGCTAATGAATCCTATGCCTCCAATAAGCAAGGAAAACATATGAACCAACTTTCTATTGATTCGTCTTTTTGCTGTCCAAACAGTAAGAAGAAGAGCGAATACCATGGAGCTTAGGCCGTAATTACCCATAAATGAGCCCACCTTATTTGATGCTTCATTAAATGCTCGGTCATCAATTTGATAATTTTGTATCTGCTCAGACGTACTTACTGCAAAGTCTATTGCCTCCGGTTTCGCCGCATTGAAAATATGATCCGTAAGTGCTGGGTTGGCCATAGACCACATACAAAAGAAAGCAAACCAAGAGAAAAATTGCACAACGCCTAATCTCTTCATTGTGGTAGGCATTTCAGCTATGTTCTTGAATACTTCTCTTAGCGTATTTCTAAACCCTGATTTTTCAATTTGCTCTTTGCGAAAAGCTTCAATATCCTCAGGCGGATATTCATCTGTTGTAAATACCGTGTACAAAATGGACAGAATGAATACAGCTGCGCCTATCCCAAAGGCTACTTGAACGGACATAGGAATAACGCCTGGTTCTGCTTCATTGCTTACTCCGAATGAACTGACCATTAACGGTAAATTAGAGGCAACCCAAGTGCTTACTCCAATTATGAGTGTTTGCACCACAAAACCAAAACTACGTTGACTATCCGGTAACTTATCCGCCACTAATGCTCTAAAAGGTTCCATGCTTATGTTCATACTAGCATCTAGAATCCAGAGAGCACCAGCCGCCATCCATAACGCAGAGCTATGGGGAACAACTAATAGGGTAAGTGATGCTAATATGGCGCCAATCAAAAAATAAGGACGACGGCGACCATAACGCACGTGCCATGTATTATCGCTCATTTGACCAATAATGGGCTGCACAATTAAACCTGTTAAAGGAGCTGCTATCCATAATAACGGGAGGCTATGCTCGTCAGCGCCAAGTGTTTCAAATATGCGGCTCATGAAGCCGCCTTGAAGAGCATAACCAAATTGTATTCCCAAAAAGCCGAAGCTCATGTTCCAAATTTGCCAAAAACGAAGTTTAGGTTTGATCTGCATAAGCTAAGCGCTTGTGTACTTCAATTATTGACAGAAAATTGGAATGATAACCGCGTCTGTCACTCTATCCGCTCCTGTTGCGAAGTTTTTTTTCATGACAACAAATTCTAAAAAGTCTACCTCCTTATTTGGGTCAAGAATAAAATGATCAGCCGGAACAAGAAGCATTTCAAAATTAGAATCGCCTATGTATTCCATATTTAATTTAAGATTGGTCCCAACGTTAAATGCGTTTTCAATTTGAACGGAGGTTCCGTCTGTATAGACTGCCTTTGCATAGGCATAGCAATCGTCTTCTAATAGATTCTGCATGCTCACTTTTTCCTCTCTCCAATTTTCATAGCGCAATGTAACTACGTCATCAATTTTAACCTTAGTAGGGAAATGATAGAATGGATTACGCTCAGTTGCAGGTGGATCAATAGCTACACTTTGATCATCTGTCTTAACGTCAGGGTCTCCATAACCACCGCCATCTTTAGCCTTTATTAGGAAGTGAATGTCTTCCGCATAAACCGTAGTTGCGTCAACCTCATAAAACAAAGTAGGTACAATCTTCCAACTAAATGTGCCGTTGGCATTTTTAGTCATTTTCAAAGTATCATTGGAATTTTTCCATGGCGCTGAACCAACCCCATTCACAAAAGGGTGACCGCCCGGGTGTTCAGCCGGCTTCCAAGTCCATATATACATATCTTCACCCGCGTCTACCGCATCCTTTAGAAGTCCCTGATGCTCTACGGAAACATCTAAGCCATTCGGGTCAAAAATAATTTCTAGTGAGTCAGCTGGGTCTATGTTTTCATCGGGTATTGTGGTGATTTGAGCTGTTACGGAAAGACTCAAAACCAATGCGAATGCTGTTGTTATCTTTTTCATACGAATCTATTTCCTAGTAAACATTAAAGTGTAAGAAACACTCGGCTTGTCGCAACGAATACGATTATACACCACGCTAAAATTTTGGTCTATTGTGCGCGGCATATTACCTAAAGGCAACACGGTCGTCAATGTATCAAATTGTGTTAAATAAAGTTCTGATGGAAATTCAGGAGTATTATATTTCCATGTTCCCCCTGCACCAAATAAATCAAACCCTGGACCTTGTGAGGAAACACTGTAAGTACTGTCCGTATTGAACATTACCGTCCATTTGTTTGATGCGTTTTGGTAAATCCGGCTTATATCCCTGGTTTCCGGAACCGGCAAGGTCACGTCTGTTTGATCTGCGCCTGTTAATTCCCAACTACCAATAATTCCTGCTCCCGCCTCATACGATGGTCCAATTGGTCCAACTTCCGGCTTACATGCGCCCAAAATCAACAAGGCGCTCGCAATAAATAGTGTTACTTTTTTCATTTTATCTAACTGCATTATTGGCAGCCTCCTTCGTCATTATATATAAACCCTTGCGCCGTGCCTTCAAAATTTGGAAACTGAAGCACCATTCCGGGACAATCCCAGTCGACGCCACGGATTTTCTGAATTTCACCTAGCACACCTCTGCGCTTAAGCTGGAAGAGGCGATCTCCTTCACAAGCCATTTCTAATCTTCTCTCTGCCATTACCTCATTTAGGCTTAATGAACCTAAAACCGGGACACCTGCTCTAGTTCTCAAGTCATTGATAAACCCTAAGCCGCTACCGTCATTATCGCTATTTAAGCGAATGTTACATTCTGCATAAATGAGGTACATTTCCGTCAAGTGAATGAGTGGAACATCAATAAAGCTTGCATCAAATTTACTAATCATATAAAGCTCATCTGGTGTTCCAGCGTTGCGCATGTTATACCACAAATGACCTCGGAAATCATTGGTGTCCGCGGTAGCAGATGTAAACAAATCTGCGCTTGCTTTTAAGGCAGGATTCGCGTTTGGGTCGTCCGAACGATAATTACCCACAAATCCTGATCCGCGCTCATCCACTAGGGTGTCACTACCTACAACTTCATTTGTGCTTACAAGCGTAAATATAAATTCCGCGGGTAAGCTCCCGTTTGCATGGTCATTGAAACGTTTTGTCAAGTCCTGCTCTAAAGCATACGCTCCAGAGTTAATTACCTCCGAGGATTTTGTTTTTGCACTGGAGAAATCTGCCATTTCCAAATACACTTTTGCCAATAGTGATTTGGCAGCCATTTGATTGGCAAAAATACCGTTGTCCACAGGTAAATCCTGTTCCGCGTCTAACAAGTCTTGTTCAATTGCAGCGTATACTTCTGCAACCGTGGCGCGCATTTGCGGCGTTTGATCCGCGCTTAACTTTAACGGAATACCTAGGTGACTATTGTCAGATGTATACCCATAAGGTTGTGCCCAAATACGAACAACGTGATAATGACAAAGTGCCCTAATAAATTTTGCCTCTGCAGAAATTCTTTGGGCTTCGGAAGTGGTGACTCCTTCCAAACTCGACACTTCCTCTAAAAGCGTATTTGCACGATAAATTGCGATATACGCATCTCGATATTGTCCACCGAAAGAGCCGTTAAAGAAGGATGAGGTCCATCTATAAATTTGAGCATATTCTCCGTTTAATCCGAGAGGGTCAGCAAGGTTGTCAGACATTACCTCAGGAATATTTTGAAAGCCGCCGTTAAAAGCGTTCGCTGTAACATCATATACGCTGACCAAAAGCTGTTGCGCATCTTCAATAGTTACGATTGCTGAGTCAGCTGGAATTTGAGAAGTTGTATCTGCTTTGAAGTCCAAGATTCGCTCACAGGAGGTGTTTCCTATGACAATCGTTCCAAGTGCTATTATTGCTGCTATTTTTTTCATGATTGTAAAGGATTAAAAATTAATGTTCACACCAATATTATAAGTCTTCTCTTGGGGTGGGGTCAGGTACGTAATATTAGGTGACATATTCCGATCCGTTGCATTTTCAAAATCACGAGCAATCTCTGGATCTAGACCAATAAAATTGGTTAATGTAATCAAGTTGGTGCCCGTCACATTTACTGTCATCCCCTTGACATGTTTTAAGCGCTCCTGAGGAATTCGGTAACTCAATTTCACGTTTCGCAATCTTGCGTATGTTCCATCATGCAACCAAAGGTTTGTATTGATCCATTCAGTATTTGCCCCATAAGTACGGTAGTCCCTACTCAAGCGCGGATACGTTGCAATATCCCCTGGTTGTTGCCATCGGTCAAACAAATCTGTCCGCATGTTCCAATCCGTAACCACACCCATTTGACGTTTAGAAGAACTGTCGTAGATATCACCGCCAATAGTGAACACCCACATGAATCCGAATTCCCAGTTCTTGAAATTGAACGTATTGGTAAGTCCTCCAATAGCATCCGGCATGACATTACCCACGGCTACGCGATTTTGTAGATCCCATGTGTAGGTTTCATTTCCTTCCTTGTCTAAATAAACGGGTAATCCGTTCTGTGGGTCAACGTGGGAGAATTGTACCAAGTAATTCGTACCAATTGGCATCCCAACAACCACGCGGGTATCGTTTGTACCACCACTTACGGCATCAGGAGAGTATTCTCCAATAGAAGTTATCTCGTTATAATTGCGTGCAATATTGAAATCTGTAGTCCATGTAAAGTTATCCGTAACAATGTTTCTAGATTTTATGGCAAATTCTACACCTGTGTTGTAAACGCTACCAACATTATCCCACCAAGAACCAAAGCCTGTAGATCCTTGAAGAGCAACATTTAATAACATGTCGTTCGTCTGTTTTCTATACCAAGCCAATTCACCAGAAATTCGATCATTGAACAAACCATATTCAAGGGCAACATCATACGTTGTGGAAGTTTCCCACCTCAGATTTGCGTTTTCACGGATAACAGGATAGCGATACGTCTGACCAGCATAACCATTGTTTGCCACATTATAGTAACCGAACCATTGATATGACGGAATCGCAGAATTACCGTTCTTACCAACTGAAGCTTTCATTTTCAGAAAGTTTATCGCGTTCAGCCTGTCCAGAAACTCCTCGTCTGACATCACCCACCCCACTGATGCAGCAGGGAAATTACCGTACTTATTGTTGGGGCCAAACTTCGAAGAGCCGTCGCGACGAATCAACGCCTCCGCATAGTATTTGCCCTTATAATTGTAGTTCAAACGAGTAAAGGCTGAAGCGAAAGCATACTCTTCTAAATAGCTCAACGGATCATTCACCCACTGACCTGTCTCTCTTATCTGACCAAGGGCCTCACTGTCGTAATAGCCGTCCCAACGTTTGATCCTGTTGTATTGATATTCGGAGCCGATTAACCAATTTATATGGTGGTTTTCTCCAAAATCCTTGATGTAGTTAGCAGTTGCGTTTCCGGAAGTATTGTATACATCATAAGTATACATGTTTGCGCGACCTAAAAAGTTTCCATCGGCATCTTTATAGGTAGGGTCATATCCAGGCTTTTCCCATATATGATCCTCAAAGTGCATATAATCAAACGCGCCTTGACCGCGAATAGTCCAAGCGTCACTAAGCTTGTAATTCATAGTGACGTTATTGATCGAGCGGTCTTCAAGGGCCGTCCAATCTTTCAAGTCACGCTGCGCTACCGGGTTTAAATTAATACCTCCTTTAAGCCAATAGTCCCCCGCATTTGCCATTATATTCCCGTCATCATCGAATTCATCATTTTCATAATAAATAGGATAGATGGGAAGTGCCTTTGACATTGCTTCTCCAAAACCTCCTGACCATGCCGCATCAATTCTGTTGTTTACTCCGCGAGAAAGCGAAGTACTCAGGCCAAGTTTAAAGCGCTTTGAAAGATCAAAATCTGCATTTATACGCCCAGATAGGCGCTCATAGGAATTCCCGGCTAAATAACTGTGGTTATCATTATATGAAAGCCCCGCATAAAAGTTACCCCCCTTGAAACCACGAGATGCGGAAAAATCATAACCGTGTTTTACTCCTTGACGTATAGTTTCTTGTATCCAATCTGTTCCTTCATACGCTTGCGCTTCTGACCAGCTCATTCTGTTTCCCGGAAGTTCTGGTATACCAACATTTCCGTCATTCACCCACGCTTCCTCATACATTTTAAGGTACTCATCTTTATTCATCATGTTAGGCAATGCTGTTGGGTTTGAAAAACCCACTCTTGAGGAAAAATTATAGGTTAACGATTTGCTTTTACCTCTTTTCGTTGTAATTAGCACAACCCCATTGGAGCCACGTGACCCATAAATACCTGTTGCCGCTGCATCTTTAAGTATTTCAACAGACTCTATATCGTTTGGGTTAATTGTAGCAAGTGGATTTGTGTTAAAACCACCACGATTCCCATTTAAAAAGTAATCCTGCGTAATTGGAATTCCATCCACCACGTAAAGAGGGTCACCACCGGCAGAAATAGACGCGACTCCCCTAACCCTTACCATAGAACCAGAACCGGCAATACCGGATCCCGTAATCACCTGAACACCTGCAGCTTTACCTTGGATGGCGTTTTCAAAAGACGGAGTGGGTATATCCGTTAACTCCTTAGATTTTATGGACACTACCGAACCCGTTAAATCTCTTTTACGAGCAACACCGTATCCCACTACCACAACTTCATTGAGCTGATTTAAGGACGGCTTCATAGTTAGGTTGATCACCATTTTACCCTTGACATCCACTTCCTTATTCACCGTTTGATATCCTATGAACGTATACCTAAGGACATGCTTTCCAGGCTTTAATGACAAGGTATATTGACCATTAAAGCTGGTAGATGTAGTTATGCCATCTTGTGTAGAAATAGAGACAGACGGTAGCGGTTCGTTGTATTCATCCACTACCGTTCCTGAAATAGTCTGAGCATGCAAAATGCCCCCAATCAAAAACGAAATAATGACAAGAAAACGAGAAAACTGTTTCATGCGTTTGTGTTAAGTATTGTTCTCTTCAAATGTATAGAATACACTTGTTCCATGGAAATGACTAAAACCGCTGTCTTAACTGAATGCGCCCATTGTTTATCATAATAACAAGATGTTCTTGCTACAATAGGCTATCTATTGACTTAACCTTGTACAATCGGGCAGGTTTATGTAGCACACCCTTTTGTTTTTCCTCAGTTGCTTCGATCACTTTTTCGCGAACAATTTTTTTACGGAAATTTCTTTTGTCTAATTCTTCTTGAGTAATTGCCTCATGCAGCTGCTGAAGCTCATTTAAGGTGAATTTAGGAGGCAGAAGCTCATAGGCTGTTTTGTTCAATTCAAAATGCCGCTGAAGTTTCATCAAAGCAACGTTTACAATTTCATTATGATCAAATGCCAATTCCGGTATTTCAGTAATTTCTATCCAAAGGGCTTCTCCAGCAAAACTAGAAGGGTTAGGAATAAAATCTGCCATTTTCACTAGAGCGTAATAGGCCACAGTAATGACTCTTTCCTTGGGGTTAGAACGATAAAGCTCTAGCCATTTACGGTCCTTTTCAGCATTAACCCGTTGAGGATTGCCGAATGTGTGAAACTGTTTTAAATGAACGTCACGTAAACTGGCCAATTCCCACAAAACGCGTTCAGCGGATTCATCTAAGCCCTCTCCTTGATGTATTAAATCACCGGGTAATCTTTGCTTTAAGACACCTTGACCAATATCTTTTTCTTCAATCAAAAGGACATTCAAACTCTCGCCATCAAAACCAAAAATCACGCAATCAACACTGATGTTAGGGTTAATGTCCTTTAGGTCACTCATGATGTGAATTTTGCTACTCTTTCTTATTTGGGTCCTTGAATATAAGCAGTAAAAATTTAATAAGTGTATTATTTACACTTAGTTCTTATCTTTGCTCGTATGTTAGATGATATTAATAACATAGTAGTACTTACTTCAGGTGGCGACGCCCCTGGAATGAATGCTGCTATTCGGGCGGTAACAAGAACTGCATTATATCACCAAAAAAAGGTCTTTGGTGCCTATAGAGGGTACGAAGGAATGATTGAAGATGACATTATTGAACTCACTACACAAAGTGTAAAACACATCCTTGCACAAGGGGGCACCTTCTTAAAGAGTGCGAGAAGTCAAGAATTCAGAACCGCTGAGGGAAGGAAAAAAGCTGCTGCCAATTTAAAGAAGCGCAATATAGACGCCCTAATTGTTATAGGGGGTGATGGCTCTTTTACTGGGGCACTAAAACTTGCCGAAGAACATGGTATCCGTGTTATGGGCGTCCCAGGCACTATTGACAATGATTTGTATGGAACAGATTTTACAATTGGTTATGATACTGCAACCAATACGGTCATTGAGAGTGTAGATAAAATACGAGATACCGCCTCTTCTCATAATCGCTTGTTTTTTGTTGAGGTAATGGGTAGAGACACTGGTTATATTGCTGCATCTACTGGTTTAGCCACCGGTGCTTTAAGCATCATTCTACCAGAAAGAAAGAGCACCTTCAAAGATTTGTTTGACGATCTCCGAAAAGCACAAGCAAAGCGCAAGACTTCCAATATTATTATGGTTGCTGAAGGCAACCACCTTGGTGGAATTTTTGCAATCGCAGAAGCCGTAAAAAAAGAGTTTCCAAGTATTGATGTCAAAGTAACCAACTTGGGTCACACGCAACGCGGTGGGTCTCCATCTACAAACGACAGGGTTTTAGCCTCTATTCTTGGCTACAGAGCCGTTGTTGGCTTAATGGAGGGTAAGGCCAAGGTTATGACTGGAATGATCAATCAAAAAGTAATTTATACACCTTTATCAGAAGCAATTTCTAAGACCACAGATTTAGACGAAGAAATGCTAACTATCGCTAGAATACTAGCAACCTAACAACACATCAGATTATGAGTAAAATTGCAATCAATGGCTTTGGCCGCATCGGTCGTTTGACATTTAGAAACTTGATTGAAAGTGATAATGTGGAAATCGTTGCAATCAACGATTTAACTGCAACAGATATGCTTGCTCACTTATTGAAATACGACAGTGCACACGGTCGTTTCAACGGAACAGTATCTCACACTGAATCCTCTTTAATTGTCAATGGCAAAGAAATTACGGTTTACGCTCAGCGCGATCCGGAAACACTGCCTTGGGGTGAATTAGGGGTTGATGTAGTAATTGAATCAACCGGCTTCTTCCGCGACGCTGCAGGCATGGGTAAACACATTAAAGCTGGCGCTAAGAAAGTAGCGCTAAGTGCACCTGCCTCTGGCGACATTAAGACAATTGTTTTAGGTGTAAACGACTCAGAGTTGACTGCCGAAGACACCATGGTAAGTAACGCTTCTTGTACGACCAATTGTCTTTCTCCAATGGCAAAAGTCTTGGATGAAAAATTTGGTATTGAAAGTGGCTTTATGTGCACCATTCATGCATATACCTCTGATCAGCGTATTCAAGATGCTCCTCATTCTGACAAGCGTCGTGCTCGTGCTGCAGCCGTTAATATGATTCCAACCTCTACAGGAGCTGCAAAGGCAGTTGCTCTTGTGTTGCCTCAACTTAAAGGCAAATTAGACGGTTACGCTATGCGCGTTCCAACTATTACTGGTTCTGCAACAGATTTAACGGTCCAATTAAAAACTGAAGCCACGGCTGAAGAAATAAACGCAGCAATGAAAGAGGCGGCTGAAGGTCCCTTAAAAAACATCCTTTGCTATACTGAAGACCCTATTGTAAGTTCCGATATTGTTGGAGATAAGCACAGTTGCGTTTTTGATGCTGGGGTTACCTCTGCAAAGGGAAATTTGGTCAAAGTTCTGGGATGGTATGATAATGAAGCCGGTTATTCTGCCCGATTAGCAAACCTAGTGGAACGTCTTGCTTAATACATTACTTTAATGCTTCCAAGTCCTTGTGACTTGGAAGTTTTATTAAATCGCTATGATACTAATTGCTGAAAGTGGTTCTACCAAATGCGACTGGGTTGTTCTCAATTCAGACGGTACTGAATACAAGCGATTCTCAACCATGGGCTTCAACCCTTACTTTCACTCTGCTTCTTTTATTTACGAGGAGCTAAGTGATAATGACGCCTTTAAGGTTGTTGGGAGCAGTATTGAGTTTGTTTATTTCTACGGAGCAGGCGCGTCCTCAGAAAGTTTAAAAGACATTATAAAGGACGGTCTTCAAATGGTACTGCCTCAAGCAGAAATCAATGTTGACCATGATCTAGTTGCAAGCGCTTATTCTACCTACACTGGCGAACCAGCTATTACCTGTATCATAGGAACTGGCTCAAACAGTTGTTTTTTTGACGGTGAAGCGGTAAGCGAAGAAGTACCCGCCTTGGCCTATGTATTAGGTGATGAGGGGTCTGCCAGTTATATAGGAAAGCGTCTTGTCTCCGACTTCTTGTATAAAAAGCTTCCAACAGAAATGGCGGAAGACTTCTACAACACGTATCAATTGGATAAAGATGAAATCATCACCAGTGTATACAACAAGCCCAATGCAAACGTTTATTTAGCCTCCTTTAGCAGGTTTGCTGGAAAGCACATGCAGCACCCATACGTCAAGAAAATTGTGCGTGAAGGGTTTGAAAAATTTGCTGACATTCATATTGCTTGTTTCAACAATTGTGAACTTGTACCCGTTCATTTTGTAGGCAGTGTAGGTGCTATTTTTCACGAAATTTTGGAAGATGTTTTAGCAAAACGAAACATGAAATTAGGACAGATTATGCGCAAACCGGTAGACGGTTTAATTAAATACCATTTAGAGTATCTTAAAGTCCTAGAAGCATATAAAGTATAAGCCTACCACATGATAAAAGGATTCCTATTTGACTTAGACGGCGTTATCGTAGATACTGCCGTTTTTCATTTTCAAGCATGGCGTAAAGTTGCTCAAAAATTAGGAGGGGATTTTACCGAAGCGCAAAACGAGCAGCTGAAAGGCATCAGCAGAACAGATTCCCTTAAGAAAATTATTGAATGGACTCAAGCGGAAGTAAGCGTTCTTCAATTTCAAGAATTACAAGAACAAAAAAACCGCTGGTACCTGGATCTCATTGGCGGCTTAGGGCCAGAAGATGCGTTACCAGGAGCGATTGAGTTTTTGCGTCGCACCTACTCCCAAGGAATTTTAATCGCCTTGGGAAGCGCCTCAAAAAACGCGCCTATGGTTTTAGAAAAATTAGGTGTCACTGAATTATTTAGTGCGGTAATAGATGGGAATAATGTGATAAACGGCAAACCACATCCAGAAGTATTTTTGAAAGGAGCAGAGGCTCTAGGATTAGAACCGTCAGAATGTTTAGTTTTTGAAGATTCCATAGCGGGTGTTCAAGCAGCAAAACAAGGTGGAATGTCTAGTGTGGGTATTGGTGAAGCCGAAACCCTCAATGCAAACATCCACTTTGAATCATTGGGCGAAACTACACCGGAGTTATTAGCAGCTCAATTTTAAAAATTGAATTCGAAGAATGCTTGATACATATACTGAGGTACACCCTTGGAAGATTATTGAACGCAGTTGGAATGCGGAAAATCATCCTAAGAGTGAAAGTTTGTTTTCTATTGGTAACGGCCGAATGGGCCAACGTGCCAATTTTGAAGAAACATATACCGGTACTAGCTTACAAGGCTCTTATGTGGCTGGCGTGTATTACCCTGATAAAACTAGGGTAGGTTGGTGGAAGAATGGCTATCCTGAGTATTTCGCTAAAGTTCTAAACTCCTGCAATTGGATTGGGATCAAAATCAAAGTGGGAGAAGAGGAGTTAGACCTAAATACCGCAGTTGCCGTAAATAACTTTTACCGTGAACTCGATATGAGAAGCGGATTGCTCAAGCGGTCTTTTGAAGCGACTCTTCCCTCTGGCAAAATACTCGCTATTCATGCGGAACGCTTTACAAGCATTGTTCAAGACGAAGTTGGCGCGATTTCATATCGGGTCACACCAATAAATTTTTCCGGTGAAATAGAAGTATGTACCTGCCTAGATTTTACTATTACCAATGAAGACAGTAACTACAATGAGTCTTTTTGGGAGCACGGTTCGTTCGGCACCAATAGCAATGCTAGTTACGTTCACGCTAAGACTAAAAAGACCGCCTTTGAAGTAAGTGTTGCCATGTGCAATACTCTTTACAAGAATGATGTTCTTCAAGATTGGAATCCGGTTTTAGATTTACGGCAGCTTTGGGTAAGCGAAACTGTTCGGTTAAACGTTTCTGAAGGACAAGAATTAAGACTTGAAAAAGTAGCTGCTGTTCTATCTAGCATGAATCATGAAGCCGAATTATTAAACACTAATGCCACTGCACTCGCTACCACGGGGCAATCAAGAGGATATCAAAAACTACGTTCTGAGCATATGGAAGCTTGGCATAAAAAGTGGGAAACCTCAGATATTGAAATTGATGGTGATACAGAGGCTCAGCAGGGTATTCGTTTTAATATCTTCCATATGAATCAGACCTTCACCGGTGTGGACGATAGATTAAACATTGGTCCAAAAGGTTTTACCGGGGAGAAATACGGCGGATCAACCTACTGGGATACGGAAGCTTACTGTTTACCATTCTACCTTGCTACGGCACAGCCAAATGTGGCGAAAAACCTATGTCTGTACCGATATAAGCAACTAGACAAAGCTATTCAAAACGCATCTAAATTAGGATTTACCGGCGGCGCAGCTTTATATCCGATGGTGACGATGAACGGCGAAGAATGTCACAACGAGTGGGGAAATAACTTTTGAAGAGATACACCGTAACGCGGCCATTGCTTATGGAGTATTCGACTATATCCGTCACACGCAAGATTGGGGCTATTTGACCGAAGGAGGATTTGAGGTTCTTTTGGGAATTAGCCGGTTCTGGTCGCAACGTGTGAACTGGTCACAAGAGAAAGACGCCTATGTCATGCTAGGGGTTACTGGGCCTAATGAATACGAGAACAACATCAACAACAACTGGTATACGAACCGCATGGCATCTTGGACGCTAGAGTGGACATTGGAAGCGTACGATTGGCTCGCAGAAAATGCAGCCCATGTTCTGAACGCTATTGCTAGTAAAACATCATTGAACGCGACTACAGAATTTGCAAGGTGGAAAGGTATTATCGCTAAAATGTACTACCCGAAAAGCGAGAAGCTCGGTGTGGTATTGCAGCAGGACGGCTTCCTGGACAAGGAGCAGCTTACTACAGACGATCTCAGCTTGGACGAGCGTCCAATCAACCAAAACTGGAGTTGGGACCGGATATTACGCTCCATATTCATTAAGCAAGCGGATGTATTGCAAGGATATTACTTCCTCAATCACCTGTATGATCAGGAAGAAGTGAAACGCAACTTTGATTATTACGAACCAAAGACTGTTCACGAAAGCTCATTAAGTCCCTGTGTGCATGCTATCCTTGCTGCCCAATTAGGCTACCCTGAGAAAGCTTATGAAATGTATCTACGCACTTCTCGTTTAGACATAGACGACTACAACCGAGAAGTACACGAAGGACTGCATATCACATCAATGGCAGGAACTTGGATGTCTGTAGTGCACGGGTTCGGTGGCATGAAAATCAGGAACGAAGAATTACACTTCTCCCCTAAACTTCCTGTGCAATGGAAGGGACTGACCTTTTCCATTCTTTGGAGAGGAGCAACGCTTAAGGCAAATTTGACAAACCAAGAGGTCAGCATAGAGAATATAGGAGGAGCATCTGCAAAATTCTTTATCGATGGCGAGTTTTATGATGTTAGTGAAGGGGAAAGAGTCACAACTACTGCAATTCACGTTTAAGATTTGAATGTAGCATCAAAATTGCCTTAGCTCCTGAAAAAACTGTGAACTATGAAGAAACTAATCACGGCAATACTAATCGCAGCCATACTTGCAGCCTGCAAAACGGAAAAATCAGTACCTAAACACATGCAGGCCTCAGATCTGGCTTCGCCACACGTTCATCACGGTACAAAGAGTGCCTATGTTAGAAAAGACTACATGGTTGGCGACTACGAATTACCAAAAGGTATTAACTACAGCGTTGGAGTGATGTCCGGCTCACTCGAGGGTGAGTTAAACGTTGCCCATATTACTGGACATCGCTCGAGCATGGATGTGCCCGTCTTTAAAGGTGCTAAGCGTGCTGTTACTTTGAGCATTCCTGGTTTCGAAGGAGAAGAAGTAAAGGTCAAAGGTGTGTTCAACGCCTGGAACGGCGATGCCACATTTTTAGAATGGAGCGATAGCACTTGGAAAACGACGTTGGTGCTAGCGCCCGGCGAATATGCCTACAAACTAGTCGTGAACGATGCAGAAGTCTTGGATCCCTCGAATGCCGTGACCGTCCCCAATGGATTTGGAAACTACAATAATGTCTTGACCGTGGAAGGCGGTGGTGGCGAAGCGCCCGTGGCCATTGATTTCCAGTTCGTTCACGAAGGCTCATTACGCTTTTCTAACATCCCGGAAGACCAAGAGGTTTTAGCCTTCTTCAACAACCGCGTTATTGAGGTAAATAGATTAGAAAACGGCCTGTCCGTCTGGATTCCAAATGACGCAAAAGAGTGGGAACGCGCTTGGATCAGATTATATACTGCAAGAAACGGCCAGCAAGGCGGGGATTGGTTGATCCCTTTGAAGTTTGGCGAAGTAGTTATTGACACAAAGGAATTGGACCGAAAAGATTGGCACACTTCCATTATGTATTTCGCTATGGTAGACCGGTTCTTCAACGGCAACCCTAGTAACGACAGGCCTGTTCAAGACTCCACTGTGCATCCTCGTGCCAACTATCAAGGCGGCGATATCGAGGGTATGCGCCAAAAATTGGTTGATGGGTACTTTGATGCGCTCCACACCAACACCCTTTGGATTAGCCCTATCACACAAAATCCTGAAGATGCTTGGGGCCTTTGGAACCAAGGCGGACCAGTGAGTACGTTCTCTGGATACCACGGGTATTGGCCCATTAGCAACATCAAACCGGACCATCGTTTTGCTTCTCCTGAAGAGCTGCATTTATTCCTCGACGATGCCCATGCGAAAGAGCAAAACGTACTGCTCGATTATGTGGCCAACCACGTCCATGAACTACACCCATTGTACCAAAAGCACCCAAACTGGGCCACCAACAAATACACCGAAGACGGGCGACTCAACACCCAACTTTGGGACGAAGAGCGCCTGACGACTTGGTTTGATACCTTTATGCCAACCCTTGAATTACGGAACGATACTGTCGCAGATTGGATGAGCGATAGCGCGCTGGTTTGGATCACCGAATACGACTTCGACGGCTTTCGCCACGATGCCACCAAGCACATCCCTATGAACTTCACACGATTGCTCACGGAAAAAATCCGCGCTGCGAGCGATAATCACGTTTATCAGATCGGGGAGACCTACGGCTCGGATGAACTGATTGCCAGCTACATCGGTAGTGGAAAGGTCGATGCACAATTCAACTTCAACCTCTACGATGCCGCGTTTGAAGCCTTCACACAAGAAGGGGCAACTTTTGACCGCCTGCGAAAGGCCCTAGAAAGCAGTCTCAACTATTACGGCCACCACCATTTGATGGGTAATATTTCAGGGAATCAAGACAAGCCACGTTTTTCCTCTATGGCCTCTGGACACATCAGTATGAGTGAAGATAGCAAGCTAGCAGGTTGGACACGTGAAATCCCACCACCTACTGAGCGTGGTTATAGAAAAATGGCGGCCCTGCACGCCTTCAACATTGCTGTCCCTGGTATTCCTATTCTTTACTACGGCGACGAAATTGCCCTTCACGGAGGGAACGATCCGGACAACAGAAAGATGATGCTGTTCGACTTTTCGCCGCGTCAGCAACAATTGTTTGGTCGCATTGCGCGCCTAAACGAAAATCGGACCAACATCATGGCCTTGAACTACGGTTCAACGACCATTCATCAACCTGAACCGCACCTGCTCATCATTGTGCGCAAGTATATGGAACAGGAGGTGCGCTTCTTCTTTAACAATAGTAATGAAGACCGCTACCTAGAAGATTGGGACATCACTGTTCCTGCAGACGGCGAAATCTACCAAACCCGCAATTGCGGCCAATTCAACCAAGACTAATTCACTTACCATGAAAAGAACACTTCTTATTGCCTTCGCTGCCGCAACAGCATTGTTGGCTTGCCAGCCTGCTGCGCCTGTCGCCTCTTTGCCTGAATACGATGGCCCTAAGCGCCCTGAATGGGCAGCTAGCGACAATGTTTATGAAGTAAACGTCAGACAATACACTGAGGAAGGCACACTGAAAGCCTTCCAATCACACCTTCCACGATTAGCTGAGATGGGCGTAGATATTTTGTGGTTCATGCCCATTCAACCCATCGGTGTAGAAAACCGCAAAGGCGAGCTAGGCTCTTACTACAGTGTCTCAGACTATACCGCAGTAAATCCGAATTTTGGAACCTTAGAAGACTTTCAATCCATCGTAAACCAGGCTCATGAATTAGGTATGAAAGTTATCCTTGATTGGGTGGCAAATCATACTTCATTTGACCATGTTTGGGTAACAGAGCGTCCAGAGTTCTATACCAAAGATGATGAAGGCAACTTCCCTATTGTTGCTATTGATAATGATGGTAATCCTACAGATTGGACCGATGTTGCCGATCTGAATTACGAAGCACCCGGTATGCGTGAGGCTATGATTGCTGAAATGGATTGGTGGATTGCAAACGCAGGTATTGACGGGTTCCGTTGCGATGTAGCAGGATTTGTTCCTATCGATTTCTGGAATACTGCAATTACCACTTTACGCGCTAATAACGGCCCTCTCTTCATGTTGGCCGAATGGGAAAACCCAGCGCTTATCGAAGCTGGTTTTAATGCTGTTTATGGTTGGGAATTCCACCACATTATGAATGAAGTAGCAATAGGACATAAAAGCGTAAACGCTATCGCTGAATATGCAGCGAAATGCGATACCACATGGCCTTCAGAAACCATAAAAATGTACTTCAACACCAACCACGATGAAAACAGTTGGAACGGCACAGTTGAAGAGCGTATGGGCGAATATGGAAACGCCATGTATGTGCTAGCCTCTCTCATGAAGCGCAGCTTCCCGTTAATCTATTCAGGTCAAGAAGCGGGATTAAATCACCGCTATCCGTTCTTTAGCAAAGACACGGTTGGATTGGATTGGACAACGCATCATCCACAAGCCGATTTCTTCGCTCAAATGATTGCATTGAAGCACGACCACAAGGCTTTGCATAATGGTGGTTTTGGCTACGATATGACATTGAGTATAGATACCGCAACGAACAGCATGATGATAGTTCGTGCCAAAGAGGGAGAGCAAAGTCGAGTTGTTGGATTCTTCGAGTTTGGAAAGGACCCTACGCCATTTGAAGTTCCCCAAGGACTTCAACTATTGATAAACGTCAAAGGCGCCAAAGTTTGGGCATCAAAACTGGACTAATCCTTTTGTACCTTTGATGGTCCAAAGTTCCGCTATATGTACAAGATTACAGGAAATAATACTTTTGAAGTCTCCCCAGATAATAACCCTGCTGAAGGCCTTATTGATGGCTCTTACTATAATCTTGACATTCAAAAAATAGATTCTCGGACTTGGCATATTATAAAAGACCATAAGTCTTACTATGTGCAATGGATAGATCGCAGCGAAGACGGAAAGGCCTTCTCCTTAAAAATCAATGGCCAACTACTTGAGTTAGCCGCCAAGGATCATTACGATATCCTTCTTGAACAAATGGGTATGTCTGCAACAAATGCAGCTAGAGCGAGCAAGCTCAAAGCGCCTATGCCGGGTAAGGTTTTGGATGTTCTTATAAAAACGGGGCAAGTGGTGACCAAAGGTGAGGGGCTCATAATTTTAGAAGCAATGAAAATGGAGAACATGCTCAAAGCTGAACAAGAAGGAACAATAAAATCCGTGAACGTTTCGGTGGGTGACGTTGTTGAAAAGAATAACATACTTATAGAATTTGAATAATATGAAAAACATTATTTTACTTTCAGCCTTGGGCCTCTTAGCCGCATCTTGTAACCCATCTAAGGAGAAACCATCAGGAGAAAATGAACCGCACGAACACAATCACCAAAGCATAAATCCTGAAAACATGGATGAAAGCACTGGGCGTGTATTCTTTGCAAATCTTGAAAATGGCGACACTTTAACCAACCCTGTTTATGTTGAGTTTGGTGTTGAAGGCATGGAAATAAGGCCAGCAGGCGAAATTGTAAAAGGAACCGGACATCATCACCTTTTAATAGGTAATGCATTTCTGTCTAAAGGAGACGTGGTTCCTGCTGACAGCGCAAATATTCATTACGGTGGAGGACAGACCTCTGACACGGTCAATTTGCCCTTGGGTAATATACGTCTAGGTATGCAATTTGCTAACGGCGTTCATGCATCCTATGGTAGAGACATGAGCGCATCCATAAAGGTTTTTGTTCAATAAGCAGCTAGTGTTTGTACTCTAGAAAAAGAAGGTGTGGCGTTTTATTATGCCACCTTCTCTCCTTATTTGAACTCAAAACACCATTCGTTTCTATTTGCTTTTGCACGCCAACTTAGTGGTGATTGTCCAAGTCTTAACTCACACTGATTCGATTTAAAAACGAACTTTCAGTTAACGTTTTCATAGCGTTTTGCTATTGTACATTTTATTCCATTCGCATTGATAATATCCTTAAATTCAAGGTTCAATAATCACACACTTTATTCATCATGAAATTACTCAGGACTTTACTACTAGTTCTTTGTGCCAGCTTCACCTATGCACAAACTACTAGTTACTACCTATCTGCCGAAGGCAAGAGCGGTAGCGCGCTTCGGAGTGAGTTGAACGGAATTATCTCAGGTAATACTGCGATTCCTTATTCTTCAACTTCGAATACTGACACTTGGGATGTGCTCAAATTGAGCGATGCCAATTCATCAGATCCCACAGATGTTAATCTTATTTACTCAGGAGCCTCTTCCAATGGAGCTCAAGAATGGAATAACGGAACCGGATGGACAAGAGAACATGTTTGGCCACAGAGTTTAGGCGGGTTTTCTACGTCTAACGGAGTCGGAACAGATGTTCACAATTTAAAACCTGCTATCCCTTCTTTAAATTCACTTCGCTCGAACCTTGAATATGATTTTTTAGGGACCGCTGGTAACGCAGTGAATTACAACGGAGCAGCTACCGGATGTAGATATGATGGTTCATTGGGCGTCTTTGAACCACGTAATGACATCAAAGGGGATTTGGCTAGAATCATCCTTTATATGGACTTACGTTATGAAGGTGTCGGTAACGACCCTGATCTCTCTGTTCAAGAAAACCTAAACTCAGGAGGAACCACTTTTGGTGTTCTATCAACCTTGCTGCAGTGGCACCAGAATGATCCGGTAGATGCCTTTGAAAGCAACAGAAATGAAGTTATCTATAATTATCAGGGTAATAGAAACCCTTTTGTTGACCATCCGGAATTAGCCGCTCACCTTTACGGCTCAAGTACAGGTATTTCCTGGAATCCGTCCTCAACGGGTTCATCAACAGGCGGTGCGTGTGGAGATTTATTTTTCTCAGAGTACGGTGAGGGTTCTTCTAACAACAAATATTTAGAACTTTATAACCCCACCGATTCTGCCATCTCTCTTGCAGGTTACACTCTTTACTTAAGTGGCAACGGGGGTTCATATACAAATACTTTTACTTCAACAGCGGTAATCGATTCTAATGCCGTTTATGTAATTACTAACACATCAGCAAGTGCAACTATTCTTGCTGAAGCGGATACAGCCATGCCATATCCTTCAGTTGCGCATTTCAATGGGGATGATGCTGTCATTTTAGTAAATGGAACGGATACTATAGATGTCATTGGTGTTCCTGGTGTTGATCCGGGTTCAGATTGGCCTGTAGGTAGCGGTTCAACGGCTAACAACACCCTAGTCAGAATGATTGCTATAGACCAAGGTTCTACCGACTGGTCTACTGGCGCTGCAGAATGGGACGTATATTCAAGCAACGACTGGACGTTCCTAGGAAGCCACGGTTCAGCTTGTCATGGAGCAGTGCCTCCGCCTCCTACGTCTTTCACGGCTACATTCAGGGTGAATACTGCGAATATCACCGTAGGTCCTAATGGGATGTATGCCGGCGGTGGTGTTTTAGGCGGTGCTAATGCGCTTGCGCTAACTGATATTGGCGGAGGTATTTGGGAAGGCTCTGCCCTTCTTAACGGCTCTAACGGCGGTAATTTTGCCTTTTTCAATAGCCCTGCACATGGGTCTGACTGGGGCACAAAGGAAGACATCAGTGGATTAGCCTGTGCTGATCCTGCTAACTATAATGACCGTATTCTACCGTCATTTACTCAGGACACCACTTTGTTATTCTGTTTTGCCACTTGTAGTATAGACGGCACGTGTCCAGCGCCTCCTGCAACATATGACGTAACCTTCAAAGTAGATATGAACGACTATGCCTACTCTTATGGTACAGTATACGTCAGTGGAGATTTCAATGGATGGAGTGGAACAGCAAACCCGCTTGCTGACGCGGATAATGACGGCGTTTGGACTGGGACATACCCGATAGGTTCTGATTCTATTGAATTTAAATACACATTAGATGACTGGGATACGGATGAAGGGTTAACCCCAGGAAGTTCATGTACTAAGACCACTAATGGATACACAAACAGATTTGTCGCCATAACAGGAACTACAGATCTAGCAAAAGTTTGTTGGGAATCTTGTAGCGCTTGTCCTTCAGCGCCTGCTCCAACCACGCCGTGTAGCAACCTTTACTTCTCAGAATACGGAGAAGGGTCTTCTAGCAACAAATATTTAGAGATTTACAATTCATCAAACGCACCAGTTTCGCTTTCAGGCTATACTGTTTATTTAAGTGGTAATGGCGGTTCTTACACCAACACCTTTACTTCTTCTGCGGTTATTGATTCTAATGGCGTTTTTGTAATCGCGAATTCATCTGCTGATACGAGTGTAATAGCGCTTTCTGACACAACGCTTTCCTACCCTTCTATTGTTCACTTTAATGGTGATGACGCTGTCATTTTAGTTCATGGAACGGATACTATAGATGTAATAGGTGTTCCGGGTGTTGATCCTGGTACAGACTGGGCAGTAGGAAGTGGCTCAACAGCTAATAACACCCTTGTTAGAATGATTGGTATAACCGGAGGTTCTACGGATTGGTCTGTTGGCGCTGCGCAATGGGATGTTTACGCAAGTAATGATTGGACATACATAGGGTCTCATTCTTCTAGCTGTCATGGCGCTACTCCTCCGCCTCCAACTTCCTTTACAGTGACGTTCAGAGTAAACACTGCGAACATCACAGTAGGTCCTAACGGCATGTATGCCGG